>CAJXVA010000038.1 GCA_913061055.1 uncultured Pseudomonadota bacterium
GCCGTGGGGTGGCGATTAGCCAGATGTCCGGGCTACCCGCCTCCGTCTATCTGGGCGAGGTCTTCGATAGCAACATGTCAGCCATCGTACCGCGCGACCCACAGGATTTAGCGGCAGTTGTCGCCTTCTGTTCAACCGACGAGTATGTCGGCTTGGTTCGTCGAATCGATCGTGCGCTTAAACCGACAAATAGGTCGCTGGTACGCGTTCCGTTCGAACTCTCACGCTGGCGGGAGGGAGCTGACCCCGGACCTGTCAACGCTGACCCTACTTCAAGCGACCCTACGCAGTGGGCATTCGACCGAGGCGTTTCCGACGCTGATGCCCCGCTGCAGATCGCGGTCGCTCGACTGCTCGGCTATGAGTGGCCGGGATCGGCGGGCGCCAGTCTTGGCCCACATATCGATGACGACGGCATTGTTTGCCTACCTGCCATCCGGGGTGAGGAACCGGCTGCAGACAGGCTGCTGCTTCTTCTCGAAGCCGCGTATGGCGGGCGTTGGTCAACGACGTCACGCGACGAGCTTCTGGGTGGTGTGGGCGCCGAGGGCAAAGGCCTCGACTGGTGGCTCCAGAACAAGTTCTTCGAGCAGCACTGTCAGCTCTTCCAACATCGCCCGTTCATCTGGCACATATGGGACGGCATCAAGCAAGACGGGTTCGGCGCTCTGGTCAACTACCATAAGCTCGACTACAAGCTCCTTGAAACGTTGACGTACACGTACCTTGGTGACTGGATTCGCCGACAACAGGACGATGCGGATCGGGAGGTCGACGGCGCTTCTGCGCGGCTCGATGCCGCACGCGGATTGCAACAGAGTCTCGGGCGCATCCTCGAGGGCGAGCAGCCTCATGACATCTTCGTCCGGTGGAAGCCTTTCCACGAGCAACCGATCGGCTGGGATCCCGACGTCAATGACGGCGTTCGCGTCAACATTCGCCCGTTCATGAGCGTGCCCGACGTGGGCCGAAAGGGCGCCGGGGTTCTTCGCTTCAAGCCGAACATCCACTGGAAGAAAGATCGAGGGACCGACCCGGACGACGTCCCGTGGTACGAGCTCGGACCGTCCTACGGAGAGTCGAAGGGGGCGCGCATCAACGACCACCACCTGAGCCTCGCGGAGAAGCGAGCCGCTCGGGAACGGGGAGGTGGCCAATGACGGAGCAGAGGTCAAGCGGCACGGTCCTTGAGGCGCTCGCGAACTCCCTGGCCAAGGCGAGCGTGTACAACCGTGCGGTCATGGTTGGGCCGGCGGCCATTTTGTGGACCGACGAGGGCCGGCAGTGGGAGGCGCTGATTCCTCTCTTGCGTGAACTCCTTCCCTCCCTCGTGCAGCTGGGGCCATACGACCCGGAGGCTCGTAGCGGCCCGGCGATCTGGCTGCGTTGTCTGCTGGCTGGGGAAGTCGGGGTTGACGAGTTGAACGGAGAGTCGGTGCCGATTCTGTATTTGCCGGGAGTCAGCCGACAGATGTTGCGGGCCGTTGAGTCCTGCCCGCGTTACCTTCAGCCACTCGCCGAGCTGCAGTACCGCGGTGTGCTGTGGAGCCAGCCGAACGCTCGCGACTGGACTGTCCTTGCGTTCTTGAAGTCGAAGGACGGCCTCGGGCTTGATGTTGCGCAGGATAAGGCCACCCTGGACGCCTTGCAGCGGGCGCTGTTGGTGCTTGCCGACACTGTTGTGGAGACCCTGAGCAGTCGGCGGCTTGAAGCTGGGGACTTCGACCAGCTCCTCGCCCCCGACCCGGTGCGGGACTTGCTGCGCTGGATGAGCGATCCGGAGACCATGCGGGGTGCTTGGGGTGACGCGCGCTGGGGTGCATTCTGCTCGTTGTGTCAGGGCGATTACGACTTTCACCCACAGACCGACGGAGTGCTTGCCGCCGCGGAGCGCTTGGGCGGACGATCGGGTCCGTGGCATCACGTGTGGCAGCGCTTCATCGAGGCTCCACGGAGTCTCGCTGGGATCCCTGGGCTTTTGGACCAGGCCCATCCGCACCACCGGGTGATTTTCGACGATGAACGGGAACCCTGGCCCCGTTGCTGCAGGCAGTCTGAGGACCAGCTACGGGCCCAGCTCCGTGACCTCGTTGTACTCACTCCCGCAGGGGCCGCCGCCGAGCTCTGCAGGCTTGACGAGGAGCATGGAGAGAGGCGTGACTGGGTCTGGGCAGAGCTCGGCATGGCGCCCCTGGCGGACGCTATGGAGCACCTGTGCACCATGGCTCGTGTTTGCGGCAGCGCACTTGGAGGTTCTACGCCGGACGAGATGGCGAAGTTCTATCGTGGCGGCGCTTGGCGAGCGGACCACGGGGCAATGCTGGCCTTGGCCTCGGCCGAGCGTGCGGAGGACTTGGTCGCGATCAAAGACGCCCTCCAGGCAGTGTATCGGCCGTGGTTGGAGGACTCGGCCATTCGGCTTCAAGATCTGACGCGACAGCACGGCTATCCGGGTTCTCGGCCTGAAGCACGTGCCCCAGTGACGGCTGAAAACGCGGAGTGCATGTTCTTCGCGGATGGACTGCGATTCGACATCGGAGAACGGCTGCACCGCAACCTCGAGTCGCGTGGCCTTGATGTTGGGCGCGATGTCCGCTGGACAGCTCTGCCCTCCGTAACGGCGACGTGCAAACCCGCTGTTTCTCCCGTCACGGGGTTGATCGCAGGAGCCGAGTTCAACGAGGATTTTCTACCCACCGTCGCGGCTCAAGCGAAGAGCCTGACCATCGACCGGTTTCGGAAGCTCCTTACCGAGGCGGGCTACCAGGTCTTGCGCGGCGATGACAGTGGCCAGCCGGATGGTCGCGCTTGGACTGAACACGGAGAGCTCGACCACATGGGGCACGAGCAAGGATGGAAGCTGGCGAGGCGGATCGACGAGCAGGTTCGGGAAATGGCCGAGAGAATCGAGGCTCTGCTCGCCGCGGGTTGGAAGTCCGTCAAGGTCGTGACCGACCACGGGTGGCTCCTCGTGCCCGGTGGCCTTCCGAAAGTCGAGCTGCCAAAACTGCTGGCGGATACGCGTTGGGGCCGATGCGCGGTCCTGAAGACGTCTGCCACCGGCGATGGCTATCTCGTCATGGACTGGCGGTGGTCGAGCTCGGTGCGCGTCGCTCTCGCTCCGGGAATCGGTGCGTTCAAGGCTGGAATCGAGTACACGCACGGCGGCCTGAGCCTGCAAGAGTGCTTCACCCCAATTCTGCATGTCAGCCGCTCTGGCGGCGAGGCGGCGACGGTCGTCATCGAGAGTCTCTCGTGGCGGGGTCTGCGTTGCCGCGTGGTTGCGTCGGGCACGGCTACGGGCCTAGAGGTCGACATCCGAACGAAGGCCGGCGAGGCCTCGAGTAGCGTTGCAGCTGCCGTGAAGACTCTCGACATCGAAGGGCGCGCTTCCGCCGTCGTGCCGGACGACCGCTTGATCGGGACCGCTGCCTTCGTTGTGGTGTTGAACTCGGGCGGTGCCGTGGTTGCAAAGATGGCGACCTGCATCGGTGGAGGAGACTGAAAATGGAGATGGATGCCCTCGACAACCTCGCAGAGAAGGCCTTCGGCGGATTTCTCGTCCGCAAGGACCTCGTCCGCACCTTTGCGCGTCAGTACCCGGTGCCGACGTACGTCGTCGAGTTCTTGCTCGGCCGGTACTGCGCCTCCACGGACCAGACCGAGATCGACGAAGGGCTGGCCATCGTTGAGAGGCAGCTATCATCGAGGACCGTCCGCGCTGGTGAGCAGGAACTGTTCAAGGCGCGGGCTCGGGAGGAGGGCTCGGTCAAGCTGATCGACCTCGTCAGCGTTCGACTCGACGCCAAGACCGACTCGTACCTTGCCCAGCTTCCGAGCCTTCAGCTACGGGACGTTCGGATCGAGGACTCGATCGTGCGCAAGCATGACCGACTGTTGACGGGGGGATTCTATGCTGAAGTCGACCTCGTGTACGACGCCGCGATTTCGCAGGAGAAGCACGGTCGGCCCTTTGGCATTGAGGTGCTAAGAGAAATCCAGCTGTCCAAGCGCGATGTCCTCGACGGTCTCGGGCGAGGGCGTGATCTGTTTTCCACAGAGGAGTGGAAGGCGTTTCTTCTGCGAAGCATTGGGCTGGAGGCCGAGAAAATGAGCGAGCGTGCGCGCGACATGATGTTGTTGCGTCTCGTGCCGCTCGCGGAACGAAACTACAACCTCGTCGAGTTGGGGCCACGCGGGACTGGAAAGAGCCATCTCTTCCAGCAGGTCTCACCATATGCGCACCTCATCTCGGGCGGGAAAGCGACCGTGGCGCGGATGTTCGTGAACAACGCCACCGGACAGCGCGGACTGGTCTGCCAGTACGACGCCGTCTGCTTCGATGAGGTGTCGGGGGTCTCGTTCGACCAAAAAGACGGAGTCAACATCATGAAGGGGTACATGGAGTCTGGCGAGTTCAGTCGCGGAAAGGAGAGTATTCGCGCCGACGGGAGCGTCGTGCTTGTTGGCAACTTCGACGTCGATGTTGAACACCAACAGCGCGTCGGGCACCTCTTCGGTCCACTCCCGCCGGAGATGCGGAATGATACGGCTTTCATGGACCGGATTCACGCATATCTTCCGGGTTGGGATGTGCCCAAGGTTGGTCGCGAGCTACTCACCGATCACTTCGGACTTGTGAGTGACTTTCTCTCTGAATGTCTGAACCGACTGCGAACGCAGAGCCGGCTCGGTGCAGTTCAGGGCCGGGTTCGATACGGGGGGGCGCTGAGCGGTCGCGATACCAACGGCGTGAGCAAGACCGTGAGTGGTCTGCTCAAGCTCTTGTACCCGAGTGCGGATACGCCGATCCCTGACGAAGACCTAGAGTGGGCGGTGCGGATCGCGCTTGAGTCCAGACGCCGGGTGAAAGAACAGCAGAAGCGAATCGGCGCGGCGGAGTTTCGCAATACCCACTTCAGCTACGTGTTGGGGGACGAGGGCGTCGAGAAGTTTGTGTCGACACCGGAACTACAGAGCGAGAACAGTATCGGTTCCGACCCACTTCCGCCGGGGCAGATATGGACGGTCAGCCCTGGCGGACAGGACGAGAATCCTGGTCTGTACCGGATCGAGGTCAACGTTGGAGCTGGCTCTGGAGTAAAAATCCTCAACCGTCCCGCGCCGCGGCCATTCACGGAAAGCGCGCGCTATGCTGAGCAGAACCTGTACGCGCGTAGCCGCGAACTCGTCGGGGACCGCGACCCGCGAAACCACGAGTTCACGATCCAGCTGCGGTCGTTCGATGCCGTGAAGACAGGAAGCAAGCTGGGAGTCGCAACCCTCACCGCTCTGTGTGGGGCGCTTCTCGGAAAGCACACGAGAGGCGGGCTGATCGTCGTTGGCGGTATCAACCTGGGAGGGTCGATTGAACCGATCTACAACGCCGTGAGCGTGGTCGAGCTGGCCGTCGAAAAGGGCGCGACGGCCGTGCTCATGCCTGTCGCTTCTCGGCGCCAGCTGAACGACCTCTCCGACGATATGGCGACGAAGGTCGACGTTCAGTTCTATTCCGACGCAAGGGATGCCTTGCTGAAGACCGTCGTCGAATAGCCGACTGTCTAAACTCCGCAATTTCGAACCCAACCATCTGTCCCGCATCATGCGTTCTTCGAACCAGCCGCTCTTCGATCTCTTCCAACGACAACGACGCTACACGGTCCCGCTCTTTCAGCGCCCCTATGTCTGGGGCAAGGACGAGCAGTGGGAGCCGCTTTGGAGGGACATCGTCGGCCGCGCGGAGGCGATCCTCGAGCGCGAACAGGACCGGGGCCAAAACGACCGAATCGGGAACCACTTCCTGGGAGCAGTCGTTCTGAGTCAAGTCCGTGTGTACGGCCGTCAGGTGGAGGCCGTCGAGGTGATCGACGGCCAGCAGAGGCTGACCACGCTCCAGATCATGCTGGCAGCTTTTCGTGACGCGATGAAAGGCACCACTGAGGACCGGATAGCCGGGGACCTTGAGCGACTGACCGTCCACGACGGCGTGCGCGAGCATGAGCACGAAGTGTTCAAAGTGTGGCCTACGAACGCTGACCGCAGGGAGTTCGCGGCGGCGATGAGCGCGGGGTCACTCGACGCGCTGGAGGAGTCCTACCCGCTGCGGCGTCGAAAGTACCGGCGCAAGCCAGATCCTCGCCCGCGCTTGGTCGAGGCGTACTTATTCTTCGCTGGGGCGGTGCGCGAGTTTTGCTTCCCCGAGGCGGAGGAGGGGGGGGCCACTGCGACTGTCGACGGGGGTGACTTTCTCAGAATCCGGGCGCACGCGCTTTTCGAAGCTCTACGTCGACATATTCAGCTCGTTGTCATCGAACTCGAGGAGGGCGACGACCCACAGGTCATCTTTGAGACGCTCAATGCGAGGGGAGTCCCGCTCCTACCGTCGGATCTTATCAGGAACTTCGTATTCCAGAAGGCGACGTCGGATGGCGAGGATGCTGAGAACCTCTACACAGAGTGGTGGTCCGATTACGACGAGCGCCCGGCGGAAGGAGAGGGCGGAGCCGACCGTCGGTTCTGGAAAGAGGAGGAACGACAGGGGCGCATTCGGAGGACCCGCCTCGACCTGTTCATGCACTACTACATCCAGTACCGATCGGGCCGCGAGCAAGGCATTGGTCACTTGTTCAACGGCTTTCGGGATTGGTGGCGGACCGAGCAAGACCGCAGCGTTTCAACCGAGCTGCAGGTGCTGCGGCGCCACAGTGACGTGTTCGCCTCGTTGTTCGTACCGGATGGCGACTCTCGCGTGGACGTGTTCGCGAGTCGGCTCGACGCACTCGACACCAGCACCGTCTACCCGCTCATGCTCATGCTTCTCGTCGGCGGGAGGGAGCGGATCCCCGACGGAGACCTTGACGGAATCGTCACGGATCTGGAGTCGTATCTCGTCCGGAGGATGGTGTGTGATCTTGGTACGAAGAACTACAACCGGTTCTTCTTGTCCCTTCTTCAACGGCTTCGGGGGAGCGGTCCCATCACCCGAGGACTGATCCAGGGGCTGCTGCTCGCGCCGGATGGTCCAGCAGGGGAATGGCCGGGCGACCGGAAGTTCCGGAAAGCATGGCTTGAACAGCCCGCCTATAGGACCATGAAGGCGGCCCGGTGCGCGATGATTCTTCGTGCCATCGACCACTCCATGCGCACGAGCAAGCAGGAGGCCATTGTGATTCGCGGCAAGCTGAGTGTTGAGCACGTCCTGCCGCAGAAGTGGGCGCCTCCGGCATGGCCCGCTCCGGTGCCTCTCTCGGCCAGTGGGGACGGGGACGAGAATGCCGAGGACCGTAGGGCCCGGCTGCTCCACAGCTTCGGCAACTTGACGCTCCTGACGCAAGGGCTCAACTCGGCCGTAAGCAATGGCCCGTTCGCGAAGAAGCGATCGGAGATCGCGAAGCAGAGCGCATTGCGTCTGAACGCCTACTTTCAGGAGAGCACGGGCTGGGATGAGGCGGCCATTCTCCAGCGCGGGGAGACGCTGTTCGACCAGGCTCAAAGGATTTGGCCACGGCCCTGAGTTGTGGCGTGCGGTCGCGTGCCACCGCAAAGGTGGGTTCCCGGCGGGGGAGGACGAAGGTGTCTCACCTAAAGAGCATCTCGGTGGGGATGCCCGGGTCCTGCAGTGCTGCAGTGCCGCGTCGTCCGTATTTGCATCGAACCATGACGCGTCGGCCGTGTGTTCTCTTGCACCCGCGACGCCTCGGTCCTCAATCGGGCCGGCCGGAGCCACCGAGACTCACCGGGATTTGGTTGCACCCACGTCTGCCGCAACGCGATCATCCGCCCCATGCTCCTCCGCGATGGCCAGGTTTCCCTTTCTGCAAGCGACCTGGCCAACCACCTCGGTTGCTCGCACCTCACGACGCTCGACCTACGCGCCGCCCACGGCGAGCTCCACCCGCCCGTTTGGCGCGACCCAGCCCTTGAGGTCCTCCAGCAGCGGGGCTTCGAGCACGAACTCGCCTACCTCAACCACCTCCGAGGACTCGGCAAATCAATCGCAGAGGTGAAGGCTGAGGGAAACCAGTCTGGCGCCGAAGCAACCATCGAGGCCATGCGCGCCGGCCCAGACGTCATCGCCCAGCCAACCCTTGCCTGCGGCCGATGGTTCGGCCGCGCAGACATCCTCCTGCGAGTCCCCACCCCAAGCGCCCTGGGCCCCTACAGCTACGAGGTCATCGACACCAAGCTTGCGCGCGAGACCCGAGCCGGAACGATCCTCCAGCTGTGCCTCTACTCCGACGCCGTCGCCGAGATCCAAGACCACGTCCCCGAGTTCATGCATGTGGTCGCCCCAGACACCGACTTCCAACCCGAGACCTTCCGCCTGAGCGACTACCTGGCGTACCACCGCCTCGTCAAAGCCCGGCTCGCAGCCGTCGTCGACGCAGCCCCCGGCGATGCCCCGCCGACCTACCCCGAGCCGGTTCCCCAGTGCGATATCTGCCGGTGGTGGTCCGCCTGCGACAAGCGTCGGCACGACGACGACCACCTCTCCCTCGTCGCCGGGATCTCGAAGCTGCAGCGGCGAGAGGTCTCGACCTGGGGCGTGTCGACCCTGGCCCAGCTTGCTCGGGTCCCCGTTCCGCTTTCGCGCCGGCCCCAGCGGGGCACGCCGGACGGATACGTTCGGGCTCGGGAGCAGGCCCGCGTCCAGCTCGAGGGCCGCGAGCAACAGCGCCCCGTGCACGAGCTGCTCGATCGCGAGCCAGAGCGCGGCCTCGCACGTCTCCCCGCACCCTCACCCGGCGACGTCTTCTTCGACATCGAGGGCGACGCCTTCGTCGGCACCACAGGCCTCGAGTACCTCTTCGGATGGGTCGTCGCCAGCGATGACCACCCGCCCGAGTACCACCAGCGCTGGGCGCTCGATGGCGCCCAAGAACGCGAGATGTTCGAGGCCTTCGTCGACGAGGTCATGGACCGCTGGCGGCGGTTCCCCGACCTTCACGTCTACCACTACGCCCCCTACGAGCCCGGCGCCATCAAGCGCCTCATGGGCCGCTACGCCACCCGCGAGGATGAGGTCGACCGCATGCTCCGCGCTGGCGTCTTCGTCGACCTCTACTCGATCACCAAGCAAGCCCTCCGCGCCAGCGTCGAGCGCTACTCGCTCAAGGACCTCGAGCAGTTCTACGGGTACGAGCGCCAGATCGAGCTGCGCGAAGCCTCCATGAACCTGCGCGCCTTCGAGCGAACCCTCGAGCTGCGCCAGGTCGACGTCGTCCCCCAAGCCGTCCGCGTCGCCGTGCAGGCCTACAACCGCGACGACTGCGTCTCCACCCTGCGGCTACGCGATTGGCTCGAGGGTCTGCGCGCGGGGCTCGTCGAGGGTGGGGAGGACGTCCCGCGTCCGGTGCCTCGCGACGCCGAGCCCAGTGAGGAGGTCGACGAGCGCCAGCAGCAGGTGCTCGCCCTCATGGAGCAGCTGCTGCGAGACGTTCCCGTCGACCGCGAGGAGCGCTCGGAGGAGGAGCACGCGCGCTGGCTGCTGGCCCACATGCTGGGTTGGCACCGCCGCGAGGAAAAAGCCCCTTGGTGGGAGTACTTCCGTCTGGCCGACTTGGGCGAGGAAGAGCTCATGGACGAGCGGGCAGGGCTTGTTGGGCTCGTGTTCGAGGAACACGTTGGTGGGACCGCCAGGTGCCCGATCCACCGCTACCGGTTTCCTCCGCAGGACACGGGGGTGAAGAAGGGCGACGACCTCCACACTGGGGTCAAGGCCCCGCTCGGGACGGTTGAGCACATCGACCTCGCCGGTGGAACCATCGACATCACGAAGCGACAGGTCGCGGCCGACCTCCACCCGACTGCCGCTTTCGCACACTCCACCGTTGGACTCACCGTCCTGTCGGACTCCCTCTTCCGCCTCGGCGAGTGGGTCGCTGCCCACGGGGTCAACGCGGACGGCCCAGTCAGAGCAGGGCGGGACCTCCTGTTGGGTCTCGTGCCTCGATGCTCGGGGCCTACCCAACCCGGTGCTGCTCTCCAGCGCACGGGCGAGACCGCGCTCGAAGCCGCTCGCCGCCTCGCCCTGGAGCTGGACGGTGGCGTCCTCGCCATCCAAGGCCCTCCCGGCGCCGGCAAGACCTTCACCGGGGCCCGCATGATCTGCGAGCTCGTCCGCGCCGGGAAGAAGGTCGGCATCACTGCTGGCGGGCACAAGGTGATCCGAAACCTGCTCGAGGCCGTCGTCGAGGCCGCCGCACAGGAGGGTCTCTCGATTCGCTGCCTGCAGAAGGTCAGCGGCAAGGCCGCCAAGAACGAAGGGCAGCCGATCCGCGAGACCGCGAAGAACCAGGACCTGGACGCCGCGCTCGCCGACGGCACTGTCGATGTTGCCGCGGGCACCGCATGGCTCTGGTCCCGGGAAGCCGCCGCCGAGTCCCTCGACGTCCTCTTCGTCGACGAGGCCGGCCAGATGTCCCTGGCCAACGTCCTCGCCGTCTCCCAGGCCGCCCACAGCGTCGTCCTGCTCGGCGACCCCCAACAGCTCGAGCAACCCCTCCAGGGCACCCAACCCCAGGGCACCGACGCCTCCGCCCTCGAGCACATCCTGCACGGCAAGCAGACCATCGCCCCCGACCGCGGCTTGTTCCTGGCTGAGACCTACCGCCTGCACCCCACCATCTGCCAGCTCACCTCCGAGCTCTTCTACGAAGGCCGCCTCACCTCGCGCCCCGAACTCGCCCAACAAGCCCTCCTCGGCGACACCCCCTTCGCCGGCGCAGGCCTCTGGACCGTCCCCGCCGAGCACGACGGCAACCGCAACAGCTCCACCGAAGAGGCCGAAATCGTCGCCGACCTCTACAAAGCCCTCCTCTCCGGCCACGTCTCCTGGCGAAACCAGCACGGCGTCGAAGCCAAGCTCACCGCCGCCGACATCCTGATCGTCGCCCCCTACAACGCCCACGTCGGCCTCCTCGGCGAACGCCTGCCGGACGCCAAGATCGGAACCGTCGACAAGTTCCAGGGCCAAGAGGCCCCCGTCGTCATCTACTCCATGGCCACCTCATCCCCCGACGAGGCGCCGCGCGGGATGGAGTTCCTCTTCAGCCTCAACCGGCTGAACGTCGCGACCTCCCGGGCTCGGTGCGCCTGTATCCTCGTCGCAAGCCCGCGGCTGTTCGAACCCGAGTGCCGGACCCCGCGGCAGATGCAGCTCGCGAATGCGTTCTGCCGCTACGCGGAGCTGGCTACGACGCTCAAGAACCCCCAGACGTCATGAACGCCCCGTTCCTCACCGAGGTCGACCCCGAGATCGCCGTCAAGGGATCCATCGACCCCCTCGGCCTCCTCCCCCTCTGGAGCCGCTACGGAAGGCAAGTCGTTGGCAACCTCTCGCTCGTCGCGTCTTCCGCTCGCGGTTTCACCACGCTGCTTCTCGGCTATCACTTCGCGCGCCGGTTGGTCGACGAGCGCGACGTTCCCGAGGCGTCGGTCGTCGAGGCCTTTCTCAAGTTCGAGCAGCTCACAGCCTACAGCCGGCTCGCAGCCGCCGAGGACCGCGATGCGCACCCCGGTCGGGTTCTCGGGCTCCGCCGGGTCCGCAGCCGCCTCACGCAATCAAAGAAGGTGCGGATCGGGAGCAGCCGCGATGCTCAGATCTTGTCCAACCAGCGGGCATACGGCCTGTGGACGTTGTTCTCCGGCCCTGCGCAGGAGAGCGGCCTGTTGGTTCGCAAGTCGCTGCGGCTGAGTGAAGACGGCGAGGCCTTCGTGCGGGACATCGTCTACCCGCGCCTTGAGCAGGCCGGCCTCCGCGACGGACGTGCGATCTTGGATGTGTTGCGCAGTCGGAAGTGGTTCGAGCCACGCGGTTCCGACGAACAGGTCGCACGACTTCTGGCTGAGCTGCACACCGACGAGTTCAGCGCCCAAGAGAAGGACTTCTACATCGAACGTTTCGCCTGCGGTGGCCCTGCCGATCCGGGCGGTCGGCAGCATCAACTGTGGGAGTGCATCCGTGCTTACAACGACGAGCACGGCACGTGGCTCGACCGCTTCGACATGGACCAACTCATCGGAGTCATCGCGTTGGCGAAGGAACGCGGCTACGACGACCTACACGACCGGCTCTGGAGAATCTACCGCTTCGAGCACGTCATCGGTCCGGCGTCCCGCGTGTTCGGCTACCTGCAGGTCAACGCCGATGATCGCTCCATCCACGACCTCGCCGACGACCTGGCCGCCAAGTGGAACTCCGGGCTCGGTCACGTCGACCCGGATGCGCTCTCCGCACACCTCGAACCCGTCGAGGTGCTCCATCAAGAGCAGGGCGTACGCCGATTTGAAACCCTGGCTCGATCCCTCCACACCGGTGACTGGGTCGCGGTGATCGAAGCCATCCTCGACCAAAATGCCGAGGTCATGGCGCGTCGCGGCGGAGGGCCGTGGATCGTCCGCGACCGTGACACTCTGCAGGTCCGCCACAAGCAGGAGGGCGCCGACCTGCCCGAGGATCCGGCCGGCTTGCTCATCCATCCGTACTTCCTCACCTCCGTGAAGTCGGTGGGAGGCGAGGTGCTGGGCACCTTTCGCGAAGAGGAGGACGACGCGGCATGAGTTCATCCCCGGAGACCAGGGTTCTGTCTCAATCGCTCGAGGCCGCGGTTGGCGAAAGCCGCGTCCGGGCGGCGGTGTTCGTGTCCTTTCAGTTCGACCCCGGCTTCTTCGAACACTCGATCCTCCCGTTGCTCTTTGGTCGGGGCTTTAGCGAGAACGAGGCGGTCCGGCGAGCCCAACTCGACGAGGCGATGAGAGACCTCGACCACCTCGCCGTGTACTACGACCGCTCGGCACTCATTACGGAGACTGGCCCCGCACGCCTCGACTACCGACGGATCGGCGTCTCCACCCCCGGCGGCGTGCTCCATGCCAAGCACGTGTTCTTGCTGCTCGACGATCCCGCCGAGCCCGGTGCTCCGATAGAACAGCGGCTCGTGATGCTCACGACCTCGGCGAACCTGACGCGCACCGGATGGTGGGAGAACGTCGAGGTCGCGCATGTCCACGATGTTCGCGCCGACAGCAAGGACCTCGTGCGAGATGATCTGCTCGGACCCGGTGGACTCTTCTCGCGCCTCGAAAAACTCGACCGCACAACCGCGACCGGCGACGAACGGCAGGGCCGCGACGCCGTGCATGCGGGGCTCAATGATCTGCGTCGCTTTCTGCGAAGCAAGACCACGACACGCAAACAGCAGAAGCAAGGTGGGCGTCTCCACACCCGGCTTTGGCATGGCGAGTCGACGCTCCCCGAGTACTTGGGCGAGCGCGTTCCCGCGGGCTGCAGGCTCGAGGTCATCTCTCCGTTCTTCGACGACCAGGACGACACGCCTACCCTCAAGGCTCTGATCGAGCACGTGCAACCAACGGCCACCCGAATCTCGCTGCCGCGTGATGAACACGGCCGCGCGCAGTGCCGCCAGGCCTTCTACGAAAGCGTCAAAGCGCTTCCAAACGTGCGGTGGGGCCAGCTGCCGGGGAAGTACACGTCCTTTGGCAAAGGAAACGCCGAAGCGCGCCAGCGCTACGTCCACGCCAAGGTCTATCGCGTCTTCTCCCCCAACGACCGTATTGACATGATGCTTGTGGGCTCGCCCAACCTCACCAACGCCGCGCACAAGGGTTCCAAGCAGGGAAATCTTGAGACGGCCGTCTTGCTGGATCTCGACCCCTCGACGCGACCGGATTGGTGGATGGAGGCCATCGACGCGTCCGTGCAGCCCGAGTTTCGGCCCGGCGCCCCCGAGGACCAGAGCCTCGAGAGCATCTTTCCGGTTACGCTTCGCTTCGACTGGCGCTCCGGCGCACTGTCGTATTTTTGGGAGCAACGCCGCCGAGTAAACCCAGCGTCGTTTCGCATCGGCAGCGGGGGCCGTCCGGTTGCCGAGATCGCGAGTCTGGAGTTCGACCGGTGGACGGGCGTGACCGCGGACGCCGAAGTCCTCCGCAGCGTCCTGCGGTCCGGCAGCTTCTTGGATGTCAGCGTCGGCGACGCGCCTCATCAGCGGGTCCTGGTGCAGGAGACCGGGATGGAGGACAAGCCTTCCCTGCTTCGCGAGCTGTCACCCGAACAGATCCTCGAGTTCTGGTCGATGCTGACCACCGAACAACAGGATGCCTTTTTGGAGAACGAGATCTCGAGGCTCGTCCTTCCCGACGGCGATCCCGACGATGCTTCCCAGAGCCCACACGAGGAGGTCACGTCCATGTTTGACCGCTTTGCGGGCATCTTTCACGCCTTCTCCTGCCTGCGAGAGCGACTCGATGAAGCCCTCGATCGTGGTGACGCGAGCGGACAGCGGCATGCCATCTACTGGCTGTTTGGGAAGCGCCACGACTCCCTCGGGTCCCTCGTGGATAAGTTGCTCTCAGACACAGCGTCCGACCGCGTGAACCGCTACGTGAGTCTCTTTTGCGCGCAGGACATTGTCCGCTGGGTCCGCGGTGCCTATCCCGAGTTCGTCGAGGCCCACGCTCATGAACTCGAGGAGTTGGACGATCGCCTCCAGGCGATCCACGAGCTGCGCGGAGCATTCGACTTCGGGTCGACGGACGAGACCGACAAGTTCTTCGAGTGGTTCGAGGAGATGTTCTTCGTGCCCATCAAGAGCCCGGAGGCGCGAGCGTGATCCCTCTGGACCGAGTGGGGCTGCAGACCGCGGAGCGGCTGATCGACTTCGGGGGGAAGAGCGCCGCCGCGCAGGCATTCGCCAAAGACCAGCTCGAGGGCGCCGTCGCGCTCCACAACATGCTCGCCGACAAGGGGTTCGCGTACCTCGCCGACGAGGTCGGCATGGGAAAGACCTACATCGCCCTGGGCGTCGTGTCTCTTCTGCGCCACTTCCACCCAGGGCTGCGGGTGCTCTACGTCGTGCCGCGCTCCAACATCCAAGAAAAGTGGCGCAAGGAGGCGCGGAACTTCGTTGCCAACAACTGGCGAGTTCCCGACCTGCGGGTGAAGAGCCTGCAGAACAGCCCGGTCGTCGACCTCGTTTCTTGCGACAGCCTTGCCCACCTTGTGACCGAGGTCCACGCCAACGCGCACCGAGACTTCGTGCTGCGGATGTCCAGCTTCAGCCTCGCGCTTCGCAAGGACAACACCGGGTGGAAGAACAAGCGACGCGAGCTGCGACGTTTGCTGCCGTGGCTCCCTCACGGTCAGTTCGACCTTCGGGACAAGGACCGCTTCAAGGAGACGTACGCGCGAGCGATCAACGCCGCGCTCCCGCAGTTCGACCTGCTCGTGGTGGACGAGGCGCACAACCTCCGCCACGGCTACGCTGGTGGATCCGCGCGCAACCGGCTCTTGGCGCTGGCGTTGGGGCGCGAAGATCCTGACGTCCCGTACTTCCGTGGTGGCGGGCCACGGGTTGACCGGGTGTTGACCCTGTCTGCCACGCCCCTCGAGGGCGACTACCGTGAGCTGTGGAACCAACTCGAGTTGCTCGGCAAAGGCGCCCTCGCGCCCGAGCTCATCGATGGTGAATCGCGGCGCGGCGCGCAGCAGGAGCGCACGCGTTCGTTCATGGTGCGGCGCCTGACCGGCCTGCAGCTCGGCGACAAACGCTTCACCAAGAACATGTATCGCCGGGAGTGGCGGCGGGGCGGTGTGGACGAGCATGGGGCCTCCCTTCGGACCGCGGACGATCGCGAGCGCTTGGTGGTGGCCCTGGTGCAGAAGAAGGTCAGTGACGTGTTGGCCGACCTGGGCCGCCAAAGCGGCCGGACCTTTGGCCGTCGGTTCCAAATGGGGATGTTGGCTTCGTTCGAGAGCTTCCTCGAGACGGCCAAGCTGGTGAGCGATGACGACGACCCTAAGTTCGATCAGGCTGACCAGACCGCCGACGAGCTGGAACGGGACGGGGTCGACGCGGTGTCCATCGCCCACCTGGCGCAGAGCTATCGCGAGCGGTTCCAGGAGGCGCTGCCGCACCCCAAGATGAACGCCGTGGCCCAGTCGTTGGCCACAGCACTGCGCCGCGGGGAGAAGACGCTGGTGTTCGTTCGCCGGGTCGCAAGTGTCCGAGAGCTCGCCGACAAAGTCGCGCAGAGCTACGACGACTGGCTCGTCTCGAGGCTTGTTGCTGACGTGGAGCCGGCCGTGCAAGCAGAGATCGAGCGCCAGTTCCTTCGGTACCGAAGAGCAAGCAGCACCGGGGCGGTTGACGTCGATGAGGACGAACAGGAGGTTGTCGCCGACCCCGAAGGCGACGGCACGCCGCCCGACGCGGGCGGCAACGACTCATTCTTTGCGTGGTTCTTCCGCGGGGAGCGAAAGCTCAAGGTCGCCTCCGGCGGATGGTTCCGACGTCGGCGTCTGACGGACGAGAAGGAGGCGCTCTCGATCGTCCTCGATGAGAACTACGTGGACTGGTTGGGCGGCGAAGAACTGGCCAGTTTGACGGGCTTGGCATCGCGCCTCGGCGTCGACTCTGCTCGACTCGAAGCAGACCTTCGGGTGCAGGCGCATGCGATCTTCCGCAGTGGTTCGCGGCAGAAACGTTTTCCGCGGCGCCGTGTTTTCCGTGCGTACCAGGAAGCGGCGATCCGCCGACTCGCGGCGGTCGATGATGACCTCGGTCGCCTCGCCCGCATCTTGGCCGGAGAACTCGGCTGGAACGGCGCGGTCGCCGAAGACCTCGAGGCCCCGTCTGATTTCCCAGGGGCCGCCGACGTTCTTGGCCTCCCGACCGCGTTCTCCGTGCTGCGACGTCATCCGCTGGGTGCAGGCGTCATGCGGATCGACGAGACCGATCCCCAGACTGCTCGGCCGGCCGCCTTTGTGGAGGTCCTTCGCCAGCACGAGGTACTTCGCGAGCTTCTCAGCGCCTCGATGTCCCTTGGACACCCGTTCGTGGAGTTGTGGCGCGTCTACGTCCGCCTGCGGGGCACGCTTTCGCGCACCGGAGTCGATGAGCCGACCGTCAAGGACCTTGCGACAGCGTACTTCGACGCCCTCCAGCTCGAGCCCGAGGAAACGCTTGGCGCACGGCAGGAGCTTGCGGCCCTTGTCGAACACTTCGCGCTCCTCCTCGACGTCAACTTCCCCGACGCGCGGGACAAGCCCCTCCCCGAGGTCCCGAAGTACCTGCAGAGCACGCTCTCCGCCCAAAGCCCCGTGGGCGGGATGTCGGGGCGGATCAACGCGAGCATGGTCAAGCAGTTCCGGATGCCCGGCTATCCCTACGTCCTGATCACCACGGACGTCCTGCAAGAAGGTGAGGACCTCCACACGTTCGCGGCGCGGGTGATGCACTACGGGATCTCGTGGACCCCCTCGGCCATGGAGCAGCGAACGGGGCGCGTCGATCGCATTGGATCCCTGACGCACCGACGGCTGTCCGCCGGCGGCCGTCCGGACGCAGACAAGTTCTTGCAAGTGCAGTTCCCCTACTTGGACTCGACCGTCGAGTTCGTCCAAGTGCGCGAAATCTTCAAGCGAATGGATGAGTTCGTGGCGCTCCTGCATCGGGGGCTGGGCGCCGAAGAGGCGCACCAGAGCGCCGTGAACCTCGCGTCCGCAATTCACGAGCAAACGCCGATTAAGCTGCCCAGTAGCGAGGCTCTCGACAGCCCGTTCGATGTGGACCCGAGCCTCCTGCTCTCCGAGGAGGACCCGCATCTCGCTGTCCCCACTTCGGAGACGGATCGGTACACGGCCCACCTCGACCAGATGCTCACCGAACTCGAGGGAAGGATCCAGATCCAGTGGGCCCAGGAGCCGCATCGCGCAGGTCGGCTGGCGACAGCCTGGGTGCTGCCTCGTCGGGTCGTGAAGGCCGGTGCGGTCCCTGCCCAGGCGCGCCGCCAACCGTTCGCCGTTCGGCTCCGCAGTGACGGCGGCGGGCTCGTGTTGTTGCAGTTCATCTCGCCCGTAGGCGTGGTTCCGATCAAGGACGAGGGCACGATCGAAGCCGTGTTCCGCCTTCAAGCTCGGTTGCCCGCCGCGAAGATCTGCGCTGTGGTCGACAGCAAACGCGACACGTACAACCTGACCGCCGAGGTCGAGACTCCGTTCCACCCCGACACGCTCGACCTCGACGAGGCTGTGTCGGCGCTGGAGCGGTGCGTCGTCGCAGCCGATCTGGTCGAGCGTGAGATTCTTCAGACGGACGCCCCGCTCTCGGTGTTCGCGAGTGACCTTCGAAAGGAGCTGAGTCGTGGATAGCCTGCGCGGGATGCTTCGTCAGCTTCCCGAGGAGCTGGATCCAGGGACGCGCCTTTCGATCGAGGACGGGGTTGTCGTGCTCACGTTTCCCTCGGAGCGGGCACAGAAGATCCGCCTAGTCACTCGCGACGACCATTACGTGTTCACCTCGAGAATCCTGGGCCGCCGGCGAGTCAAGATGATCAGTTGGAGCGCTCTTGCCCGGATCGTATGGCCGCGGAACCGCAGGACGCCACTGGTCACCTTCATGCTCGACAAATCCGGCAGGCTGGTCGGCCGAATCGAACACCCTCGCGCGACGTTGGACCCTGCTGAGCTGCGGGCGATCCTGTTGCACCTTGCCCGCGAGTGTGACCGGCTGGAGTACCTCGTCACTGGGCGTGATGAGCACTAGTCATGACTGGCACCGCACCTCTGCACCCGACGACAACCATGAACCTTCGGAAGCTCTACCCAACCATGACGCCCTTCGTCGGCAGCCGCGTTGCTGCCGGGGCACCCCCACGCCTGCTCCTCATCGGCGAGAGCCACTACCTACCGAAGGACTCCACCGTGCATCTCGACGACGAGGCCTGGTACGCCGGGGTCAAGCTGGGAGTAGAGGAGACGCGTTGGATCAGCACTGCCAACATCGTCCGCGGCGCGTGCAAGGCCAAGTTCTCCAAGCGAGCCCATCGCATCTGGAAGAACGCCTTCCACGCGATCAACGAGGCCGGTCCCGGCTACGCGGAGACTGCCGAGGTCGCCGAGGACCTCGTCATCTACAACTTCTTCCAGCGGCCCGCAAAGCAAGGCAAGTCGCTCAAGCCCACCGCCCTGGATGCGACCGTCGCCAACGATGTCTTCCAAGCCATCCTGCGTGAACACCAGCCGCGCGCAGTCGCCTTCGTCTCCCGCCGAGGATGGTGGCACCTGAGCTCGAAGGAAACGCTTGGCCTCCCCGCCGCCGCCACGGCCCACCCGACGTCCGCGCATTGGAACCGGGTCTGCAAGGTCTACAACAACCGCACCGGTCGACAGGTTTTGGTCGACTTCGTCCGCAGCCTGGACTGGCGGTCCTGACGTGACCGCCGCGTCGACCTGGGGCTCCACGAAGGTCTCTAGCCGCCAGGCCGACGCCGACCGATAGGCGTCGGCTTGCACCGACTCCGCGGCCGCTGCCGGGACACGCTGCGTGCTTTCAGCTCTCCGCCGTGGACGTTGCGCGATGACCAACCTGTCCTCGGCCACAGATCCGTTTGCCCAACGCCGACCGCGCCCCTGATACTGCGGTCGAGCCCCATGCGCCTGCACCGACCAGCGACCAACCGCCGGACCGCCGCCCGAAGCACCCCGGTGCCCCGATGTTAAGAACCACGCTCCTCCTCGGGCTCTCCCTCGCCGTGTGCAACTCGCCCGCCTCCGAGACGGGTGACTCCCCGGCGCCAACGGCTCAGCAGTCCGCCGATCCGTCCCCGGAGTGGGATCGTCCGATGCCGTTCGTGGATCAGGGCTGGTTCTGCGAGCGACGCAGCGAGCCTTGCGTCTGGTCCGAGGAGGCCGTCGGTTACGCTCGTTGGCTATGGGTTGACGAGGTGCACCCCCCGACGGCGTTCTGTTTCAGCGGCGTGTTCAGCAACGACCTCGATGACTTCCGCCGCTGCGGTCGCACTCTAGATTTCTGCAACCTTGTGCGCTCAGACGACCCGAAGGTTGACCAGGCGAAGCCTTGCCGAGAGATGACCCCGACCGAGTTCTGGCGGGAGAACCCGATGCTCGTCGAGGTGCACCGGAAGATCTGCAACCCGCAGAAGTGCCGATCAGGGTATCGCTGGGTCGGCGCTGCGAAGGTGAAGGGCGAGACCCTTCCGATCGACGAGGCGGTGTTCACCGATCTCGGGGACGGAGTTGGGTTGACGACGCCTTCAGAGCCGAACTGGCCTGGAGTGCTGCTCCACGAGGATCGCGACTGCGCCTACGGCTGTGTCCTGAGGAGGTGTCGGCAAGACCAGTATGGCTGCATCGACAGCACATCGCATTGCGATCTGTGCTTCGACGAAGAGCCCCTTCCCGCCGACGAGTGTCGTCGATTCGTAGAGACGTGCCGGGAGGTGACGCTCGTCGAAGAGGCAGCCGACTTCGTGTGCGTGTTCAAGGACGTCGTCGGCGAGAGCGTCGAAGAGCGTCACGGCTGCCCGAGCAGTTATTCCTGCGAGCGGCTCTACGACGAGGACGCGCCTGCAGACGTACGGCTCCGTGGCGTCTGCAGGCGACGCTCGGCGGACTAGTCATCCAGCACCAGCTCGATGGCGCCTTCGGGGAAACGCTGCCGCTCGAGCGAGGTCCGAACATCGGTGCGCTTGCTCGTCTTCACCGCGAACGCCGGCATCGACACCGGCTTCATCGCCCCGTTCCACTCGTTGAGTGTATAGACGAGGGCGTACAACCGGTCCATCCGGGTCATCTTCGAATCCTTCACGTTTCGGATATCCAGGATGTTGTGCCAGTTCTCGTAGATCACGTCCGGCTTGCGCTGAGGGTTATCCGCCTCGAACCGCTCCCGCCACCGATCCGCAACCTTCCCCATCCCCTTCATTCCCTTCAGCCGCGCCACGATCACCTCTCGTTGGTGCTCGTAGTACGCGTGCATCCCGTTCGAACCGCCGTCCATCTCCTTGAGCACCTTCACCACGCCAAGGACCGCCGTCGCGACGAAACCTGCCAACGGGTGCACATACTTCAACAGCCCCACCACCACGACCAGCACCTCGAACCCCGCGTCACTCTCGTGGCCCCAGCGCATGGCCTTGAGTTGGGTCTCCCGTGCCGACCACAGGCCTAACGCCACCTCGGCGACCGGGAGCACCTTCGAGTCTGCAATCTTCGCCCACTCGGCGAGCTTGTGGATGCCCTGCTTCTCGATTGCGAGCGCATGCTCGGCGGCCGAGCCGTAGCGAGCCGCCATCGCCTCGATCAAGGCGGCCGCGCTCCCGGCCGCGGAGTGGACCTGTTTCGCGGCGTCGAGCCAATCCTCGCTCCTCCAGCCCTCGTCGGCGTTCGCTCGCTTGGAGAACAAGGCCAGCGTACTCGCGAGATCGAGCAAGAACCGCACGCTCGACATGCCGAGCAGCACGCCGTCGTCGGTGAGTGTCAGCCGGTCCTTCACCGACTCCGATGCACCCTTGATCTTCTCTCTCGCCGCGTTGCTAAGCGCCTTCGCGAGCGCGTCCTCCTGGTCCACATGCTCCCCGGTAGCCTGTGCCAGCATGGCGACGAGGACCGACTCTAGCTCGACGGTCTTGGTTCCCGCGACCCCCAACGCCAAGCGGGTCATCATCGCCGACGCCGAGCCCTGTGCGAACGTTCCAGCGGCCACCCCAACCAAGGCATAGTTTGCCAGTTTGCCGACGATGGCCGCCGGTTTCCCAGCCCAGTCGAGGATCTCCTTGCCCCTGGCGATTGTGTCCGTCGGGGGGCCCACCGTGACCGCCAGCGCGGGGAAGGCCCCTTTCTGGTCGAGCTTCTTGAGGACGGCGGTGTCAAAGCTGTTCACGGCCTCCGCCAGCTCCTTTTTTGCGCCATCGAGTTTGCCCGTGTCGATCGGATGGACTTTCTCGGCGACACTCACCAGCGCGTGCAGGAAGTGCTTCTCGAGCAACGGTCGCGCCGCGTCGGGATCTGCGACGCACAACGCAGCGGCGCACGCCTCCATCGCCCGGAAATACTCGAACGTCACCTCCGGCGGCGCGAGGTCGGCCAACATGATGAGCTTTGAGGCCGCTTCGCCTGGGAAGGTGTCGAGACAGGCCTTGATGATCCTGAACTTGTTGGCGCGTTCTCTCCCGATCGGGTCGTCTTCGGAGGCGAAGTAGTGCTCAGTGACGAGGTTGGCCCCCAGATGCAGGTCGGCAGCCACCTCGGCGGCCACGCGGCGGTTGCGTTGCTTCGCGTCCGCGTGCGCGTGGTGGGGCAGGGGCGGATCCGTGTTCGCCAACATGTTCCCGATCATCATCGCGAGGTCGTTGAGTGGCTGAAGCACCGCGCCCGCTTGTTCCCTGAGCTGACGGGTGAGTGAGAGGAACATCTTCGATGCGATGTAGAGGCGCTCACACTCCTCCCGGAGGAGATCAAAGTCGTCTTGGCTCGCCTCAAGGTAGCCGTGAATATCGTCCCAGTGGTCCCTACGCAGGTCGATCAGGTCTCTGGCTGCGGCGCTCTGCGGGGCGGGGATCACGGTGGAGCTTCCGCCGGCGGTGGTTGGGACCAGCCACAGCGGGAATCGGGTCGTCTGCTGGTTCGGTTTCAAGTCTTCGTGGCCATAGATCTCCCGACGCCTGCTGTTCTTCGCCTGGTCGACAAGGAGCTTCGCCGGTTGGAGCGTGGGGTCTTCGGCTATCTGGTTTCGATAGTCGCCGAAGCCTTCTGGGTCGATCGCGTGATAGATGACGCGCTGCGCCCAGATCTTCGCAGCCATGAGCTGCTGGTCGTCAACGATAGCCACCAGGTCGTTCAGGAGACGTTCCGGTGAGATCCCGATGTGCCGCGCGACCTGCTCGAACGTGGGCGGTGCGTCGAACGCCTGTTCCAAGTCGATGAGCACGCGGTCTGGCCCCACCAGCGACACACCCGCCAGTGGCTTCTTCTTGGTGATCGACCAACTCACTGCCCCACCTCCTGTCGGGTCCGGGCGGGACCGAACGACACGAGCGTGACCGTGTCGTCGTGACGCTGCGGTGAACTGGAGTCCTCCATTGCGAAGACGCTTCCGTCCGGACGGACGGCAAGACGTCGCGCCTGGTCCGGCCCGTCTCGCTGCTCACGGACCTCGAGGCTACGAACCCTACGCCCCGGCGGGCGAGAGAGGAACCATGCGCCACCGCCCTCGACCAAGAAGACGGGAGGACGGTAGCGCTGGCCCCCTCGGAGCAGATCGATCTGCTGCTGGAGGAACTCGTCCGAACGACATTGCTCGGCAAAGTTGTCGGGGACCGGGCTGACCGAGTCGGCATGAAACCAGGTGGAGGTCTCGAACGGGTGGAAGTTGTCGTCGCCCTCCCAGGTCGCGAACGCAACCCCGTGCAGGACGCGGCCAGGAATTTCGAGCACCTCTTCCAGGTCGTCAGGAAGTGTGTCGTCGTAGTAGGACGAGAGGCTGCCCGGCGGTTTGATGGGCCCCGAGCGAAAGACCTTGAACGTGACCGGCGTGTCGTCGGGAAGCGACGTCAACACGCTCATGTACGCGCGCAACGATGGCGTCGGCATCCAATGGTCGTCGAAGAATTCCACGACGACTGCAGACTTCTCGGGCTCGTCCACCTGCTCGCGGTAGAAGCTGCACCGGCGCAGGCCCGTGGCCCCGTCCAGGCTGCATTGCTTCTCGTCGCCGGCAGTGCAGGGAAAGGCCTCCGCTGGTACGTCCTGGAAGACCGCGAGGGTGACACGGCGGTTGTCCGTCGCATCCTCGCTTTGCCGGTTGAACTCGCCACAGCCTGCGAACGTGCGGCCAACGGACGGCAGGTTTTCGAGGCCGAGCCCGAGGTGATGGACGTACGCCTCGAGAATCGCAGTCTTTGTCGGCAGGTCGAGGGAACTCGTCTGCTCGAGCGCTTCTCCCCCACGTGCACGATCGGGAGGGATGAACAGGCCCCGCGGGTAGCCCTCCTGAAACGCTCGGAGGGCGGCCTTCGTCATGTCCCCCGCGTCGCCGTCCGGAGGACCCGGGTCGCAGCCGATCGCCCGAAGCATCGCCTGGTAGGTGTCGAGCCCCCAATCCTCTTCCTGCGCGACCGCCTTCAGCTCGTCGAGATTCGAACGAACCAACCCCGAGACCGCGCGCGCTCTCCGGTCGGAGAGCTGCTTGTTGTACGCGTCCGAACCCACGGCATCGGTGTGCCCGAAGGCGACGACTCCGGCGGGTTCCGCTGCGAGCAGCTCGGGGAAGCCCGCGAGTGATGCCCAGATCCCGGGGCGCGGGAACGAGGAGTCGAACCCAAAGACCCCGGCGGGGATCGTCGAGGCGGCAGCGCGCCGCGGGTAGGCGGCGTACAACCTCGCGGCCCCACCCGAGGCCGACCCCGGGTGCGAGACGCGAAACGCCGGCGTCGATTCCTGCCCACCCTCCTCCAGCACAACGCGTCCCTGCGCGTTTGGGAGGAAGTTCGTCGGAGGGCGCCATGTGACGCTCGCGACGCCTCGGTGTGGATGCGAAGGCAGGGAGTCAGACAGGACGGCGGTGAGCCCCGACGGCTCGAGACCGGGGCCATTGAGTGCTTCCGCAGCGGTCACCACCTCGAACACGACCTCTTCGTCGTCGGGAACTGTGGTGAGGACGCTGAGCGCGTACTGGCCATCGGGGAGGCGCCGCCACATCGGTGAGAAGTGCTCGTGCTCAGCCCGGGCCGGATCGGGATCGCGAACGTGCTCCCGAAACCACATGCACCGCTGCTTGGCCTGGTCGACGATCGCACACGGCCCGGGGTCGCCCACCGAACACGGCGCTGACTCCGGATTTTCCGGAGGCCCCGGATAACGGATCAAGGACACCCGATCGTTGACGACAGAGTCCGTCGATTCGACCACCGGATTGAAGCTTCCGCAGCCTGCGACCGGGGCCGTGGCATGAAACCTGCCCTCATCGACGGCAGGGGAGTGGGTGAGCAGATAGGCCTCGACCAGAGCCTCCCGAGTGTCTCGGTCGAGGTCGCCCTGTTCGTTCAGCGTCTCGAAGCGTCGCGGCGCCGTGGCTCGGGCGCCCGAGTGGAACACGTCGTCGACGTAGCGTTGTTGAAACTGGCGAATGGCAGCCGCGGTGGCGTCGCCAACATCTCCGTCGATCGGGCCCGGGTCGCACCGCAGCGCTCGGAGCATCACCTGCGTGCACAACTCGTCCCACTGTCCGTCGTCGAAGGCCGCGACCCCGGCATCAACGTCGCCGATGAGCAGGGCATGAACCGCGTGGCCCCGTTGATCTGTGAGGGTCTTACTGTCGGCTTCAGAGTCTTGGCCGCTGGCGTGGGCGAGCAGCTGGTACACGCCTGCGTCCCCGCCACCGTCGTCCACCTTCCGCATCAACGCGAGAACCGCGGGCCCCGGGAATGAACTCCCGACGGGAAATCCCGCATAGCTCGCAAGCGGCGGCGTGAGCCGGTCCGGCCGGACGAGCACGATCTTGTTGTGCTGGCTCGTCTGTAACGGAATCGCGTCGCGCGTACGCAATCCCTGTCGGGTGTACTCGAGCGTGTCGATGTGAATCCGGATCTCTCGAGCCATCGTCCTGCGCGGTCGATGTTGGCGGCTTGAGAGCGGCTCCACAAGCGCTCTCGGTTGAAGGGGACAGGCTCGCGATGGAATTCTTCGCCCCGAGCAACCTATCCCACCAACCAAACTCGCCAGCCCGCCGACCAGCCCGTGCGCCTGTCGTATCCAACGCCCGCACTCCCTCAGCCCCGTCGGCCGGATGCTCGTCGGGCGCAACCCCGCCGCGCCGCCACGCTCCGTGACCAACTCCCCCACCAAGCGCCACTGGAGATCGAAATCCCACCTCGAGGACACTGAATCCGGACTAGGACGGCTCGCCCTGGGATGCCGTCCACGCAACCATCACGCATACGCTCGCGCCGCTCGAAGACCTCAACATCTTCCTCTATGCCCCGGAGCAACCCCCACCATGACGCTGATCCACTCTTCGGCTGTTGGACTGAGGATGTCAGCGCCGAGGGCCCCTGCTATCGCGCTTCGTGCTCAAACACTTCAACCCCATGTCCAATTGCAGCGAGCCGTGTGCCGCCGGGGCTGAACGCTAGACGCTCCACATTTCGCAACTGCGTCCGGGTTGCGGTCACCTCGCGGCCCGAGGCCGCGGCGAAGGTTCGAATCCACCCGGGAACAGCGAACGCAACGACCGCGCCGCCTGGGTGGATCGCGAATGGAAAGGACCCCGGAATACTCGCGAGTACCGATCCCTTGTCGAGGCTGGCGATGACGAGGTGCTCCTCGGCGTCCGTCTCAGCGTTCCAAGCGACGCTGTCCCCGGAGATGGTCAGATTGGAGACCTCAACTTCGTCGGGGTTGAGGGAAGTCCCTGCAAACTGAATCGTTGATTGAATCGTCGACCCGGTGATGATGCTCAGGCCCCGCTTGCCAGCCACGAACAGCCGGTCTCCTTTGCGACCCCATGCAACCGCGGAAATCGGGCCGGTCTGGATCTCGTCCGCATCTCCATCCGTTCGGACGATTCGGACGCTGTCCCACATTCGAATCGCGAGCGTATCCCCGGTTGGGTTGATGGCCGCATCGCGGACCCCCCTGCCTCCGTGCTCGATCGCTGCCTGGGTCGTGAGGTTGAGCGCTGTGTTGCGGTCGAGCACGAGCGTGGAGGCCGCGCCGGATGCGAGCGCATGGAACTCCGAGGTTTCGCTGTGAAGTTCATCGGTGCGCTGCTCGGGCTCGGTGCACTGTTCATCGAGCTTGTGGACCCAGATTCCGGAGGCGCTTCGAGCGGCGACTCCACCGGCAAACACCGCAACTTCGGAGGTCTCGCTGCTCTGCCCCGCGGCCAGGCTCGGAAGAGGGCAAACGAGCACCGGTCTCAGGCCTTCGTCGACCGACCACCGGGTCAGTCCTGCGCCGAAGGTGACCAGCGTGTCGTCGTCGACGAAGTCGAGCGCGTAGGCGTCCGCAATGGTGCGCAGCACGGACTCGTCGGTTGCGAGGGACCGAGCCTGTGGATGGCGCGACCCGAAGCCCGCGTTGCCTTCGTCAGCCACAATGATCCCGCGAGGGTCTAGCCGCGTACGCCACCGCAAAGCGACCGAAAGGCTGACATCGCCGCTACGCCTGCCCTCGACCTTCGCAGTGCCTTCTGGGTCGCCGACGATGGGCTTGCCGTCGACGAACACCGCGGCGGTGTACTCCGAGCCCGGGCTGATACTCGCCAACGGTTCGGCCTCGCCAAGCTGGGTCCAGACCACGTCGCGGTATCGCGCGAGGATCATGCTGTCGCCTTTCGGACTGACTGCAGCGACCCTGCCAGCGTGCGCCGTCATGGAGCCGGTTGCGAGGTCGACCGCGTAGGTGCCACCGCTTTCGGAGATCAGCGCAAGGGTGTCGTCTGGGCTCCAGATGAGCGCATCTCCCCGGACCTTTGCATCCGGGCCGCCGATGGTGATCACCTTCTGCCCGTCCGTGGAACGAACGACGCGGAACTCGCCATCGTAGGTGCTGTATGCGACCCGCGTGGAGTCGTTAGAGAACCCGTGACTCCCCAGCAACCACATGAGCCCCTCAAGCTGTGCGACCCGCTTGGGCTCGGCCGAGATGTCCCAAAGAACATCGCCGATCACGGCACGCATTCCGTCGGGCGCGACGAGAACGGTGGGTTGCCGATGCTCGACTTCGTGGGCTTCGCCGGTTCTAAGGTTCACCACCTTGGCCGTGTGATCCATCAACACGACACCGACCGGACGGGTCTTCGCGAATGCCGCCCGTGTGGACCCGGCATAGCCGAGCTCAGCCACGCGGTTTCCAGAAGTGGCGTCCCACAGCTCTACGGATTGATTGCGGTGGTGTACGAGCAGCCAGCGGCTGTTCTCGGACAGATACGTCTTTTCGGGTTTTCCAGCAGACGCCGCGAGGACGACCTCAAAGTCCGCGCCGACGGATGGGTCGCGGAGCACAACGTGGCCGAATCCATCGATCTCTACTGATCGCGTCACCTCTCCGAATCTGAAGTCGACGACCTCGTCCCGCCCTGACTCACCGCCGAGCCGGCGTAGCGACGGCAAGGAGTTGGGGCTTGTGGCGTCCTGCGGCGCGGCGGTCGGGACACCGTCTTGCTCCCCGCTGACAGGCGTGCCCCTGCACGAGGTGAAACACGCCGCAGCGATCAACAATCGACCCCTCATTCCACCACGTCCTTTCGGTTGCCGCTCAAGACCAGGTGTCCTCGAACGACCTTATCGTCGAGCTCGAGGTCGATGTTGAGCTCCGACCATCGCGATGCCCCCCGTCCTCCTTGCACGAAACGCTGTGCGGCAAGAAGGTCCGAGAATCTCACGGTTGCCCCCGAGATGTCAGAACCTCCGCGGGGGCGTTCGGTGAGCCAGGCCGCTCGCGTGAGATCGGAAGCCGCGACCCAGCCGGCGCTCTGGGGGCGGGGCGAGTCCAGGACGACGAAGTTCGCGTCCTCGGTGTAGTACCGCTGCCCGCCGGGGACCGGAAGCCGGGTCCCACTGGACATGGCGGGCCGTTTGGGGCCGTCGGTCGACCAACTCCCAACCGCAAACTCGAGACGTCCCCAGCCATCGCGCCATGCGGATCCGGCCAACGCACCATCCGCTTGCATCGGGTCGGTGGGAAGAGCTTCGGCAAGCTTGGAGAGTACGTTCGGCCACGCGCCGAGGATGATGGGCCCCAGATGGTGGCCTCGCTCCACCCCTTGCATGCTCATCGGATCGAACCCAGGGACATTGAGAATCCCGCTGAACGACTCGGTGAACACAGCGCACGCGCTAGTGTCGGCGCAGACACTCGCCGCATCCGGGGCTGAAGCCTTGGGATTGGCGTGTGTCACCAGCTTCTGCCCGAGCTCGTTGAGCTTCCACTCAAGGTCGATGGACCGGGTGTCTGCTTCGAACGACCAGTGGGCGACGTAGCTAGAAAACGGGAAGCCCGCCGAAGCGGAGGCCAGCGGTGGGATCTCGTACGCCGCAGCTTCTTCCTCCGCCCCGGGTTCGGCCACGGCCTGTCGAAGCGCCCGTCCAAGTTCGGACTCATATTGGCTTCGGACTTCGAGTGCTTGGCCAAGTCGCATGACTGCGTGTGGGTCGACGGCTGCGGAGACGACTGCTACTGGAGAATCGGGTGCGGCGACCAGGCCGGGTGCCGCGTACGCCCGCGCCCAGTAGTCCAACCTCTTCGAGCGGGTCGTTTTCAGCGCGTCTAGGACGGTCCGATCTTGCCGACGCTGATCTTCCGTTTCGCAGTTAGTCTCTACGACTCGTTCGCCGTCGAGGGACGGCCAGAACAGCTCCGCGATATCGATGCGTGCGCCCCAACCCACGTCGGTGACGGCCACGAATCGGTTGAGTGACTCCACACAGCCCGCCGCACCATCGATCGTGCAGGGACGGTTGGGCAGCGACTCGATCGGAGACGCATAGGCGTGGTCGACCCACGCGACCAGCCCCTTGGTCAGCTGAACAGAGTCCTTCGCGGGAACATACAGCCGGGTGTGCTGGCCCAACGCTTGGTCGAGCGCGAACGCCTGCTTGAGGACATCGTCGCTGGCGTGCAAACGGGCATCTGCTTCCGCCATCTCGGCAGCTGTCGGTCCCGCTACGGCTCCGAACACGGTTCCCTCTGGCTGGTGCTCGAGGACCAAGGCTCGAAGCGCTTCGAGTTCTTCGTCGCTTCGGTAGAGACCCCGAGCGTAGAGGGCCAGCTCCGGCGACCTGGCGATCATTTCGTCGTGAACGCCCAGCTGGATGGAGAACCGAACCGCAGCGTCGGGGAGGGCTTCGGCCGGCGGCTGTAGAGGCGGGGCCGGTTCGGCGGGTGCAGGGGCACCAGATGCTTGCGTGATACAGGCGGAGCTCGACAACAGGAGTGCCCACACGATGGATCGCATGACACTACGGTAACGGAAATCTCCGGAGCAGGCGGCACGGAGCCCGTGAAGGGACAGGTCTCGTCCCCCGTCGCGGTCGCCCGACCAACGCTGCGGTCCCTTCCGTCCGATCCTCAGGATCTTCCTCTGCGAACTCGCGGCGCGTCGGCTGGGTGTCCCCAAGACCCTCCGCGAGACGACCCGCACGCCCGTACGTGGTACGGCTCGATCACGATGCGTACCGTGCGGTGTTTCGGAGCTCTGTTGGCACTTGTCATAGGTTGCGGCGGTGGTCAGCCGCCTTTTGGCGCGCACCCCAAGCAGGATGTGCCAAGCGCCACTCGAGCCGCCAGTCCGCCGAGCCCGTCGCCCGGAGTGATCGGCGTGGTGGACGGCGGATACCCGATCTTCGGTGCGCCCCCAAGCTTCGAGCCGTGGCCGGCCGCAGCGGGTCTTGAGCAATCGTTCGACGTCGCGCCGGTGAGCCTCGACGATCCGATTCCTGAGGCGGTCGGCCTGCTCCTTGTCCCGCTGATCAATGCGCTCGACCAGAGCAGGCTCGACGCGCTCGCATCCGCCATCGACTCGGGCATCCCTGCGATCATCATCGCGGACCCGTTCTCCCTGCAGTGGTTGGAGCCAGCCTATCCTCCCGGGCGAAGCTACGGGACTGACCTGAAGCGGATGCGCGCCCACAACGTGGGAAGCGAGGGCGACGCGGTGGGGCTGCTTCGCGCGTACGGATTCGAGTGGGACGAACTCAGCGTCCTCGAGCAAACGCGCCAGCCGAGGAATGAGCGGCTCGTGGATATCGTCGAGGTACGTCCCGCGAACGCTGGCGACGGTTTGCCTGAGCTGGTGGGGATCTATCCTGGCCGACTGCAGTCGAAGGACGATCGCTTCGAGCCTCTGCTCATCGCCCCGAGCGAGGTCGTATCGAAGCCGGCGGCGTTTCACCATCCGGGCGGGGAGGTCGAGTTCGATGACAGTGGGCCTCCGACATCGCTCGAGCCTCCGGTGGTGTTCGCAGCGCGCACCTCGGCGACGGGCCGTGCAGATGTCACGGTGATCGCGGATCAGGATCTGTTCGCGGATCCGTTGCAGGGGGAGAGGACGAGCGACCTGCTCGCTCAGCTTGCCGGCAGGCACATCCAGCCGACGAAGCGCGCATCGTTCGACGTCGGCGCGCGGCTGCTCGCGGTCGATCCCTCCGCGGTTGCGTCGATTGAGCTCGTCGAACGCTCCCCCGGAGTCGAGGTGGAAGCGGCGAGAGAAGCAGATACGGACCCGTACAGCGCGGCCTTCGTCGGCTCCGCGAGACGTGCGCGCGCGCGGGCGGAACGAGACGGACACTGGGCCATCCAGCGGTGGATTCGGCTCCGGCGGTCACAGGAGCAGTGGGTTCTCGACAGTGGAGATGATCGCGACGTCGAATCTCCGGCCCCCGTCTCGCGCCTTCTGCAAGCGTTTGTGGAGGCAAAACTGATGGCGGTGCCCCGGCCGACCGCGCCCGCGGAGACTCCCCGCGAGGGGCCGCCTTCGACCCTGCGGGTGGTCATGCGCGACGCGACGGGCAGCACGCTTCTCGACGTTGTCCTCGAGCCGAGCACCGATGAACCCGTCGTTCTTCGTGCGCGGGGCTCCGAACGACGGTTCGCCGCATCGCTGGACTTTGAATCCGACCTCGAGACGTTCGAGAAGAGTCTCCGGCCCAGCGTGTGGAAGGATCGCGGGGGTTCGATCGAACTTGGAGAGTATGGGGTCGTGGGGAAGGGGGATGGGAACCGGTAGGGACAACCGCGGTCGCTGGCTCCGACTTCAAAGCTCCACCGGCGGCCCGAGCACGAGCTCGGACCGCGCGAGTGAAACCTCGTCCCCGCACACCGGGCGTGGGTATGCCGGCCTGCGCCACGGGGCCCGCTCGAGCAGGGCGAGCCCTTGAGCGTAGGATTCGACCCAAGCCGCCAGGATCTTGATGTGCCCAATCTCGGCCTCGACGAACCTCGGAGCTCCACCGGCAAGCGGAGACGCCTTGAGTGACTTACGAAGCGCGCGGTAGTTTCCCGAGGCGGCGCCAGTGTGCCGATCAATGAGCAAGGCGAGCTGCTTGGAGCAGGTCCGATCGACGGCCGGCCAGGTGAGGTAGTCGCACTGGAACTCGGACGCGCCCGGTGCGTAGCCGCAGGCGCCGAGTTTGGGCGCCGGTGCAGCCCTGGTCGTCAGGATGGCGTGTGCGAAGCGGTCCCTGAGGCGACGTTCCGCGCCAGCGGTGCGGGCCTCGAACCAGGCGTCGCGAGGACCCAACGCTATGACCTCGGTGATCGCGGTGTACTCGCCGTCTTCGAACGGGGAGCGAGGCAGCTCGACCTGGGCCCACCCGCCGTTCTCGTCTTTCCACCACACCTGGTTTCCATCGCGGACGATCCACGTAGAGCCCGTCTCCAAGCCTGCGAACAACCGGAAGCGGCCTTCGCCTGGCGCGTCGATGATTGCCCACCCATCGTCGGTCTCACGGTGGATTGCGTCGGTCGTCAGGACCCACGTTCCGTGTTCGGTGATCGCGGCCTGCAAGGGAGCGCCCGAGCTGGGGAACGATGAGGTGCGCCACCGTCCGTTCTCACGTCGTTGGATGTGAACGGTATCGCCCTCGAGGTCGGCGAACAGGGCGGCTCCGTTGGGGCCCAGTGCCGGTTGGACTTCGTGGGCTTCGGTCCCGATGGGGCGAGCGGAGAGTTTGCGAAGCTCTCCTTGCGAGCCGTCGCCCTTCCAGTAGACGAGCCTTCGACTCCCATCGCGGCACTCGAGCGAGAGCGCGACGGGTCCGTTGAGATCGACTGCCACCGACGCAACCTTGTTCGCGCGGCATCCGGACCCCGACAGAACCGGCGCGAGCTTGGGCGAGGTGGGCACGCCGGCGATGACGCCCATTCGGGGGGGCAGGTCGGTATCCACCGCGGGGTTCCTGACCGCGAGGAGTGATTGGTCGCGCCACGGAAACACGAACTGATTGGAGTCGTAGCCACCTTTGACGTAGCGGGGCTTCTTCCAGGTGTCGCCGAAACGGACCGAAATGAAGGGGTTGTCGGGGGCGCCGCGATCGCCCCACGCTCCTTGGGCAAACAGCGGGGCGGGCCAGTGGCCGCCGACGGCGAAGATGCCGTCCCGGCGTGGAAGGACGAGCGGATCCTCGACCTGTGCGTCCTGGCCAAAGAAGATCGCGGGTAGCCTCCGGAACCCTGCATCGTGTGGGCCGAAGGCCGGGCGATCGCCAACCCTGGAGAGGGTGCCGTGTGCTTCGAGCACGACACGAAGCGTGGGTGGAGGCTGGGCGGGGTCCGCTTTTTGGGCGGAGGGCTCCACGGGGACGCCCGGTGACGCTTGGAGTCGCGGTTCGCGTTGTGGCTCGGGGGGATGATCGGCGGGGGGCTCAGGCGACGCAGACGTGCACGCCAACGAGCAGAGCAGCGTCGCGAGCGCAGGGGTGCTTCGTGTCTTCATCGGTCGGCCCCCGGTTCGAGGATTCCGCCGGCAAGCTCGATTCGACCGAAGGTTTGGGGGCTCGCCTTGAAAGGGTTGTCTCGTCGCTCGTAGACGACACGCCACCAAAGCGTCGCGGAGCCGGCGGCAGGCACAGACAGCTCCAGCGTTGTCTCCGACCCGTCTGCGGCGAGGCGGGTGTCGGCCACCTGCTCGAGCGCAAATCCCATCCCGCTGTGCGCCCGCTCCAGAGCGAATGCTCGCTGAAGTCGGGTCTCCGCGGAGGCAGGCCGGCCCTCACGCCCAACTTCGACATGCAGCGCCCTGAACGTATCGCCGGTCGGAAACGCGTGCCCGACCCCGCGACTCCGCAGGATCAGTCGGACCGTGTCACCGTCACGCTCGGCGGTTGCATCGAGAGCCTCCTTCAAGCTCGCCGTGGCGCGAGTGATGGCGAACGCGTGGCTGTTGTCAGCCATATGGCAAGAAGAACACGACTCCTCGGAGAATGGCGAACTCTGATGCTCGGAGAGGGTCGCCTGCATGGGGAGTGACGGGCTCGACTCGAATCCGAACTCGTGGCAGCGACCGCACGTCTGCGTGGTCAGGAGTTCACGAGGAACCAGCCGGGGGTGGTCAAGTGAGGGAACGTCGCCGGCTGTCGAGGGCGCGAGGTGGCAGGACACGCAGGTCACGCCCACTCGCGCGGCCTCGGGGGGAGAGTTCGCCGCGGATTCGGGCGCGTGGCACCCCCAGCAGAACGGGGACGGCTCATTGCTGTAGGCGTGGGCAAACGACGCGTCGGTCCACGAACGATTGTGAAGTGACCCCGCCCATTGCAGTGCCTCGGCCTCGTGACAGCCGATGCATGACTCGTTGGTTTCGAGCCGGGTCCGCGGGGTCCTCTCCGTTGCTTGGGCGCGCTCGCAGGCCACCATCATGAGCACGCTCAGAAACGCCGTCCTGCGCATCGAAGTTGAGAGTAGCCTCTCTGGAGTGTTGGGTGCTCTGTCGACAACCCAGAAGGACGTAGCTAGGTCCGGGCGGCGGCGCTCCACGTCGAACTCAGGTGGCCGTGGAGGCGGTTCCGACTGAATGTCGGAGTCTCGTCGCCCGGGGCACTCGAACAGGCTTTGCAGGACCTGTCTCTTATACACATCTGACGCTGCCGACGA
>CAJXVA010000039.1 GCA_913061055.1 uncultured Pseudomonadota bacterium
GGGCGGGCGTCGGCGCGGCAACGGGGGCTGGGGCCGCCGCCTCCGGGGCGGCGACGGGTGCGGCGACGGGAGCGGGCTCTGCGACGGGCGCGGGCACCGGCTCGGGTGCGGCGGCCTCCGGAGCGAGGGTCACGGAGAGGAGGGTCAAGGTGGTCGCGAAGCTGCTCATCAGATGCCGTCCTCCCATCCATTGTGCACGTGAGATGCCGGCCCGGGGGACCAAAAAACGCAGTGATTCCGAAGGCGGTGCGGACGTGAATCGCAACGATGCTGCAGCCTGCAACGCTGCAATCCTGCGATCCGCAGCGTCCTGCTTCGGGTGGTCGTTTTCGAACGCGGCGGGCGCCGACGACGTTCTGGACCTGGGGAGACCCCAAAGGGTGAGGCCTCATCCTGCATTGCCGGCGCGCAGCAAGTTGGCGGCTGGCGCTGCATGTCGAGCTGTCTCGGCGGTGATCTCTCCGTCCTCGACCAAGGCGTCGAGTGTCGCTTCCATCGGGATCATGCCCTCGGCGCGCCCGGGGTGGAGTTCGCTGCGAAGCTGGTACCCACGGTCATCGCGGATCTTCGCAGCGACCGCGGTGTTGACGAGCAGGAGTTCGTACGCGGGGACCCGCCGCGGGGGCTGCGTGGAGGGCAGGAGCGTCTGCGAGACGACGGCCCGCAACACCGAAGCGAGTTGGGTGCGGACCATCGGGTGGCGGTGTTCCTCGAAGACATCCACGATGCGATCGATCGCGCTCGCGGAGTCGGCACAGTGCAGCGTCGAAAGCACGAGGTGCCCGGTTTCGGCTGCGGTGAGGGCTGCGGCGATCGTGTCGCGGTCGCGTAGCTCGCCCAACAGGATCACATCGGGAGCCTCCCGCATCGCGGCGCGGAGGCCCTCGGCGAAGCTCGACACGTGCTGCCCGACCTCTCTTTGATGGACGAGAGCGGTCTGCGAGGTGAAGCGGTATTCGATCGGGTCTTCGAGCGTGATGATGTGCTTGGCGCTCGTTCGGCACAGCCGCTCGAGAAGCGCGACGAGAGTGGTGGACTTTCCCGAGCCCGCCGTGCCGGTCATCAGGACCAGGCCGTTGCGGTATTGCGTGAGCTGATGAAAGGACTCGGGTAGCCCGAGCTTGTGCAGCGTGGGGGGGGTGGTGCGGCTCGGTCGCAGTGCGATTGCGAGACCGTCGGCTTGCTCGAACACATGCGCCCGAAAACGGTCTTCGCCACATTGCCAACCAAGGTCTGCGCTGCCGTGCTCGGCGATTCGAACGCGGTCGTCGGCGCTGAGGAGTTGCTCGCAGAAGGTGAGCAACGAGGCAGGCTCGATGGGGGTCGGCGCGAGCGGGGCGATGTCTCCCCCGCGGCGAATGAAGGGCGGCCGGCCAGACGAGAAGAAGATGTCCGATGCGTCCAGTCGGCGCGCTTCGTGGACCCAGGATTCGAACTGACCTGGGGCGGATGCGGCGGGCGCGGGCGTGGTTGAGGTTGGGATTGTGGTGGGGGCCTCGCTGGGTCGGCTCGCGTTCGGCCGACGGATCTCGAGCGTGGTCCCACTCGCATCGAGCACGATCTCGAAGCGGTGCCCTTTGACCTCCAAGGAGGCCTGCCCCTGTAGCTCCGCGCACTCTTCATCGAACAGCTCTCGGGCCAGGGGCGGCATGCTCAGCGGCACATCGGTGCCCCCGCGTTGCAGCAGGGGCGGCCGCTCCGGCTGGAGAACGAGGGCGTCCGCACCCTGGGCCAGCAGCAGGTCGAGGAGTCCGTGGACGAGCATGCACCGTGCAGTGTTGCAGGCCTCGTGCCGCCGGGAACCCCCCGAATCTCGCAATGCGGGCTTTGTGGGTCGAGACAACGCGTCACACAACCTCTCGCGGCGGGGACAAAACGTCGTCCTCGGTGTGCTAGCGTCCGCTGCGCCATGGCGAAGCTCTACTTTCGGTACGGCACGATGGACAGCGCCAAGACGCTGAATCTCCTCGCTGTCGCCCACAACTATCGCAAGCAGGGCAAGCGGGTGATGCTGCTCAAGCCCTCGTTCGACGACCGCTTCGGCGAGGGGCAGATCGTCTCTCGTTCGGGGTTGCAGGCCGAGGCTGACATGTTGGTCAACGCGGATACCGTCTTCGAGGCGTCTGCGTTCGACGACCTCGATTGCGTCCTGGTTGACGAGGCACAGTTCCTGTCCCCAGGGGTCATCGAGCAGCTTCGTGTGCTCACGCTGACCCGAGGGGTTCCAGTGATTTGTTACGGCCTGCGGACGGACTTTCAGACGCGTTCGTTTCCCGGCGCCCAGCGGTTGATGGAGCTGGCCGATACGATCGAGGAAGTGAAGGTCACGTGTCAGTTCTGCGACCGAAAGGCGGTATTCAACCTCCGGATGGCCGGGGATGCGGCGGTCGTCGAGGGCGAGCAGATCATGCTCGGAGACGAGACCTATGCGCCCGTTTGCGCGCGGCACTACGTGGACAAAGTCAGCGCGAAGGGCCTCGAGGCGATGGGCTTCGCGGTGCCTCGCGGCGACCTCGAGTAGAGGATCGGTCTAGGCTCGTCGGTGCTCGAGCGACGGCGAACCAAGCCCGGGCCCGCGCGACTTCGGACGCGGCCCGTTGGATGGTGACCCGTCGTCTGGGTCGCCCGTCGCCCGCGCCGCGTGGTGAGGCGAGTGTTCGCGAGCTGGCCGAACCCAGCCAGGCGCGCGCGGTTCGGCTTCGCTGTAAAGAGGTTGCTTTCGCCGAATCCGCGCGCGTGAACGCGCCTAATCACCGGGCGCGGGGGTACCCCTGCTTGACGACGGTGGCGCTCCGGGCTACGCCCGCCGCCATGTTGGGTCGCCTCGTTCGTCGCGCCGCCGTTCAGTCCCTCGATGCAATTGTCACGCGGGGCAAAGAATCCGAGCGTTCGCCGGTTCGGGTGATGGCGTCTGCCATCGACCAAGCTCGGTCGGTGGTTGGCTTGGACGCGATCGACCGCGAGGCCCCGCTTCCCACGTGGTCCCAGGGGCATCCCGAGCGTCCAATGTGGGGGACCGACAAGCGGAAGCTGCACAAGTTTCAGGTCGAGAAAGGGATCATCCAGCCGGATGCCGGAGAGGCCCAGCCTGAGGACGAGGCGGCGCCGCAGAGTGATGCTCCGGTCAAGGTCTTCTACAAGCGTGGATGCCCGTACGCCCGCGCTGCAATCGATCTGCTGCGCGAACGGGAGATCCCGTTCGAGGAGGTCGACATCAAGGGCGACGACGCCACGCTTGGCTGGCTCAAGATCGTGACGGGGAGCCGCACCACACCGCAGATCTTCCTTCGCGGTGAGTCGGTTGGTGGCTACGACGAACTCCGCGAACTCGACCTTTCAGGCGAGCTTCGTGAGCGTGCCGCCAGCGAGGAGCACACGGCTGCTGAGGCCGAGCTTGCAGCCCGGCGGGCCGAAGCGGATGCCGAGCTCGCGATGGAGCGAGCCGACGCGGCTCGCAAAGCCGCGGACGACGCCAAAGCGGGTCGCAAGCCGAAGAAGGTCAGCCTCGCCGTCATCGGCAAGGAGCGCTCGCCCTTCGAGGACCTGCTCGAGCTCGGGGACGCGATCACCGACGAGGTTCTCGAGGGAGACGCGCTTGTTGCCCGGGTGAACGAGGTCTTGGACGAGTGCCGGCCCATGGTCCAGGCCGATGGTGGCGATATCGAGCTGCTCGATGTTCAGGGCAACGTCGTCCACCTGCAGCTCACCGGCAACTGCGTCGGCTGTCCCAGCTCGCAGGCGACGCTGCGTCAGGGCATCGAACGACGCCTCAAGAGCCGGATCCCGCAGATCGACGGGATCGCGTCGCCCCAACTCGACGGCTGACGGTCATTCCGGCCGAGGCCCTGACGGCGCTGCGGTCTTCCGGGGCGCCGTTCGCAATTGCGGCATAGGCGCCGCCCTGGGGGGGTTCGCTTTCGACTTGCGAGAGAAGAATCGGCGTGGGACAACCCCGAAGAAGTTCACTGACACGGGTGTCAGTGACAGGGGTGTCAGCGGCGCGAAGTCCGCGAACCCCGACTTTTTCAGACCAACGAGAACCCCGATGGCTACGACGACCGAGCACCGAAGTGACCTCCTCTCCGTGATTCAGCAGCCTGCGATGCAGCAGCTTCTCGACGAGAAGAAGCAGGCTCTGTCCGACGAGGAAGGCGTCAGTTTCCAGTCGGTGAACCTGCAGTTCCAGCGTCCGGTGGAGCATGACTTCACCGCTGACCAGCGCGAGAACACCACGCTGCTCTTCGGTGGATTCACCTTCCGCCACGAGTTCCTGATCAAGTGCCACTTCGAGAACCTCGGCTACAACACCGACGTTCTGCCGACGCCGAACACCGACTCGTTCCAGGCGGGCAAGGAGTACGGCAACAACGGTCAGTGCAACCCGACGTACTTCACGGTCGGTAACCTGGTTCAGTACCTTGAGCATCTCCGAGACGACAAAGGCATGTCGGTCCAGGAGATCAACGACAAGTACTTCTTCATCACCGCTGGTGCTTGTGGCCCCTGCCGCTTCGGCATGTACGAGGCCGAGTACCGACTCGCGCTGCGCAACGCCGGCTTCGACGGCTTCCGCGTGCTGCTCTTCCAACAGAAGGGCGGACTCAAGCAGGCCGAGGTCGAGGCAGGGCTGAACCTCAACCCCGACTTCTTCATGGGGTTGGTCAACTGCATCAACATGGGAGACCTCCTCAACGAGTTCTCCAACCAAGTGCGGCCCTACGAGGTCAAGCCCGGCGAGACGGACGACGTCCTCTCGCAGGCGCTGGAGTTCCTCGGCAAGGCCATCAAGCAAAAGGAGCCGGCCGAGATCAAAGGTCGCCTTCGCAGCTTCCTCGAGCAGCGCGAGAGCGGCTCTTTGGACACCTTGGACCTGCTGGCCAAGTTCGTCGACCAGCTCACCTCCGCCGACTACGTCGAGCCGCTCGAAGAGGTCGCGCGTCGGATGAACGAGATCGAGCTCGACCGACTGCAGCCCAAGCCCGTCGTGAAGGTCACCGGAGAGTTCTGGGCCCAGACCACCGAGGGCGACGGAAACTTCAACATGTTCCGGTTCCTCCAAGTCGAGGGTGCCGAGATCATCACCGAGCCGATCGCGACCTGGCTGACCTACTTGATGTGGCAGGAGAAGATCAAAGCCGGCGACCGTCGTCAGCTTGATGAGGCCGATCAAGAGCTCAAGTGGTGGGACATCAAGAAGCGCGTCACGCTGGACGCCGCCTACTACAAGAAGCGGGCAGCGATGTTCGTGGCCGACAAGATCTACCGCCGCGAGTACGACCGTCTGCGCATCGCGCTCGGCGGAACCGCCCACGAAATCGTGGACATGTTCGAGATGGAGCGTCTCGCGCACGATTTCTATCACACGCGTTCCGAGGGCGGCGAAGGCCACCTCGAGGTCGCCAAGAACATCTACTACACGGTCAAAGGCATCGCCCACATGGTGCTGTCGCTCAAGCCCTTCGGTTGCATGCCCAGCACGCAGTCCGACGGCGCGCAGTCGGCCGTCATCAACCACTTCAAGGACATGATCTACCTGCCCATCGAGACCTCGGGCGAGGGTGAGATCAACGCACACAGCCGGGTGCAGATGGCCCTGGGCGAGGCGAAGGCGAAAGCCAAGACCGAGTTCAAAGCCGTCGTTGATGACAGCGGCTACAGCCTCGAGGACCTGCGCGCCTACCAGCGTGCCACCCCCGAAGTTCGTCGCCCCCTGTACGTCATCCCTCACTACGAGGGTGTGGTCGGTACCGGTGCTCGTTTCGCCAAGAACATGGGCGAGCGCATGAAGGCCGAAGGCATCGCGCCCGGCTACGCGCAGACCGCATCCGCTGCTGCAGCGGAGTAATCCTCTCGCGAACAACTCGAGGCCGCGGTCCCCTGGAGGTCGCGGCCTTTGTCTTTGGTTCCGCAGACTCGAGTCCGCGCGAGGGACCGCCTCCGCGTCGAGGGGTTGGCCCCCCATCGCGGAACCCGAGGAACGTCGTAAGCGCGTCGTTCTCTCGTCCCAAGTTGCCCCGCTGGGGCCGATGGCAGCGCGGCGTCTCCATGGACGAGGCTCCGAGACCCCAACAAAAGACCCGGCGGCCGCTTGTGGAACGCTTCTTGCTCCAAGTGTCCCCGTGCGGAAGCAAGCGATTGGGGTGTTGGGGTGGCTGACACTGTTCACGCCGTTGGGTTGTACAGACCCTTGTTTGGACGACGGGCTTCTCCAGGATGACCCGGCCAACTGCGCTGCGAACGCGAGTTCCGGATCGACCGGAAACGAGAACCCCCCGATCGATCAAGAGACCGAGGGGGCCGAAGCGACCGACGGCGACGACGCCTGTCTCAACGGTGTGCAGGATGGCGACGAGACCGACGTGGACTGCGGCGGCTCGTGTTCAGCCGGGTGCGGAGTTGGGGAAGGGTGCGGCGGCGCGCAGGACTGCGAGACCCAGATCTGCGACGAGGACGGCACGTGCCAGGGTCCGGGCGGCTGTGACGACGGCATGCAGGGAGACGACGAGTCCGATGCCGACTGCGGCGGCGCCTGCGGGTCGACGTGTCCCGTCGACGGTGAGTGCGAGGACTTCCTCGATTGCGAGGAACTGGTGTGCGACACGGACGGCGAGTGTGCGGCGCCGAACTGCGAGGATGGAGCGCCCAACGGCGACGAGACCGACGTGGATTGCGGCGGCCCGCTGTGTGATCCCTGTGCCGACGGAGGCAGCTGTGATGAGGGGATCGACTGCGTGTCGGGAGCCTGTGATGAGGGCACCTGCGTGCCGACGCAGTGCACCGACGGCGAGCAAAACGGCGGCGAGACCGATGTGGACTGCGGCGGCCCGGACTGCGCGCCGTGCGATGGCGGTGAGTCCTGCGGAGATGGGAGCGACTGCGCATCCACGGTTTGCGACGCGCAGACGTGCACCGACGCGACCTGTGACGACGGTGTTCGCAACGGTGCGGAGACCGATGTGGACTGCGGTGGAGGCACTTGCGACGCGTGCGACGACGGACAGACCTGTGAAGATGGCGATGACTGCGTGTCGACGCTGTGTGACCCCGTCTCTGAGGTGTGCGAAGCGGCCTCGTGTTTCAACGGGATCCAAGACCAAGGCGAGACCGATGTGGACTGCGGCGGTCCGTCGTGCGGGCCCTGCGACGATGGCGAGGGATGCGAGGATGGCGACGACTGCCTCTCCGAAGCTTGCGGCGACGGGATGTGCACGGCGGCTTCGTGTCGCGATGGCATCCACAACGGCAACGAGTCCGATGTGGATTGTGGCGGAGACACGTGCGGCCCCTGCGACGATGGCGAGTCCTGCCTGCTCACGACCGACTGCACCTCAACCGTCTGCCTGATGGAGGTCTGCCAGCCGCCCTCGTGTACGGACGGCACCCAAAACGGTTCCGAAACCGACGAGGACTGCGGCGGAGAATGTGGCTCGACGTGCGAGACCGACGAGGGCTGCGGCGACGCGCTCGACTGCGTTTCGCTGGTCTGTGACGACGCGACCAACACCTGCGCCGCTCCGACCTGCGAAGACGGTGCACCCAACGGAAACGAGACTGACGTGGATTGCGGGGGTCCGGACTGCCCGGCCTGCGCTGCACCCGGAAACTGCGAGGTGCCCACCGACTGTATCTCCGGAGTCTGCGACGAGAACCAGTGCGTTCCACCCAGTTGCGACGATGGCGTGTTGAACGGCACCGAAACCGACATCGACTGCGGCGGCGATGCCTGTGCGCCGTGTGACGGGGGGGAGATGTGCCTCGAGACGACCGACTGTGTCTCCGAGGTTTGCGATGCGGGCACCTGTTCGGACGCGAGCTGCGACGATGGCGTCCAGAACCAGGGCGAGACCGACGTGGACTGCGGAGGCGCGAACTGTGACCCCTGTGACGATGGCGAGGGATGTGACGTCGGGACGGATTGCGAGTCTGTGTCCTGCGATCCTGTCGCCGAGGTCTGCGAAGCTCCGACCTGCAACGACGGTGTTCAGAACGGGGGCGAGACCGGGAACGACTGCGGCGGTCCCGAGTGTGGCGGGTGTGATCCCGGCGAAGGCTGCACCGCGGACACCGACTGTCTGTCGATGGTTTGCGATGAGATGGCCGGCACCTGTGTCGCCCCGACCTGCGACGACGGGGTCGTCAACGGCGACGAGAGCGACCTCGACTGTGGAGGTCCGGACTGCGATGCGTGCGACGACGGCGACGACTGCGTGTTCTCAGCCGACTGCATGTCGATGGTGTGTCTGATGGAGACGTGCCAGCCCTCGGCTTGTGATGACGGGGTTCACAACGGCGACGAGACCGATGTGGACTGCGGCGGATCGTGCCAGCCGTGCGATGACGGTCAAGGCTGTGGCATCCCCGGCGACTGCGATTCAGGGGTCTGCGAAGCTGATACCTGCGCCGAGGCAACGTGTGACGACAGCGTCCAAAACGGCAGCGAGACCGGCGAAGACTGCGGCGGCCCCGACTGTGATGCATGCCCGCCCGGGGGCGGCTGTGTCGGCAACGACGACTGCGACTCTGGGGTCTGTGACCCGGGTACCAACACCTGCCTGGCTCCCGCGTGCGACGATGGTGTGCTCAATGGCACCGAGACCGATGTGGACTGCGGCGGCGATGCTTGCCCCGCCTGCGACACCGGGGAGACGTGCGACGACGGTGACGACTGCGTCAGTGGTGGCTGCACGGGGAACGCATGCAACGCGCCGCTCAGCGTCGTGATCACGCCCAACGCGTGTGGTGACGCTGCCGACGACGGCTTCGTATCGTTCACCGCGGTCGCCGACGGTGGCACCGGCGGCCCGTATGCGTACAGCTGGGCGCCCGACGACGGCACCGTGGCGACGCCGGACGCAGCGAGCACCGACATCACGCCGACGGACTACGCGTCGTACACGGTCACGGCGGATGACGGAGCGGACACCGCATCGGCGGTGGGCGTGGTGGTGATCAGCAACAGCGCGTTCAACCTGCAGGAGAACTGCACGCTGTACCAAGGCGACCTGCTGGGGAGCACTCCAGACGCGAGCATCACGTACAGCGCCGGGGGCACGGTCGCTACGGAAGCTGGCAACAACGACTTGGGTCTTCACCTGTGCGAAGGCGTTGCGTTCACCAACACCCGCTTGACCGGATCGTTCGCGGTCAACACCGGCGGGGACGATGACTTCGCCGGTTTCGTCTGGGGTGCGCAGGACAACTCGCACTTCTACGTGATGGCCTGGAAGCAGAGCCAGCAGAACTCGTCCGACTTCGGGGTCACGTGTGACTCCGGTGTCTTCGAGACGGGCATGGTCGTCAAGCGAGTGTTCGCGCCCACCTTCGACGACCTCACGATGGCAGACATCTACTGCGGGAACGACACGGCCAACTCGGAGCTCTTGCTCAGTCCGGCCGAATCTGTGTCGGTCGGCTGGCTGGACAACACGGACTACACGATCGAGATCGACTTCCTCCAGACCGGGAGCTCCGTGAGCGTGACCAACGACGACACCGCCACGCTGGTGGACACCTTTGATGTCACGGACTCGACGTACATCGACGGGTTCTTTGGGTCCCACACGATCTCGCAGGCTGCCGTCGAGGTGGGCCCGATGTTCGGAAGCTGCCTGTAGCTCGGGCGATCCCCGGGCTCTCGATTGGGAAAAAACGACGACTCACCGAATCTTCTCGGGGATTCGGTGGGTCGAAGTGAAAGCAAGTGAAGCGGGCCCCGTTGAGGGGCCAAGTGCATGTCCCCTGCGGCTTCACGCAGACGCAGTCCCCCAAGTCCAAGCGAGTTCTGACCCGTTCAGACACGATTCCGAAGTGATTCGGTGCCGCTCCCGGAGCGGCGGTTGTGTGGTGCCCTCCTACAACCGCCGATTCGGGAGTGGCTTTTTTTGTGGTTTGGCGCACATGCCATTGAGGAAATGACCGCCGCGTCGTAGGACTGGGCCCCGATAGATGGGCCCGCGGACCGGTTGGTGAAGATCGGAGAGCAGTGTCTCTCCGCGATGTTGCTCGTCGCTTGGCGCTGTGTCCGAGCATCGGCCCCGGCTTCTCGATGGCAAAACCTGAGGAAACCCAGACCAAGCTTCTCGACGTCAACCCCTGGGTGTTCTGGGGGGCCAACGCGATCATCGGCTCGATGGTTCTCGCGGCAGCCATCGCGACGCAGGACGTCGGTGAGACCTTCCAAGCGATTCAGGAGGGCGTCGTCCAACGGTTTGGGTGGTTCTACATCATCGCGATGACGGGCTTCCTGGGCTTCGCGATCTGGCTGATCTTGAGTCCGTATTGTGAGCTGCGCTTGGGGACAGACGACTCCCGGCCCGAGTTCAGCACGCCGAGCTGGTTCGCGATGCTGTTCTCCGCTGGCATGGGAATCGGCCTGCTGTTTTTCGGGGTCGCCGAACCGATTCAGCACTACCTCACCCCGCCGGTCGGACGCCCGGAGAGCCTCGACTCGGCCCGAGAGGCGATGGGCCTCACGTTCTTTCACTGGGGTCTGCATCCATGGGCCGTTTACGCTCTGATCGGCCTCGCCTTTGCGTACTTCTCGTTCCGAAAGGGCAAACCACTGTCGATCCGCTCGGCCCTGTATCCGTTGCTCGGTGAACGGGTGAACGGCCGCATCGGTGATGCCGTGGATGCCCTGGCGATCGTCAGCACGTTGTTCGGGGTCGCGTCGTCGCTGGGTTTCGGAGCCTCTCAGGTCAACGCCGGACTTGCGCACGTCTTCGATCTCCCCGAGTCGCGCACCGTGCAGTTCATGATCATCGGGACCATCACGCTCGCCGCGACGGTCTCGGTGGTGTCCGGCCTCGATGCCGGGGTCAAGCGTCTCAGTGAGATCAACCTGGGCATCGCCGGGCTGCTGCTGGTCTTCGTCCTCATCGCAGGACCCACCGCGTTCCTGCTCAATGCGTTCGTCGAGAACATCGGGACGTACCTGCAGCACCTTCCGGAGAACTCGTTTTGGACCGCGAGCTTCGAGCAGCCGCAGGCGCAAGCGTGGCTATCGAACTGGACGGTGTTCTATTGGTCGTGGTGGATCGCATGGGCACCGTTCGTGGGGATGTTCATCGCCCGCGTGTCCCGAGGCCGTACGATTCGGGAGTTCCTCCTGGGCGTGATGCTTGCGCCAACGTTGGTCGCGTTCATCTGGTTCACGGTGTTTGGCGACACCGCGCTCCACATCGAGTTGTTCGGTGAAGGCGGTATCGGTGCCGCGGTTACGCGGAGCGTTCCCACGGCGATCTTCGCAATGCTCGAGCGGCTACCGCTGTCGTCGGTGTCGAGCATCTTGTGCATCATCTGCGTCATCCTCTTCTTCGTGACCTCGTCGGACTCGGCGTCGTTGGTGGTCGACACGATCGCCTCGGGGGGGAAAGACGAGCCGCCCGTGTTCCAGCGGGTGTACTGGGCTGTGCTCGAAGGCGCGGTCGCGGCAATCCTGGTCTTCGCAGGCGGCCTCGAGGCCCTGCAGGCGGCGGTCTTGACCACGGCCGTCCCGTTCACGGTGATCATCATCATGGTGTGCATCGCTCTGTACCGAGAGCTGCGGTCGACCGACTCGAGCACCTCATAGACGCGGTTTCGTTGACCGCGGTGCATCCGGGCCGCATGCTGCCGCCGATGGACCCGGTGACGCAGGGCGCCCTGGGAGCCGCGGCAGCGCAGCTTCTACTTCAGAGACAGCTGGGGCGCCGGGCGTGGCTCTACGGCGCCCTGGGCGGGATGGCGGCCGATCTCGACATCTTCATTCGCAGCGGTGATGACCCGCTCGTGGCCTGGACCTACCACCGCCATTTCACGCACAGCCTGGCGTTCGTGCCGATCGGGGGGGTGCTGTCGGGGTTGCCGTTCATCGTGCGCAAGCCGAAGGCCAAGCGAGCGCTCATCCTCGCGGCGACGACGGTTGGCTACGCGACGCACGCGTTGCTCGACGCGTTCACCTCGTATGGGACCCAGCTGTGGTTGCCCTTCAGCAACGCTCGGGTGGCCTGGAACTGGATCGGTATCGTCGATCCTTTCTTCACGCTTCCGCTGTGTTTCGGGGTCGCCATCGCGGCGTGGAAGGACCGGTTGCGGCCGCTTTGGATGGCCGCGGTTTGGTGCGCGCTGTACATGGGGTGGGGCGGGGTGCAGCACGGACGGGCCGTGGATCGGGCCGAGACACTCGCCACCCAACGGGGTCACACGATCGAGCGGGTCGAAGCGTTTCCCGGCGTGGTCACCAACGTGTTGTGGCGGACGCTGTATTTGGCGGATGGGCAGATCTACGTCGACGCTGTGCATGTCCCGTGGTGGGGCGAGACCACATCCCGAGATGGCGGGTCTGTCGCGAGGATCGGGCCGGAGCAGCACGCCGAGATCGCCGGCGGCAACGAGCAGGTTTCGGCCGGGCTCGCGACGTTCGATTGGTTCGCCGACGGTTGGGTGGCCGCTCAGCCCGACGAGGGGAAGGTGCTGGGAGACCTGCGTTATGGGCGAGAGCTCGCCGCTCCGGATGCGATGTGGGGCCTCCGGCTGCAGCCGGACGGGGAGTTCCCATTCTCGTCGTGGCGTTCACCGCCCGATGGTGACGCGCTGAGCGAACGCGCTGCCGCGTGGCTCTCCGGATTCTGAGCGACGGACGGTGCCGTCGTCCGCGGAGCCAGCTCGGTGCTAGCCAGGGCTGAGCGGGGCCAGTGCGCGCGGGCTCTCCGGGACCGGAACATTGTGCTCACGCATCCAGTCTACGAGGTCTTCGCGAAGGTCCACAGCCAGGGGCTGCGGGTCGTCGAACGTCCGGAGCACCGTGAGTGCGAGGGCGGTGGCGCGGGGGAGGTGGTTGGTCGCGGTCAACAACCGGACCCGGCTGAGCTGAACTTGGGCCCGCGGAAACTGGGGAGCGTCTGCGAGTTGGCCGATGATCGTCTCTGCTTCGGTCAGCGCGGCCTCGGCTTCGTCCAGGCGCTCTAGATCGCGTAGGACGTCGGCCTCGAGCCGCCAAGCACTCGCGGTGGTGACGTGCGGCGACTCGAGATGTTGCACGCGGATCTTCCGTGCCCGCTGCGCGGCTTCGAGAGCCTTTTCATCATCACCGCGGTGCCGGTGAAAGTCGGATGCGAGGACGTGGGCCTCGGCGCTTCGTTCCGTTCCGTCAATCCGCTTGTTCCAGTCGAGCAAGGCCTCCACAGTGGCCGTCCCGGCCTCCCAATCCTTCTTTCGGATGAGAGCGCGCAGCAGGCCTTGGTAGGCATTGATGATCGCGGCCGGGTCGCCGAGCTTCCCTTCGTCACTCGTCGCGAGGCTGGCCCGAGCCAGATGTTCGGCATCCTCGAACCGGTCCTGCCAAAAGGCGACGTTGGACAGCAGCGCCAACACCGTGGCCTTGCTCGGGAGGTTGGGTCGGCTCGCGGCTTCGAGGCTGCGCAGAGACTTCTCGAGCGTCGAGCGTGCGCACTCGAGGTCGCCGAGCTCCATGCAGACGGCGCCGAGGTTACTGCGCGATTGAGACAGTGTCGGGTGGTACGAACCGTACGCGTCCTCGAGGACATCGTGCGCGCGTTGAAAGTCCTCTTGGGCGCGGACCGTGTCGCCGACGCGAATGAACGCGATCGCACGAAGGTTGTGGATGTTGCTGAGCACCGAAGCGCGCGGTGGATGGGTCTTGGCGAGGGCGAGCGCTTCGTCCATCGCCGTCACCGCGTCTCGGGGGGCGCTGCCATTCATGAGCGGTCCGGCGCGGCGCATGAGGAGGCGGATACGAAGTTCTGGTGGATTGCCGGCCCGAACGAGGGCGAGTTCGGCAGCCTCCAGCTGAGCGTCCATCAAGGTGTCGGCCTCGGGACTCGCTGACTGCGTGTGATAGACCCGATCGAGCCAGCTCAGCGCCTGCAGCTCGTCATCGCCGGCGTATGCGGCCTCGGCTTGGGCGGCCCGAGTGTGGGACAGCGCGTCGTCGTACTCCCGTGCGAAGCGGCTCCGGGCGGCCATCCAGAGGTGCGCGTTGGCCTTGAGTCGCGGGGCATCCACACCCTCGAGATCTGCGAGGACCTGGGAGACCAGCGCCACCCCCTCGTGGGGCTGCCCCGCCTGATGCATCGCACGGGCTTGGGCGACTCGTTGCTGCGCATCGATCAGCACCTCAACCCCGGTGCCCTCGGGCGCATTCAGGTCTTCGAGTTCGGAGCATCGCTCGGGGCGAGGGAGGGCGGAGGCCAGGTTGCTCGCCCGTGCGAGGTCAAAGTCGGGCGTATCCGAGAAGGCGTCCGACACGGCACGCAGGTTGTCCCGCTCTCGGTCGAGGCAGTTCCGACGAAGGGTCGTCAGCTCGGGGCCGATGCCGCTGCCGCTGCACAGGGCGGTGTTCGCCTCGAACCAGGCGGCCGCAAAGACGTCGAGTTGACGTTCAAACACTCCGGAGACGGATGCTGCATCCGGGTGGTCGATGCTGGACACCCGCTTCTTGAGCGCGGTGAGCTCCGGTCCCGCGAGCTGTTCTCGCAGTGCCGCAGCTGCGTCGTCGCACTGCTCGGTGCGCGCAGGGGTCAGGGCGACCGCCATCCCGACGACGACCGTCAGTCCCGTCGCGCCCAGCAGTGAGAACCCCTTCATGCGCCGCCGGAGGGAAGCATCGAAGGCATCGTCGAGGACCAACATCGACTCGAAGCGGTCCTCCGCGTGCGTCGAGAGACCGCGGTCGATGATCGGCTCAACCCAACCCGGTACGGACGACTTGCTTGGGCGTGGTCGACGGGCGTCGGTTGAGACGGCGCGAGAAAGCTCGGCGAGCGTGGTGCCGTCGAACGGGCGTTCGCCCCAAAGGCCTTCGTACAAAGCGACGCAGAACGAGAACTGGTCGCTCAGTGGACCGACGGCGTCCAGACTGAATTGCTCCGGTGCCATATAGGCCGGAGTCCCTCGGATCCGGCTGACTTCAATGGAGCGGGAGCCGCTGCTGGACGGGCGCTCTCCGTCCGCCGAATCCTGGGGCCGAAGCGAGCGTGCGATGCCGAAGTCCATGACGAGGACACGACCGTCGTCCGCGACCATCACGTTCTCGGGCTTGAAGTCGCCGTGGACGAGGTCCGCAGCATGCACGGCTGCCAACCCGCGAGCGGCCTGCCGATAGTGCTCGAGGATGTCGCGCCACAGTTGCCCCGGCGCCCGCTGGTACTCCCGAAGCGTTTTCCCGCGGACCAGTTCCATCGCCAGGAAGAGTCGTCCCTCGTGCTCCCCGACGTCGTGGACTGTGACGACGTTGGGGTGGTTGATCCGCGCGAGGGCCTGAGCCTCCGCGAGCAGGCTTCCGATGCCTCGGTTCGCGCTGTGCAGCAGCTTGACCGCAACTTGTCGCTCGAGCTTGGTGTCGAAGGCCGCGTAGACGGTCCCCATCGCGCCGCGCCCCAGTTCGTCGATGATGACGAAGCGGTCGAGGGAGTCCCCGCGACGTAGAACGACGCCGCCTTCGCCCTGGGGAATGGAGCCGCTGCCGCCGGTTGCGGCGAGGGTCGGATCGTCGAGCACCGGCCCTGATGATCGGTCTGCTCTTGCCGAAGGGCAACTGGAGGTTCGGCGCGAGGGTTCGGGGGGCCCCTGGCCGGCGGAGCGCTCGGAGGTGCGCTGGAGACGCGGAGGGCCGGCGATGGTCCCGGTCGTGTTCCCATGGCAGACTCGCGGCCGATCGTGGCTCTTCGCGTCTACAACACCCGCACCCGAAGCCTGGACCCGTTCACCCCGCAGACGGAGGGCGTCGTCCGAATCTACACGTGTGGACTGACCGTCTACGCGCCCATGCACATCGGGCACGCGCGGACGTATTGCTTCTGGGACGTGTTCCGCCGGTACCTCGAGTACCGCGGCTATCACGTCATGAGCGTCATCAACTACACCGACATTGATGACCGCATCATGAAGAAGGCGGACGAGACGCATGGCTGGCTCGACGTCGCCGAGAACGCGATCGCGGCCTTCCGTCGGGACTGCAGAGCGCTGCGCATCAAAGACTACGCGGCCTACACGCGCGCGACGGATTTCATCGACCCGCAGGTGGACATGGTGAAGCAGCTGCTCGACAAGGGGCACGCCTACGTCGTCGACGGCGAGGTGCTCTACGACGTGCAGAGCTTCGAGCGGTACGGCAAGCTCTCGGGCAACACGCTCGAGGGGGGGCAGGCAGGCGCCAGCGGTCGGCTCGCCGAGGACGCCGATCGCAAGAAACACCCGGCTGACTTCACACTTTGGAAGCCCAGCGATCCGGGGCAGCCCACGTGGCAGACCGGGCAAGAGCAGTGGCCCTCCGGGCGCCCTGGCTGGCATATCGAATGCTCGGCGATGAGCTCGGTCATGCTCGGCGAGCACTTCGATGTGCACGGTGGCGCAATCGACAACCTCTTCCCGCACCATGAGAACGAGGTCGCGCAGTCCGAAGCCCTGTGCGGGCACCCTTGGGTGGGCTACTGGATGCACCCCGAGCACCTCGACCTGCGAGGCATCAAGATGAGCAAGTCGATCGGCAACGTGATCGGCGTGCCCAACCTGCTGGACACCCATCGCTACGATGAGATCCGCTGGTTCTTCGCGACCACGCACTACCGGACCAAGCTGGCCTTTGGCGACGATCTGGTGGCCGCATCGTCCGAGGGGTTCAAGAAGATCACTCGGGCGGTCAAGATCCTCGAGACCCGCTTGAACGAAGTCGATGCCGACGCGCGCGGAATTCCAGTGGCGTCGAAGTACGCGAGCCTGCGGGAGGGCGATGAGGCCGTGCCGCGCGAACGCGAGTCGCTGCTGTACGGTGAGTACGCGGAGCTGTCGAAGAAGTTCATCACCCGCTTCATCGAGGGCATGGACGAGGACGTCGGATGCCCCCGAGCCACCGCCGCGATGTTCGACTATGTGAACGAGCTGTTCGCCGCCGGTATCGAGCAGAGCACCGACTACGGGAGCCTGGCGTCCGCCTACCGCTGCCTGGTCCGCCACCTGTACGTCTTGGGGGTGGAGCTTCCCAACGAAGCTCTGTACCCGCAGCTTGCGGCGGACTGCTTTCCAACCGCTGGCGGTGGAGAAGCGGCCGACCCCTACAAGGCGGTCATCGATCGCCTGCTGGAAGCGCGAGCCGATGCGCGGAAGTCGAAAGACTTCGCCAAGTCCGACATGATCCGCGATGTGCTGCAGGCCGCGGGCGTTCAGATCGAGGACACGCCCAAGGGCGCCCGCTGGGAACTCGAGTGACGGACCCCGAGCGGGGCCTCTGACCTCAGCGTCATTGGGGATGTCAGTGGCACTGAGGTTGCCCCGGCCCCGCTAGCCCGGCGGCGGGTTAGTCACATCCCGGTGAGTCCACGTGTGCCGCGAACTTCACGGTGACGGGTCCCTGAGTGACGTCTCCGAGAAGGGTTCGTGTCTCGCAGTCGTCCTCGATTTGGACGGGGATCAGCGCCCTGTCGGGAAGGGTCGTGCTCACGGTCACGCCGACCGGGTTTGTCAGCGTGACCGTCAACGGGCCGTCCCAGTTGACCACGGCCGCGACCTGGGCCATCTCGGCGATCGCATGAAACCCTGGATCCGGACCCTCGAACGAGAAATCGAGGGTTCCGGCCGCGTACTCGGAGTCGATGACCTCGATCGGCTGAGAGGTCGTAGGTGTGGCTCCTGGCCCACTGCGGCCACTGAGCGAGACCGTCGGGAGCGCGCTCGAGATTCCTCCGAACGACCAGCCCTCCGCGAGCTGCATCGTCACCTGGCCACTCCCGGGCTCGTCCGGGTCGGTGGGATCAATGGGGCTGGGCGTGAAGAAGTTCTGGCATGAGCAGTTCGGTCGGATGCCGATGACTTGATCCCCGTAGTGGGAGCAGTCCGGCAGGTCTTCCCTCGTACACGGTTCCCCGATGGGCACGACGGGGTCCGGTGGGTCGGGGACGCAATCGCTGCCCATCGTGCACAGAAGTCCGCCGAGTCCAGCGGTCAGATACAGAAGTGGTCTTTTCTTCATCGAGTGGTCCTTCGAAGCTTGAGTTCTGACGACCCCTTGTCCCGGACCCGGGCTTCGATGACACGCAAGAGGCGAGACCTCCGAGTCTCCGCTCCCCCGCGGTCCATGGCGGTGGAACTCTGGAACTCGCGGGCCCCTGATCGGGCGGCCTGTTTCGTCTCCGTCGGCGGTCTCGACTTCCCCGGTTGCCGACCGGACGCTACGGTGCGCGGCATGCTGCGACGCGTCGATCTTGCCGGTGTCCTCGGGCTGGTGCTCTGTACCGGATGCAGACTCGACTCGGCGCCTGCTCGAGCGCCGCAGGTCTCGGACCCGATGCCGGCAGCCGGCGTCAGCTCTCTGTTCGGGGACCCGCTCGGGCCCCCGCCGATCGCCGAAGATGTTCGCGCAGATCGAGTCGCGAAGCTGGAGGCTGCGCGTGTCGAACACGAGGCAAACCCAACCCTCGAGACGACGATCTGGCTCGGGCGGCGAACCGCATACCTCGGCCGTTACCACGAGGCGATCGCGATCTACACCGAAGGCCTCGCCGTCCATGCCGACGACCCTCAGCTGCTGCGGCATCGCGGCCACCGCTACATCACGACGCGCCAGTTCGACTTGGCGATCGCTGACCTCCAGCGCGCCGCCGATCGGGTCGAGGGGACAGCCGATACGGTGGAGGCCGATGGACTTCCCAACGCAGCCGGTGTGCCCACAGGCACGCTTCACACCAACATTTTCTATCACCTCGGCCTGGCGCGGTTCCTCCTTGGTGACTTCGCCGGTGCCCGCGTGGCGTACGAGAGGTGCATGGAGGCTTCAACCACCGACGACATGCGTGTCGCGACAGCGCACTGGCTGTACATGACGCTGCGCCGCCTGGGCGATGACGACGCTGCCGCTGCGTTGATCGAGCCGTTCCATCCCGGACTCGAGCTGCATGAGAACTTCTCCTACTTGCGCCTCCTCGCGATGTACCGAGGTGAAGCCACACCGGCCACGCTTGTCGGTGACGACGCGAGCGGCCTGGACGTAGCGACGACCGGTTTTGGGGTCGGGCACTGGCACCTCGTGCTGGGCGATGGCTCCCACGCCGAGGAGACCTGGCGAGATGTGTTGCAGACCCCGCAGTGGGCTGCGTTCGGATACATCGCGGCGGAGGCCGAGCTGTTTCGCCGTACGGGATGAATCTGGCCCAGTGGCAAGCGACCGACTGCCGCTCTAGACTCTGGCGATGCGGCACTTCACGGCTTTGCTCGTGGCCGGCGGCCTGGCGACCGGCTGCCCGTCTTCGTTCGCCGTCGCGACCGACGACACCGATGGCACGACGGGCGGTTCGACCACCGATGTGCCCGACGATCCCGCAAATGACGAGACGACCCGCGCCGCCCCCGACGGCAGTACGAGCACGAGCACGAGCACGAGCACGAGCACCGTCGGTACCACTGGCGACGCCGATACCAACGGCGACTCGACGACCACGGAGGTGTTGGATACCAGTGATGCCGGCTCGTCCTCGGCCACCGGGTCGACAGGCCCCGACGTTGAGCCAACCTGCGGCAACGGGATCGTCGATCCGGACGAGACCTGTGATCCGAGTGTGGCCGACTCGTGCCCGGAGATGTGTGACGACCGTGATCCCTGCACGACCGATACGTTGCAGGACGGGGGCACGTGCGACGCGATGTGCACCGCAACGCCTCTTGTGGGTGCCGCCGACGGCGATGGTTGTTGCGCGGCCGGGACCAATCCGGCCGACGACGACGACTGCCCCGATACGTGCGGCGATGGCACGGTCGATCCGTGGGAAGCGTGCGACCTCGGCATCGTCGCTGGCGAGGGCGCTTGCCCTACGCCGGCTGACTGCAGCGACGACGACGCCTGCACGGCCGACGCGCTGGACGACGAGGGGACATGCACGGCCAGCTGTGTGTCGACCGACATCATCGAGCCGGTCTCGGGCGATTCGTGCTGCCCCGATGGCGAGAGCAGTCTGACCGACGACGACTGTGAGCCGCTCTCCCAGTGCGAGCCCGCCGACGTCATCGTCGGCAGTACGTTCGACCCGTCGTCATTCCTGACCGCTCACGGCGATCACGAGGGCGCTCTGTGGGCGCTGTGGGCCGAAGACGGCGGGTCGTTCGACGATATCCGTGCCGCACGGCTCGACCCCATGAACTCCACGTGGGCAGCCGACGTCGCCGTGGAGGCGACGCCGGACGACGTCCGAGCTCTCACCGCGCACCTCGACCACAACGGCGAGTTGTGGGCGCTATGGACCGAGGATGGCGGCATTTCCGACGCTGTTCGGGGGTCGCGATTGGACCCCGGGACCGGGACGTGGCAAGCCGACGTCTCGGTCGGGAGCACCTTCGACCAAGCGACCGAGATCGTGGCTGGGACCGATGACGCCGGGGCCCTTTGGGCTCTGTGGGTCGAAGCCGGAGATGTTGCCGACGACATCCGTGCGGCGAGGCTCGACCCGACGAGCACGAGCTGGCAGGCCGACATCCCGGTCGGGTCGACGTTCGGGGACGCGCAACATCTCGCGGCGGCGGCGGACCACGAAGGCGCCTTGTGGTCCGCCTGGGTCGAATCCACCGGTAGTGTTCGCGCTGCACGACTGGACTCATCCTCGGGATCTTGGTCGCCTGAAGTGACCGTCGGGAGCAGCTTCGACGCCATCGACGACCTCGTCCTGTCCACGGATGACGACGGCGCGCTGTGGGCGGTGTGGACCGACAACGGCGGCATCGCGGCGGAGGTTCGCGCCGCGCGGCTCGACCCCGACTCGGGTACTTGGCAACCCGATGTGGTGGTCCAGTCGAGCTTCGACCCGCTGCACGATCTCGTCGTCCGGGGCGACGCCGACGGCACGCTGCATGCGGCGTGGATCGAGGACGGCAGCATCACCGACTCGGTGCGCTCGGCGAGACTAGACCCGGGCTCCGGAGCGTGGCTCGCGGATGTCGAAGTCGGGGCCACATTCGACCAGGCCGCAAGCTTGGTCATGGGCCGTGCCTCCGATGATGCGACCTGGGCGATATGGGCGGAGTTCGACGGTCTCGAGGCCGTCCGGGCGTCACGGCTCGACCCGACCACGAGCATTTGGGCACCCGACGTCGCGGTGCAGTCGACGTTCGACGTCCCGCTGGAGGTCGCTACGGGCACCGACGCATCCGGTGAACTCTGGGCTCTTTGGATCCGTGACGGACCCTTCGACGGAAGCCAAGTGCGTGCAACCAGCTGCGGCTTCTTCTAGATCACGTCCCATGCCCTCGGCGCGGTGGCGCGAACATCAGTGAGACGGCGTGGCGAGGCCCGCGGAGATCCGAGCTACTGCAGCTCGTACGCTCCGATGTCACAGTCGCCGGCGCCCGCAGGCCGAGGCGCGCCGCGTTGGTCCTTGTTCAGGCAGGTTGTCGGATCTCCGGCGTCGAGGACCGGGGTGCCCGCAGGCACCGCATGGGTCGGTGTCCTCCCGCCGTTCATCGCAAGCGGGTCGAGCACGATCTCGGTCGCGTAGATGTCCGCCGTGGCCAGGCCACCGATCGTGCAGCTCGTGACGTCCTGCATCAGGTTGTATCCGTCGGACACGATCGTACCCACGCAGTCGTTCGCCACTCCGATGTAGTCGAGGTTGGTCGCTATGATCGTGTTGGTGAGGGTGGAGGTGCTCAGGGCCGATGCCCACAGTCCCGCTCCCACAGCCGCGGTGTTGTCGTACACGGTTGTGTTGTTGAACGTGGCCAGGGAGTTTTGGCCCAGCAGCAATCCGCCGCCAGTCGTGTCGGCCACGTTGCCGCTGATGGTCGAGTTGCGCACGTCGAGGTCGGCATTGAACCAGTGGTTGTACACACCGGCGCCAGTGATGGCGTCATTGTCGAAGACCGTGCTGCGAAAGAGCCGCATCTGGCCTTGGTTGTTGATCCCGCCGCCGCTGGAGTCCGCGTGATTGGCCTCCACGTTGACCCTCCGCAGCGCGAGCTGCCCCCAGAGATTGAAGGCGCCTCCCCCCTCGTCGGCCGCGTTTCCCACGAAGTCGGACTTGAACACGTCGGTCGTGCCCGAGATGTACGCGTAGAGGCCGCCCCCGGAGTTCACCGCGGTGTTCTCCTCAAACCTGGAGGTGGAGATGTTGAGCGCGGCGTCGTTGAAGACACCTCCTCCCCGATCGTCGGCGTGGTTGCTGCTGATCACGGTATCGGTGATCGAAGCGAGGGTGGGGGAGGTCGAGGAGAGGTACACCCCTCCGCCGAAGGAGGCGCTGTTGAGGTTGATCTCGCTCTCGATGATCTTCAACGACCCGCTGGAGTAGATGCCGCCGCCGATGACCGCCGTGTTGTTGTCCACCACGCACTTGTCGAGCACCAGGCTTCCCGGTGCGATGCTCTTGATGGCCCCGCCGTGGGTGGTCGTGGTGTTGTTGGTCAGCGTCGAGCTGGTCAGCACCAGGTCTCCCTGGTTGTAGATCGCTCCGCCCACGAGAGGGCCCGCTCCGTTCCGAAGCGTGATGTCGCTGATGTCCACGCTGACCCCGATCCACACGTGGAAGATCCGGAGCGCGCCCAGACCATCGATCGTGTTGCCGTTGCCGCTGATGTCGACATCGTCTGTGAGGTGGAGGTCGCCCAACGCGACCTGGTTGAGCTCAAAGGGGCCGACCCCGGCGAGAATATCGATGTCGTCGGCGCCAGCCCACGCGTTGCTCTCCATCACCGCCGCCCGTAGGGTGCATCCTCCTCCGCCCAACGTGGTGCACAACCCGTCACCGGGGACCGCGTCGGCGGCATCGGTGGCGTCGTCGACGGTGAACGTAGCCGCGTGGGCCTCCGGCGCGGCGGCAAGAAGCACTGCGGGGACAGCCAGGATCGGAGCGAGGAGTTTGAAGCGATGGATGGGGCGTCTCATGTCGTGTTCGTCCGTCGGTCCGGCGAACGCTGTCGCGAACGTCGCGTGGCAGCGTGACCGGTTCGGGCGGGTAGAGACGCGCGCGCCGCTCATGGACGCATTAATTCGGGCGCCGCAGAAAAGTTCGTCCAAGGAAGAGAAGACCCGCTCTGCCGGTGGGGCAATTCGAGCGCCCGGTTCTCTTCCGCGACGATCTCGATCTTGTCCGTGGAACACGCTCCTCGGGACTCGTCGGGGGCTCACGCGACGGTGTTCCTGGTTGTCAACCCACCTGTCCCCAGGGGCGGTGTCCGCATTGGCCGGTTTGCATGCCGCGGTGCGAATCTGGAACCGTCGCAACATGCAAGCATTTGTCCCGGTGTTGGTCGCAACAACCCTTCTGTCCCTGGCGGCGGTCGTCCAGTCCCATCCCGTGTCGCGGGCCACCCCTCAACTTGCGGCTCTGCTGAGCAAACCGGGTGCATTCCAGCCGGAGCAGTCGTGCAGTAGAGGCGGTGTTTTGGTTGGCCTTTGCGGCGCTCCGGACAGCCTGCTTCCGCCGTGTGACGCCACGTTCAAGAAGTCTTGCGAGGTCGAGGGGGGCACGCCATCATCGTGCGGCCCTGACGGAAGTGAATGTGAAGGCATCCTCCACTGCGGCTGGTCGGACCTCTTTCACGACTGTGACAAGAAGTTCAAAAAAGCGTGCGAAGAAGCAGGGGGCGCGTATGAGTGCACCTCCGAGTGCGAGGACGGGGAGGGGTGCTGTTTCGGAGATTGTGATCTCGATCCCGCCGGTTAGCGCGGGACCGTGTCCTGTCTCCGCGGAGTCCACGTCATGAAGCGTCGAAACGTAACCATCGCGTTGCTGGCTCTGGCAGCCCTCGCCGCCATCGTGCTCCTCGGGTGGCCGCGCGCCGGGAAGAGGACACAGCGGCCTCCGGCACAGGGGGCCGCCGCGGTGCAGACGGGGCAGGGCCCGAGGATGCCGGCTGGCCCTGCCACGATCGAGATCATCGATGATGACGGGTACCCGGTGCCGTTTGCGGTCGTGCACATCATCGGAGAGGTAACCCCCGTCCGGCGGAGCAATGTGCACGGGGCGCTTGAATGGCCGATCGATGAGGCGGTGCATGTCGTCGTGTCGGCGCGGGGTTTCCTTCCCAAGGAAGCGCTCGTCCACCCCGAAACCGAGTTCGTCCGGCTCCGAAGAGGAGGTCATCTCGTGTCCGGGCAGGTACGTGACCTCTACGGCGGTGTTGTCGCTGGTGCGATGGTCGGGGTTCCCGCCGGGGCGATGGCACTCACGGACGACGAGGGACGCTTTGCGCTGACCGTTGCAGCGGGCACGTGGCGCATACGGGCGGCCTCGCCCGACTACTTTCCCATGTCGCGAGTTCTGTTCGTGACCTCGGCCATGTCGCAGGACTTCGAACTCTTTCCCGGAGGCGTCATCGAAGGCGTGGTTGTAGACGAGGAGGGCGCAGCAGCACCCGGTGCATGGGTCTCGTACACCGCGCTCGTTCCGAGGAGCGCGGGGTACGAACATCGCCCGTCGAGTGCACAGCGCCGAACGCAAGCGGACGAGGAGGGCCGTTTCCGTTTGGCGCCGCTGGAGCCCGCAACGTATCGGCTCCTCGCACAGACGCCGAACGCTTCCGCCGAAGCTCCGGTCTCCGTTCGGTTGGCACTGCTCGACGAACGCAGCGGAGTTACGCTGCGGGTCCTGCCCGGCTCGACGCTCGTTGGCCATGTCGATGACGATCAAGGTTCGCCGGTCGGAGGCGCGGCCGTAGTCGCCACTCATCGAGCTGGGTACGAGCTCGAAGTCGACGCCGACGAAAAGGGGCGCTTCGAGGTCCGCGGCCTACATCCGGGGACTTGGCACCTCCACGCGCGGCAGGGAACGAGCCTCCTGGGGGATGTGGTCGAAGCGCAGGTCCCGGCGTCGGGAGTACCCAAGGAGGTGACCCTGTTACTCGAACGAGGCGTCAGCCTACGGGGGTCGGTGCGGTCGGGGGCAGGGGCACGGCTGACGCTGGAGCTGCCTGACGGCGACATGTCGTTCGCGAGTCTCCGAAGGCGCAGTGCGGTCCGGGGCGTCGAGGCCACGGCGGACGACGACGGCACCTTTGTCTTCGACAACATCCACGCCGGGGCTTGGAAAGTCGTCGCGATGGCCCGTGACGCTCGCTCGGGCTCTGGCGTTGTCAGCGTGCGGCCGGGCGAGGACGGCGTGATCGAGCTTGAACTCGAGCCCTCGGCAACCGTCCGCGGGACCGTGTCCAATCGCTCCGGATCCCACAAGGGTCTCGAGGTCCGGCTCGCTGGCGAGATCCCGCTCGCAGACGTCGTGGTACGGGAGAATGGAAGCTTTGTCGTGGACCGTGTACCGACCGGTTCTTGGGCGCTCGACGTCCGACACCGCGGCGCATCCGTCCCCATCCTCGAAGGCCCATCGACCGTGATCGTCGAACGTGGTCGTGCCAAACCGGTGGAACTGCGCGTGGATACGGTTGCGACCCGTCTACGAGGGCGGGTCCTCAGCGCGGACGAACAGCCCGTCGCGGATGCGCTCATCGAGGCCCGCAGCGTTGGGCGCGAGCGGCTCCGGGCCATCTCCGATACCGACGGGCGCTTCTCGATCGCATCGACGTCGGCGGCGCAGTACCGCATCGACGTGACCGGCCCGAGCGGCCTGGGTTTGGCACAAGCCTCCGATCTCAACGCGGATGCAGACGTCGTCGTGACCCTTGAAGAGCCGTCTTCGATCTCGGGTCGGGTACTGTTGGGTGGCAACCCCGTCCGTCGGTTCGAAGTCGCTCCGCCCGGGTCCGGTTTGTTCCCGGTCCTCTTCGTCGACGGCGACGGAGCCTTCGAACTCACCGATCTCAGGCCGGGACCGGCGACGCTCTCCGTATTCGCCGCAGCCGGCATCGCGTCGGTTCCGCTCGAGCTTCGCGCGGGGGCTACGACCGAGATCGTTCTCTCCCTCGAGCCGTGGGGCCGAGCATCGGGACGTGTGGTCGACGAAGACGGTGCTCCGGTGGTCGGCGCCTCGGTCGACGTCAGCAGTGAGGCTCCTCGGGCGGACGGGATGGGTGTTGTCGCGACGGATGCGGATGGCCGGTTTGTACTCGAGGGGATTGGGCCCGGACGGACCGTCTTCGAGGTCCGCATGCGCGGCGCGAGCACGCGGACGGAGCGTCACGACGTCGGGGCGGGCGACGACCTCGAGCTTGGAGTGCTCACGCTGTGAGCCGCTGTCCTCCCAACCGGAGAACCGCGTGCGCTACCAACCCCGCGAGTCGCCCTACGCGTCCGGGTCGGCAAAGCCCTGCGTCATGACGAGACCCATGAGCTCCGCAAAGCGTTGCTGCATCGCGGTGGAGCCTTCGAGGCGAACGTGCTCGGCGCGAAAGTCCTCGAGCGACACGTCGCCCGCCGCGGCAGCCATCATCGGCTCGTAGGAAGAGGTCGCGACCACATCGGGGGCGTCGGGGGCTCCGTAGACGACCTCGACTCCCCGCTCGGGCGACACATCGATCGTGAACGACTCGCCGTCGAGGATCAGCTCGGCGGTGAGCTCCAGGTCCGGTCGTGCGACGCGTCGAATCGCGGCCCGGAGCGTGACTGCGACGAGTCGCAGGTGTCCGGGCTGCTTGAGATCATCGTCGGGCGGGAAGAGTCCGCCCAGCAGCGCAAGCTCCCACAGCACCCGTTGGGTCCGAGTACCAAGCTCGGTGAGGCTGTACTGCTGTCCGTCTTGTTCGACCAGCCCGTCGGACTGGAGCTTCTGGAGCCGCGTCGCGAGCAGGTTGCTGGCAATGCCCGGCAAGCCCGCGAGGAAGTCGCCGTAGCGCATCGGACCCGCATGGAGATCGCGGAGAATGAGTAGGGTCCAGCGATCTCCGACGCGGTCGAGGCTGCGGGCGATGGGGCAGAGGAGTCGGTAGCTGCGGCTCATGGGGTGTGTGCCGTGGGGGGCGCACCTCCTTTGGCAGCGTACCGTCCACCGGCCATCAACACCAACTCCCCCGCGTCCGCCGCTGCACGCCACGATTCGTCCTCGTGGGCGAGCACCCCGGCGTCGAGCAGCGGGTAGTCGCGGGAGCGTTCCCAGGCATCGAGATCGGGGACGCGACTGAACATCGCCTTGAGCATGAGGCCCATCGCACTCCAACGTGACCCGAGGGACAGCCCAGGCATGACCCGGGTGGGATCGCCCACGTACCGATGCGTGAGGGTCTCGAAACTCTCGGGTGCACGCCCGGTGACCGACTGAACGTGGTCGTTCGGCTCTTGTCCGTACACCCCCTCCCGGCACTCGCGAGCGTAGTGTCGGACTTGCGCGATCTGGAAGAGAGGGAAGCCTTGTGCCCGGGCGAACTTCACGAACATCGCCTCCGAGACGGGCCGGTACTGCACGTCTCGGTTCAACACTTCGCCCAAGACACGGGCGACGTCACGTCCGTGCACCCGCTGGGGTCCCATCGGTCGCAGGCATCGTCCCAAGTAGGGGGCAGGCGTTGCCAAGGCATGGGCTGCGACCGCCCCGATGTCCTCGTTGCTCGGAGGTGCGTTGAGTCCGTCGGCGAACGGGAGGGCGAGCATGCCGAAGTGGGCGGCGGCCGGGAGTCCGAGGAAGTACGTGAAGGCGAACATCCCCGGGTTGATGTGGATGACGTCGAAGCGCTGCCGCCGAAACAGGTTGTTGGTGATCCAGTGCTCGCGTTGCATCACCGATGTGTGGGTCGGATGGGGGTTCCATCCGCTCATCATCGCGACGACTTCGACGCCTGCCTCTTCGGCCGCGAGCGCGAGCAAGGCGGATCCATGCAGGTGTCGGGCGTCGAAGGGAGGGCAGTGGTACACGCGCTGCACGTCGGCCAACGCGCGCCGAAGGTCTCGGATGTCGTACAGACTCCCGGCGACGACTTCGACCCCCTTGGAGCGCCACGCCGCCGCGCGCGAGTCGTCTCTCGAGACGAAGGCTCGGACCGGATGCCCCAGCCGCAGTAACTCGAGGACGGCGGCGGACCCGGTGCGTCCGTTGGCCGTGGTGACCAACACTCGAGGCTTGCGCCCAAACAGAGGCGTCGTGCTCATGTCAGGTCCTCCTGAAAAACGATCTCGGCTCGGCCTGAGCGTTGGTCATGTCGAAGGGCTGTGACTCGTGAACCGGCGGGCACCAGCGCACAGGTCTCGAGTCGCTCGAAGTCTTCGCGGAGGCTGGCGGCGTGATCGTGGATTGCGATCGCGTGCAGGTGTGCGGCCTCGATTCCGGCCGCGTTGCTGAGGCCTTGTACGACGGCGGCATCGCGGAGCCGCTCGACCCCGCAGTCCGTGTGGTGGATCAGCACGATCTCCGGTTGGGCCGGGCGCTGCATGGCCCGGCTCGCCATGGCGATGAGCAGCGCGATGTCTTGGAGGACCGCGTCCGTGACCCGACCTCCCGCGTTGCGAAGGACGACGGCCTCACCCGGTGCGAGCCCGAGGATGTGTGCGGGGTCGATCCTCGCGTCGACGCAGCTGATGACGATCGTGTTGAGCGTTGGGAGCGGAGCAAGGGGCTCGTGATGCTGGGCGTAGGCCTCGTTGCGCTGCAGGAGCTGGTCAGGGACGTTCTTCATCGGTGTTCGAAGCATGACTTTAAACTTTAAAATATCAAGTTAAGTTGGCGAAAACCGCGAACACGTCGCTCAGCGTGCGTAGGGCCGCGATCCGACGGTTGGGTGCGAGCTGCTCAGAGTTCAACGAAAACGAATGCGCCGTCGGAGTTCCGGCACAAGCCCGCGCAGTCGGGGCCGTTGGGTTGGAACTCTTCGTACTCGAACGTGCCCGACTCCTCGGTCACCAGTGATCCCCCGACCGAGACCGCGACCTGGAAGTCGTCGGGAAGCTGCGTGTTGTCGTCCGCGGTGACGTTGATGCGGATCTGGTTGTTCGTCGTGACAAACACTGCGACCTCGAAGTCCGCTGCGAGCCCTTCCACGGGCACGCAGGACTGCTCGCTCTGCGAGACCGTACACGTCGTAAAGAAGCCCGAGCCGTCGAGCATGAACTCCAACCGGTAGACGGCCGGTTCCAGCGGCATCCAGTTCGGACTCAGCAGCACGACCGACACCGGCTGATTGTCACAGCCGACCAGCGTGCAGTCGCGCGAACTACAGGCGGGGAGTGGCAAGACGAACGTTGCGACCAGCACGGCTGCGAGGGACCGCGGACTCATGCCCCGCAGTATCCGACGTCGTGGGTGTGTGGGGGACGCCGGAACTGCGTGCTTGGCGCCGTTGCCGCCGTCAGATCTCGGTCGACCGTCGACAGTTCGCCGCCGTCCATTCTGGCCCCGACGCGTCAGAACGCGTCCGAGGCGCCCCTGCAGGCCTCTGATTCCAAACTTGCGCCGTCTCCCACCCCATGCGAGAACCCTTCTCAAGTTCACTGACACGGGTGTCAGTGACACGGGTGTCAGCCCAGATACCCCACACGGACCGACTCATGAGCGACAACAAGTTCCGCATTGGCTTCGACCTCGGCTCCACCACGGTGAAAGCCGTCGTCATTGACGACGCCACCGATGAAATCGTCTGGCGAGACTATCGCCGGCACGACAGCAAGCAGGCCGAGAAGGCCATGCACATGCTGACGGACATCGAAAAGGACACGGGGGTCAACTCGACCAACACGCGTCTTTTCATGACCGGGTCCGGTGGCGCGAACGTGGGCCGGTTCACCGGTGCCAAGTTTGTCCAGGAAGTGAACGCAGTCTCCCTGTCCGTCGAGAAGCTGCACCCCGAGGTCAACTCGGTGGTCGAGCTTGGAGGCCAGGACGCGAAGATCATCGTCTTCAAGGAAGACCCCGAGTCTGGTCGCAAGAAGAAGATCCCCTCGATGAACGACAAGTGTGCCGGCGGCACCGGAGCGGTCATCGACAAGATCAACGCCAAGCTCAAGCTTCCTCCCGAGGAGCTGTGCAACGCGGAGTACTTCGGCAAGAAGCTCCACCCCGTCGCGGGCAAGTGCGGCGTGTTCGCGGAGACGGACATCAACTCACTGCAGAAGATGGGCGTTCCGGCGGACGAGCTGCTCGCCTCGCTGTTCGAGTCGATCATCCAGCAGAACCTCTCGGTCCTGACCCGCGGCAACACGCTCATGCCGCACGTCATGCTGCTGGGCGGACCCAACACCTACATCAAAGGGATGAAGGACTGCTGGAAGGCCAACATTCCCCCGCTGTGGGAAGAGCGTGGCATCGAGCTTCCGCCCTGCGACGACCCGGCCGACCTCATCATCGTGCCCGACAACGCGCAGTACTACGCGGCGTTGGGTGCTGCTGAGTACGGCAAGTCCGAGGACGACGACGTCGGTGTCTACAAGGGTCTCGACGGCCTCAAGTGGTACCTCGACGTGGGTCGCCACGAAGAGAAGAAGAAAGCCGGTGGTTCTGGCCTGGCCAAAGACCAGGAGGAACTCGAAGGCTTCATGGAGAAGTACAAGCCGGAGAAGTTCATCCCGGCGACCTTCCACAAGGGCCAAGTCGTCAAAGCCTTCATGGGTATCGACGGCGGTTCGACCTCCTCCAAAGCGGTCCTCGTCGACGAGGAGGCCAACATCATCGCCAAGGTCTACCAGCTCTCCAAGGGCAACCCGATCGAGGACACCAAGGACCTCTTCGAGGACCTCCAGGGCCAGGTCGAGGGCGCGGGCGCAACACTCGAGATTCTCGGCATTGGCACCACGGGCTACGCCAAGGACATCCTCAAGGACGTGCTCAAGGCCGACGCCGCGATCGTCGAGACGGTCGCCCACTGCGAGAGCGCGCTTCACTTCTATGACGACGTGGACGTGGTCTGCGACGTCGGTGGCCAGGACATCAAGATCATCATCTTGAAGAACGGCAAGGTGAAGGACTTCAAGCTGAACACCCAGTGCTCGGCGGGCAACGGGTACTTCCTGCAAGGAACCGCCCAGACGTTCGGCTACGACGTGCGCCAGTACGCCGACGTGGCGTTCAAGGCCGAGTCGATGCCGATGTTCGGCTACGGCTGCGCGGTGTTCATGCAGTCCGACATCGTCGACTTCCAGCGCCAAGGCTGGAGCCCCGAGGAGATCATGGCCGGCCTGGCCAACGTGCTGCCGAAGAACATCTGGCTGTACGTCTCGCAGATCCCCAACCTCGCCAAGCTCGGCACCAAGTTCGTCCTTCAGGGCGGCACGCAGCACAACCTCGCTGCCGTGAAGTCGCAGGTCGACTTCATCCAGGAGCGCTTCACCTCCAAGGGCATGGAAGCCGACGTCATCGTGCACAAGCACTGTGGTGAGTCCGGCGCGATCGGAGCCGGCATCGAGGCCCGACGCCTGTACAACCGTGGACACCGCACCGACTGGATCGGCCTGGAGAAGGTCCCCGGCATCGAGTACCGCCAGAAGCGGGACGAGAGCACGCGCTGCTACTTCTGCAAGAACAAGTGCCTGCGGACGTTCATCGACGTCGACATCGAGCTCAAGAACGCCGAGGCCGAAGAGAAGATGGCTTCGGGCCAGTTGCTTCAGATTCGCAAGAAGACCGAGGCCACCCAGGTCGGCACCAAGCGCCTGATCATCGCCACCTGCGAGAAGGGCGAGGTCGAGGACGTCGAGTCGATGCGCAAGATCAAGGGCGGTCTCGACCAGATCAAGAAGGACTACCCGAACCTCGCGGCCGTTGCTGCCAAGGACGTCTGGAAGTCGCAGAAGCCGGCGATCGTCGCCGACAACCCCGAAGAGGTCGAGCTCGGCGTCGGTCTGCCCGAAGAGGTCGTTCTTCCCGACTCGATGGCCAAGCACGCTGAGAAGGTCAGCGGCTTGCTCAAGCGCCTCAACCGAAGCGAGCGGGTCGCCAAGCTGCTGCAGACCACCGGCGGCAAAGGCCCCGCGAAAATCCTCGCGGACCGTCAAGCCGCGGCGATGGAGCGAGCGGAGAAGATCCGCAACCGTGCCAACCTGCGCATCGGCATCCCGCGGGTGCTCAACCAGTACTCGCAGAACCCGTTCTTCTCGGCGTACTTCGAGTCACTCGGCATCAAGCCGCGCAACCTCGTCTACTCCGACTACACCTCCGAGGAGATGTACAAAGAGGGCGCCAAGCGGGGCGCGATTGACCCGTGCTTCCCGTCCAAAGTGTGCCTCGCGCACATGCACAACCTGCTCGAGAAGAAGCACGCCAAGCGCAAGCTGGACCTCATCGTGTTCCCGCAGGTCGACTCCATGGACACCTGGCTGAGCTCGGCCAACGGTGCTCGTGCCTGTCCCACGGTTGTCGGCAGTGCCGACACCACCAAGGCCGCGTTCGTCAAAGAGGAGGACCTGTTCGTCAAGAACGGCATCCAGCACATCGTGCCGTTCGTGCACATGCGGGAGCCCAAGCTCTGCAAACGCGAGATGCTTCGCTACTTCGGTGACGTCTTCGGACTCTCAGAGGAAGAGAACAGCGCTGCGGTCGATGCGGGCTACCAGGCCCAGGTCGACTTCGTGGAGAAGCTTCGCGACAAGGGTCGCGAGGTCCTCAAGCACCTCGAGGAGACCGACGGTCTGGGCATCGTGTTGCTGGCGCGCCCGTATCACAACGACCCGGGCATGAACCACGAGATCCCCGACGAGCTCCAGAAGCTCGGGTATCCCGTGTTCACCATTCACTCGCTGCCGATCGACGACGACATCGTCAATCCGCTGTTCGGTGAGGACGTCAAAGCTGGGTTCATCAGCGATCCGTTCGACATCTACGACGTCTGGAAGAACTCCTACTCGGAGAACACCAACCAGAAGGTCTGGGCGGCGAAGTACACCGCGCGGCATCCCAACCTGGTCGCGCTCGAGCTCTCGAGCTTCAAGTGCGGACACGATGCGCCCATCTACACGGTCATCGAAGAGATCGTGGAGACCTCGGGGACTCCGTACTTCTCGTTCAAGGACATCGACGAGAACAAGCCGACCGGTTCGATCAAGATTCGAACCGAGACCATCGGTTACTTCCTCAGCCGGTACCAAGAAGACCTGGCGCGGGAGAAGGGCAAGCGGACCCGCATCGCCGAGAAGATGCAGGCGTACCAAAAGGAGCTGCTCGCCAAGCTCGAGCACGTCCATGCGGCAGCCTCTGAGGACGAGCGCAAGCGGCCCGACGTGCTGCTGAAAAAGGCTGGACTCGCTCCGCGGGGTGTCGCGAAGCGCTACGAGGACATGCACCATGGCAAGCAGGTCAACGCCGCGCAGGCCGAAGTGCTCAACAAGACGGCCGGCGCACACCGGGGTGCTGACCCACGGGCTCAAGCCGATGCTCCCTCGGCGGCCGCCCCCGCGGACAAGGCCGAAGAGGTCTAGCGCCCGCGCCCTCGGGCGCACAACCAGAGCCCACCTCGACGTTGGTCGTGGTGGGCTTTTTCGTGCCCCAGATCAGGACGCCATCGCGCGTGCGCCCCGGTTCAGTGACCGTATGGATCTTGGGTGGAGCCGCGCCCAGCTGGTCCGCAGGTCAAGTCGTTGACGTTCGTGACCCTGCGCCATGTTCTGTTCTCCTCGTTCGTCGGAGAGCGGGGAGACAACGTGCTGAGCGCGGTGCTGGATAACCTCGATCTGGAAGCGAGGACGACGCTTCAGTCCGCCGAACCCGGCGGCTGGGTCGATGAGCACTTGATGCTCAATGTGATGGAGACACTTCTCCAGACGGGGTTCGAGGGGGATTCGGCCGCATATCAGGACTTCGCCCGTGGGGTGGCGGCGGCCGGGATCTCTCGTTTCCTGAAGATCTTCCTGAGCCTAACCTCGGCCCGCTTCGCGCTGCGCCGCGTCCCGGTCGTTTGGAACCACCTACGTCGCAACGCGGGGGCGGTGGACGTCCAGCGCGAGGGGGAGGGGTTGCGGCTGACCTACGTTGGGTTCCCGTTCTTCGCGCACGAGGCCTATCGTTTGCTCAGCGCGGCGAACTGCGAAGCGTTGGCCCACGCCGCAGCGGGCAAAGCACCACGGGCACATGTCGAGAGCTGGTCGACCGATTCACTGCAGCTCTACTTCGACCTAAAGGCCGCCTGAGCCCGGCGGCTCTCCGGGTGGTACGCTTCGGGCCGGATGGTTGCGCATGCCGCCAGTTCGATGAGTCGCACGCGTGCGCCGACGTCGTCTTTTGCGCAGGTTGGAAACCTCCTTGGGCAGGTGCTCGATGGTCGCTACCGTCTCGAGAGCATCCTGGGCAGTGGGGGCATGGGGACCGTGTACCGCGCGACCCACGTCACGATCGGGAAGACGCTCGCGGTCAAGGTGCTCGCCGAGGAGTTCGCTGGCGATGAAACGTTCCGAAAGCGGTTCCTCCGAGAAGCGCAGGCCGTCTCGCAGATCTCGCATCACAACGTGGTCGAGGTCAGCGACTTCGGCGTGACGCCAACCGGGTCACTCTACTTGGTGATGGAGTTTCTCGAAGGGGAGTCGCTCTCGGACGTGCTCGATCGCGAGGGCGGGCTGGGC
>CAJXVA010000040.1 GCA_913061055.1 uncultured Pseudomonadota bacterium
GGACCTGGCCCTGGGGATCAGGTGACCACGTCCCTGAGGGCCAGGTGCGGCCGAGCGTTCGTGGAGTGCGGAGCTCCCGAGCGAGCCCGTGACGGCTTGAGACCCAAAGAGCCAGTACACGACTCCCGGACTGGTCTTCCCCCCCCGGCCCGATCACTTGAGGAAGTCCTCGACCGTGTCGTCCATCCACTTGTTGAGATAGAACGACGAGCCGCTCTTGAGGTGCTTGACGACATAGCTGCTGCCCTTCTTCGTGAACAGACATCCGTCGGCCCAGCCACTGCCGCTGCTTCCTCCGCGCCCACAAGAGTCGTCCAGCAGATCTTTGATGTGCTCTTCGAGGTCCTTCTCTTTCACGTCCTCGTCGCGACTGACCTTCTTGGCAAGCTTCTCGACCATGTCGGCGGCTTTCTTGGCCGAGTTCTCGTTGTCCCGCTGTTGCTTCTTGAGCTCTTTCTCGGACATCGGGCGATCACGCGCATCGATCATCTCCGGCTCGCTCGTGGCCAAGATCTTGTCGAGGGCGATGGGGTCGGTGACGTAGATCGATCCCTTCTTGCCGCGCCGAGCGGCCTTCATCTCCAACTCGATGGCCCCACCGATACCCGAGCTGTGGACGATGGGCGTGATGATGTAGTGGAAGCCTTCGAAGGACGTCGCCGGAACGACGCCGAGGAACTTCTTTCCGCTCTTCTCGTTTTTCTTGTGGGGGAAGTCCTTGGCCCAGACCCGAAGGAGCTTGTCCTCGTTCTTCTCGACCAACTCGGACTTGATGCTCCGCTTCGGATAACGACGGAGGAGTTCCTTCTTGAGCATCTTGCCGACGCCCTTGGTGCCCTTGACGCCCTCGATCATGTCGATGTGGACGGCCTTCTTGTTCTTCCAGCTGGCAAGGTGATAGCGGATGTAGCCATCCTTTCCGTCGCCGATGCGACCGTAGACGTCGTCCTCAATCCACATGGTGCATTCATCCCCGCGGCACTTCTCCTCAAACTCGTAGGATTTCAGCTCGTCCACCGACTTGGGCTGATCGGGCTTGCCGGCCTGCGCTACGGGCACGGACGTCAGGCAAGCGAGGGCGGAGAAGAGGACCGAGCAACGGATTGCGAGCTTCATCAACGAGGAAACACGCTCCGCACGCGAACTTGCACCGGGGCGAGTCTTTTTTTCGGCTCCACAACTCGGCCGCAAAGGCGCAGCCACAGTGCTCGAGGCTGGCGCGCGGCCGAGCGACAAGAGCCGGCTGCGAATCGCAAACCGGCTCTTGCACTCGCTTCGAACGGAAAAATCTAGCGGAGGAGGAGGGATTCGAACCCCCGGTGGGTTGCCCCACAACGGATTTCAAGTCCGCCACCATCGGCCACTCGGACACTCCTCCGTGGCGCGGAAGGTAGCGGATTCGGGCCGTAGGCGCCACCGGATCGGGGCTGGGAATGTCCGGCCTACGCTCCGGCGTCTCTAGGGCGTGAAACAGCGCGGTTCCTTGCTTCTCGCGGTGCTCGGCGCACTGCTCGGCTGCACCGCGCCGCAGCCGTCAGCGGAGGCTTTCGAGGTTGCCGACCCGGCTGTGAGAAGCGTTGATGAGCCGGTTTTCCCGGGGGCGGGCCTGCAGCTGTTTCCGTCACCCCCCGCGGGCGTGGAGGAGGTGGCTGAGCCTGCGGCTGTGGGGACGCGTCCCCACGTCGTCGTCACGGCGCTCCCGCGGAGCTCGGAAGACGAAGACGAGTATGAGGACTACGAGACCTGCCCGGTCCAGATCCTGATGACCGGCTTTCCGGCGATCGCGACGGATGGCTCGGCGATCGTGTTCGAGAACTACCGCGTGGACAGCGGGTCCGATGACCCCATGGACGGGGTCCTCTCCGTGGACTGGATCGATGCGAAGACCGGAGATGAGCTGCGCACCAAGGCGCTGACCGAAGGATGGCGATACCACCGCGATCAAAACGAGCACGCCGACGTCGATCCCTGCATCGCCTACGCGGCCCGAGCCAAACGCTCGGCGCGCCGCATCAACCGGATCCTCGAAGAGAATGACTGGCGCACGATGATCGATCTCCACGTCGAGGTCCTCGATCCCTACGAAGACCCGGAGTACCAGGACGAGCGGATCGACCCACTGACGCTCGATGCGTCGGTGCGGCCGGTGGAGATGTTCTGGCGCGACGGCAACCTTGTCGCGCGAACCCGCGGCGTGCAGGTCTACGTTAACGAGCCGGCTCCGTGGTCGGAGGACGAGGACGAGGACGAGGACGAGGACGAGGATGCAAGCGACACCGACTACGCCATGTCCCCGTGCGACGTCCTACCCGTTCTCGGACACGCCCACGGCGACCCGGTCAGCGGAACCCTGCTGCTCACGGTCAGCTACAGCCGCGCCCTGACCTCGTGCCTGTGTTCAAACTACGACTACCAGGAGGTCGGGCACGCCCCCCCCGCATTGTTCAAGCGCCTTGACCGCCTCGCGAGCGACAAAACTCCGCCAGCAGTGGACTGACCGCGGCAGGCTCGTGGCGCAGGATCTGCCGGCTGTGCGCCCCAGCGATCCCCTAAAGCGCAAGGGTGAAGTGGTCCTGGAAGATCGGAAAGCTCGCCGGCATCGAAGTGCGGGTGCATGCGACGTTCTTCCTGCTGGTCACGTGGGTCGCGTGGGGCAACTACGCGACCCAAGGTTCCGTCCAGGCGGCGCTGGCGGGGGTGACCTTCATCGCCCTGCTGTTCGGCATCGTGGTGCTGCATGAGCTCGGGCACGCGTTGACCGCCCGCCGGTTCGGCGTCGCCACCCGGGACATCACGCTGCTCCCGATTGGCGGCGTGGCGCGGCTCGAGCGGATGCCCGACAACCCCCGCCACGAGCTCGCGGTCGCGGTTGCCGGCCCCGGGGTGAACGTCGTGCTCGCCGCCGGGCTCGCGATCGCCGGCCTGCTACTCGGGACCGACATCCGACCCAGCGCCTCGACCGAAAACCTCGTGGCCCAGCTGCTGTGGATCAACGTCGCGCTCGCGACCTTCAACATGCTGCCGGCCTTTCCGCTCGATGGAGGCAGAGCCCTTCGCGCGCTCCTGGCGATGCGCATGCCCGACGTCCGGGCCACGGAGGTCGCGGCAAGGTTGGGTCAGGCGCTCGCGGTCGTGCTGGGCATCGCCGGACTGTTCGGCAACGTCGTCTTGTTGCTCATCGCTGTGTTCATCTGGATGGGCGCCCGGGCCGAGGCCCACGCGGCCCAGCTCAAGGACGCGATGTCGGGTCTCTCTGCGGGACAAGCCGCGGTCCGCGAGCTGCATGTGCTGTCTCCCGACGATCGAGCGAGCACCGCGGTGGAGTACGCGCTCCACGGCTTCCAGCGGGACTTCCCGGTGTTGGAACACGGGCGCGTGGCCGGGGTCCTTTCCCATCGGGCGCTGCTCTCTGCGCTGAGCGAAGACGGGCGAGACTTCCGGATCGGGACGTTGATGGAGCCCCACCCGACCACGGTGCCCTCCTCGATGGGGCTGTCCAAGGCACTGGAGGCGCTGCAAGAGGCGCCCTGCCGCTGCGTCTTGGTCGTCGACTCGGACGAGCTGGTCGGCATGCTCACCATTGACGCCGTGGGAGAGCTGATCGCGGTCCGCGAGGCCGTGCGCAAGCACGAGGGCCCGTTCGTGTCAGCGATGGCGCGACGAGCAGCGGCGAGAACAGAGCACTAACCATGGTGTCGCTCGAACTGCTCACGCCCGCGCCCCTGCATCGGCTGGTGGACCAGGTCCAGGGTCTGCTGCGCAGTCGCCTGTGGCTCAAGGTCACCGTCGGTCTGTTCTTCGGCATCGTGGCCGGCTTCGGACTCGGTCCCGACCTCGCCTGGGTTTCGCCCTCCACCAGCGCGGTGCTCGTGGAGTGGGCAGCATTTCCCGGACAGCTGTTTCTGTCTGCGGTGCGAATGATGGTGGTGCCGCTGGTCTTCGCCTCGATCGTCGGGGGTCTGGCCGCCAGCGAAAACACCGAGCAGCTCAAGGCGCTCGGTCTGCGCGCGGGTGCGTACTTTGTCTTCACCAGCGTCGTCGCGATCTCGCTGGGTTTGGCCGTCGCGATGCTCCTCGCCCCCGGGTCACTGATGGAGCTGGCCCCCGAGGCGGCAACCGAAGCCCCGGCCGCGGGCCTGCCCAAGATCCACGAAATCCCGGAGGCATTACTCGGGATCCTGCCGACCAACCCCCTGGGTGCACTCGCGACCGGGCAGATGCTGCAGATCGTGGTGTTTGCGTTCGTCATGGGCATCGCCCTGGTGGTGATGCCCTCGAAGCGGGCGGCTCCGCTACTGGACTTGCTCGAGTCGCTGCAAGGCGTCTGCATGACGGTGGTCAAGTGGGCGATGAAGCTGGCCCCGATCGCGGTGTTTGGGCTGTCGGTGCGACTCACCGCGACGGTGGGCGTGGAAGCCCTCGCCGGCATGGCCGCCTATGTTGGCACCGTCCTGCTCGGACTGGCGTTGCTGGTCGGGTTCTACGCGGTCATCGTCGCAGTCCTGGGGCGCCGGTCCCCCTGGACATTCTTGGCCGCCATTCGAGACGCGCAGGTGCTGGGTTTCTCCACGTCGAGTTCGGCCGCCGTGATGCCGCTGTCGATGCAGACCGCCGAGGAGAAACTCGGCGTCAAGCCGGCCATGGCGCAGTTCGTCGTTCCTCTGGGCGCGACGATCAACATGGACGGCACCGCCCTGTACCAAGGCGTGGCCACGGTGTTTCTCGCGCAAGCGTATGGCGTGGACCTGGGGCTCGGCGGTCTGGTCTTGATCGTCGTGACGGCCGTTGCCGCATCGATCGGAGCCCCCGCGGCGCCCGGCGTCGGAATCGTCATCTTGTCCGGCATCCTGTCGTCGGCAGGAATCCCCCCATCCGGCGTCGCCCTGCTGCTTGGGGTCGACCGGCTGCTCGACATGGCGCGAACCAGCGTCAACGTCACCGGCGACCTCGTCGCGTGTGTGGTGCTCGACCGCTGGCTGGCCAGCCCAGACGAGCCCGCCGAGTCCAACGACCCCCCGCGCCCCTGAGCTGGTTCTTTGGGCGGCTACGGCTCTTCGAGCCACGCCTTGGCTGTGGCGACCTGGTCGAGGCCAAAGCCCTTGATGTCGAGTCCGGGAATCAGCGCCCCCTCGAGTTCGCTGATCGTCTTGAGCCACCCTTGGTCGGCCACGACTGCGCAGCGCCGGAACTTCCGCAGGAACCCAAGCATCGAGGGCAAGCGGGAGAACTCCACCTTCATCCCCGCGAACGACGGCAGTGCGAACTCACCGACCTGGAAGAGCATCTGACCGTGCTCCAGCCCCTCCGTCTCGCGGATCAGGCTGTCGAGGGCCTCGTTCATCTCCTCGCCGTCGAGCTTTCCGCTCGATTCGATGTCGATCCGGATCGGACTGACGCGGGTCACCTTGAACATACAAAAACCCTACACCGCCACCGTTGGCACTGTGCTGTCGGTGAGAATGCAGATCATGCGCACCTACACGTTGACGACGACTCGTGTCGTGACTCAGCTGTGCTGCTGCAGCAGCTCGAGGAACGCCATGAAGTCGATCGGCTTGTTCAGGAAACCGTCGGCGCCGACATCCTCGGCGAGCCGCCGGGCGTCCAGCGTCCGGTGGCCGGTGATGATGATGACCGGCGTCTTCCGCGACCGAAGCCGGATCTGCGCAACCACTTGATCTCCGGAGATCCGCGGCATCTCGAGATCCGTCACTACGACGGATGGCTCCGCGGTGCCGAAAACCTCCAGCGCCTCCGCCCCATCCGCGGCGAGCACCACGCGGTAGCCCTCCTCCTCGAGAAAATCCTTCGCGGCGGCCCGCGTCGTTTCATCGTCGTCGACGAAAAGGACGGTCCGCGGCGGCTGTGTGCGCTGCTCCAACTCTTGGGTCCTCCTGTCTGATGACGGTACAGCTGTTCGACTCGCCTCCGCCTGCAAACCCAGCGCTCAGACGTCGGAAAGCTCGCATGAACCAGCGTTTTTTGCGTCATCGCGCAATTCCTGCGGGCTTTGGTGTAGACCTTGGATCTTCGAAGAGGCCTGCCTGAATGCAACGCTCCGACAAGCTTCGCATCGCTGACGTCCCGCTGAACCGCGACGTATTCCTGCGAAACCTGGTCCGGGAGCTCGCCGGGACGCTCGAAAACGTCGTCGGCATGGCGGACGCCCTCGGCTTCATCAGCGTGGTTGGCCAGAACATCGGTCAGCAGATGGAGGGCGACTACAAGGCAGCGCTGAACGTTGGATCGCTTTCTCGCGAACAAGTCGCGGACGTCCTCGTGGACCTCAAGCACCGGATCCAAGGCGATTTCCACATCATCGAGGAGAGCGAGGAGAAGATCGTCCTGGGGAACCGAGCCTGTCCGTTCGGGGACAAGGTCATCGATCGACCCTCGTTGTGCATGATGACCTCGAACGTGTTCGGCAACATCGCCGCCAACAACCTCGGCTACGCTCGGGTTGTCCTCAATGAGACGATCGCCTCGGGGTCCGCCGGCTGCTTGGTCACGATCTTCCTCAAGCAGGATTCCAGCCAGGACGAGGGCCGCGAGTACTTCCAGGGCTGATTCCCTCGATGACTCCTGAGAGCTTTGCAGAGCTGGCGACGCTTGTTCCTGCACCCTTGATGCTTCTCGACCCGAGCGGCCGGGTGCTCAAGGCAAGCCCCGGTCTCGGTCGCAAACCGTTGTGGCTGCCGCGCCCCGAAGAACGTCGGCTGAGTGAGCTCGTCAAAGACCCACCGGAAGCCCTCGCAGAGTACTTGCAGAGGTGTCGACGCAGCACCCAGCCCTCGATTGGTGCGATCACGTTTCGGAGCCCGAAGGCCGGCGAGACCGGGGTCCGGTGCCGCTGCTTCGGGGCAGGCGTGGCAGCGAATGCGGGAAGAGATCGGCTCACCGTGCTCCGCCTCGTACCCGCCCATGGGAGCGGAGAGCACGACGCTTTTCAGACCCTCAATGAACACATCCGTCAGCGCGACGACGCCAGACGCGGCCAACACCAGTCCGCGGTGGAAGTTGCAGCCAGCGAGCGACGCCTCTCGTATCTGGTCGAAACGACCCAGGATGCGGTCGTCTTCATCGACGGTGACCACAACATCGACCGCTTCAACGCCGCGGCGGAGACGGTATTCGGATACACCCGGGAGGAAGTCCTGGGCCAACCGGTCACGATGCTGATGCCCGAGCCGCACCAGTCCAAGCACGAGCGATACATCGCTCGGTACGAGGAGACAGGGGAGGCGCAAGCGGTCGGGAAGATCCGGGAGGTCCGGGCCCTCCGAAAAGACGGGACGGAGTTTCCGATGGAGTTGTCCGTCACCCCGCTGGAACCTGACGCGGGCCGGTACGCCGCCTTCATTCGCGATATTTCGGCGCGCCGAGCCATGCAGGAGCGCATCGTCAGCAAGGAGCGCCTCGCGGCCGTCGGGGAGACCGCCGCCATGTTCGCCCACGAGGTGTCCAATCCGCTCAACGGTATGTCCATGCATGCTCAGCTGCTCGAGCGTCGCCTCAAGAAGGCGGGCGTCACCGACGAGAAGATCCAGAACAACGTCGCGTTGATCGCCAAAGAGATCCACCGGCTCACCGGGCTCCTCAACGACTTCCGCGGGCTCTCGAAGGGACAGCAGCTCTACCGCTTCTGCCCGATGCGGCTTCAAGATCTCCTCGGCGAACTCTGCGAGGAACAAGCGCCGATCCATCGCACGCTCGAGATCGCCATCGAGGCCGAGATCCCAGACGAGGTCCCGATGGTCAGCGTCGACCGGGACAAGCTGAAGCAGGCCCTGCTGAACCTGTGCAAGAACGCGTCCGAAGCGATGTCCGACGGGGGCACCCTCACCGTGAAACTGACCGGGGGCCCCCAGACTGTCCGCGTCGAGATCGGCGATACCGGGTGCGGGATTCCGAGCGAGGTCGATGTGTTCAAGCCCTTCGCCACGACCAAGTTCGGAGGCACCGGCCTCGGCATGCCGGTCGTCCGTCAGATCGTCGACGCACATGGCGGGACGATCACCTACGACAGCGAGCCGGGCGTCGGGACGACCTTCCGCCTGGAGCTTCCGATCGACCGCACCGAAGTCAGCGATGACGACGGCAGCTCGCCACCGCCGGTTGCGGACTGACACACGCCACCGTTGCACCCCGCCACGGACACCCCCTGCGATCCAGCGCACGTTCTCGTAGGCAACCCTTGGAGATCCGAAGCGGTTTCTCCGAGCCCCACCGAGCTGGCCCGCGTTTCGAAAGGAACGTCGGCATGCCTTACCGACTCGCTCTGCTCGTCCCGGCCTTCGTCCTTGCGGCCTGCACAGCGCAAGCCCACGTCCCCGTCTCGCAACCACCGACGATCGCCACGCCCGATTCATTCGCGTCGTTGGAGGCACCTCCGCCCCTGCCAGAGCGCGTCGACCCCACGGCGCCCGATGCCGAAGCCCTGCTCGTCGCGTCCGCGATGTCGTTCTTGGGCAAGACCACGGCGGAGTACGACGGGATGTCGATGGTGGTCGTCGAGCACGACCCAGCCGAGTTACTCGACGAGGCGTTCGCGGACCGGAGCTTCTGCGAGCTGGTCGCTGCGGCGGACATCGAGCCACACGATGGCCTGCTCACGCCCACAGAGGCCCAGCGTCTCGAGTCGGCGGTCTTGGCCTCGCTGTAGGACGGGGAGAACCCCCGAGGAACGGTCCCACCGTGGGCCCGCCAGACGGCCCGTCGCCCTGCTACCATCTGGACAATGGCCTACGGGTTCGACGACGACTCGCACGCGCCGATCTTGGTGCTGTGGTGGAGCGGAGCGACGCCCCGAGAAGAAGTGACGGCCTGCCTCGAGCAACTCACCGAGAGGTTCAAAAGTTGGGAGGCACCCGGACGCATCGTGTTCGATTTCGGCGAGGTCGGGGAATTCAACGCGGACATGCGCCGCCTGCTCGCGTCATGGCGAGCTCGGAATCGTTTGCTGATTCAGGACCGGGTCGCCGCGGCCGGCTACGTGTTCACGTCCCGACTCTCCCGCGGCTACCTGACCGCCGTGGACTGGCTCAAGCCCACCCCCGGCTTCACCCGGCGTTTCTTTTCGACCCGTGCGGAAGCGGTCAGTTGGCTCGAGTCCGAAGCTCCGAGCCCCGCCGCGTGACGCCCTGAGCGGATCCGAGCCTCGGGACGCCCGGGTGGCACGTTTTGATTGCGCCTTGGCGGGTCTCGCAAGGGCGTTGTCGCCGATCACGGACTAGGGTGTGGCCGAGGGAACGCCATGTCTGAGGTCAACATCGACAAGAACGCCCCTGTTTGCGTCACCGGCGCCACCGGCTACGTCGCCGGGTGGATCGTGAAGCGTCTGCTCGACGAGGGCCTCACGGTGCACGCGACCGTGCGCGACCCCAACAACAAAAAGAAGGTGGCTCATCTGCTGGCGGCTGAAGCAGAAAGCCCCGGCACCTTGAAGTTCTTCCAGGCCGACCTCCTCGAGGAAGGCTCGTTCCACGACGCGGTCGCAGGCTGCGGGATCGTCTTCCACACCGCCTCGCCATTCGCGATGCAGGTCAGCGACCCCTTCGAAGACCTCGTCAAGCCGGCTGAAGAGGGCACACGAAACGTGCTTACCGCGGTCGATGCCCATCCTTCGGTGACCCGGGTCGTGCTCACCAGCAGCTGCGCCGCGATCTACGGCGACAACGCCGACCTGGAGCAGACACCTCGCGGCGTGTTCGACGAAGAGGTCTGGAACACCAGCAGCTCCCTCGAGCACCAGCCCTACTCCTATTCGAAGACGGTGGCCGAGCGAGCCGCTTGGGAGATCGCCGACAAGCAAGACCGCTGGCGCCTGGTCGTGGTCAACCCCTCACTCGTGATGGGGCCTGGTCTCAAGGTTCACAAAGGCTCGGAGAGCTTCAGCATCATCCGGCAGATGGGCGACGGCACGATGAAGGCCGGCGTGCCGAACATGGGCTTTGGTGTGGTGGACGTCCGCGACCTCGCAGAGGCTCACCTTCGCGCTGCCTTCGTGCCCGAGGCGAAGGGCCGGCACATCATCTCGGGACACGACACCTCGTTTCCCCACATGGCCGAGCAACTCGCGTCCACCTACGGAGGCAGCTACCCGATCCCCAAACGAACGCTCCCCAAGTGGATGGTGTGGCTCTTTGGGCCGATGATGAACGACGCGCTCAACCGCAAGGTCATCTCACTCAACGTCGGATACCCTTGGAAGGCCGACAACACGAAGAGCGTGGAAGCCCTGGGGATGAAGTACAGACCGCTGTCCGAGACCATGAACGACTTCTTTGCGCAGCTCGTGGACGCCGGCGAGGTGAAGGCCGCGTGAGCAACGGTCGGGACTATCCACTGGCGCCATCGTGGCGCGCCCAGATCGCGGAGATGGGCCTCGAGCCCGCCGACATCTTGCGCATCGCAGGGCTACCCGAAGACCTACTGTCGCGGCCGGACGTGCGAGTCTCCGGCAGCGACTTTTTCAACCTCTGGAACGCTGCCGAATCGTTGTGCCCTGGCATCGAGCTCGCGATCGAAGTCGTGCAGCGCACCACGGCAGAGACCTTCTCGCCGCCATCATTCGCAGCTCTGTGCAGCCCTAACCTCGCAGTCGCCCTCGATCGTCTGTCCACCTACAAGCAGCTCTGCGCCCCCGTGCGGTTGGAGCTGGAGTCGACGATGTCCGGCGGCCTCAAGGCGACGCTCCGCTGGGTCAACAGCACCCAGATGCCTCCGCCATCGCTCACCACAATGGAGCTGGCGTTCCTGCTTCGCATCGCTCGCATGGGGACGCGAAAGCACATCATGGCCGCTGAAGTCTCCCTCCCCGAGCTGCCCGACAACCTGCCGCCCTACGAGGAGTACTTCGGCACAGCGATCGGCACGTCAACCCTGGGGTCGATCGAGTTCGGGCGCGAAGCGTTGATGATCCCGTTCCTCACCTCCAACAGCGAGATGTGGAACACGTTCGAGCCCAACATGCGAAGACGGCTCGCCACCTTGAAGAGCACGGCGAGTACGGCGGAACGCCTGCGGGCCGTGCTGTTGGAGTCCTTGCCCAGCGGCCGAGCCAACATCGCTGACGTCTCTCAGCGACTCGGCGTCAGCGCGCGAACCTTGCAACGCCGACTCCGCGCCGAGGATTCCAACTTCAACGGCGTCCTGGCCAGCGTCCGCGAGCAACTGGCCCGTCACTACCTCGCCAGCACCGAACTGTCGTGCAACGAGATCGCCTTCCTCCTGGGCTACGAGGAGCCCAACTCGTTCTTCCGAGCGTTCCAAGGATGGACCGGCGAGTCGCCCGAGCGACACCGTCAGGCCCAAGTGCACTGACGCAGGTCCCTCAGTCTTGCGCCACGGTGCGAAGCCTGAGGACTTCGAGCCTGTGAAAGCCGTCGCCGGGTTCGCCGCTCTCCGCTCGCCCCACATCGATCTGCAGCGAACGCCCGCCTCCGACATCAAGAGCCAACCGCTCCCCGGAAATGAGGACCACGGAGGTTCCCTCCACCGCGAATTGAAGCCCGAGCCTCCCGACTTCGTCCTCGCCCGCCCCGGGCATCGGCGCACCGCATTCTTCGTAGCTCGGCACGGCGTCGACCCACGACGCGAGGGTGTCGACCGAAGCGTGGAGGTCGTCCCCGCTGACTCCATCGCCCAACAGGACTCCGTCCCGACTGAACTCGAACCACGCGAAGCCTCCGGCCCCGGTCAGGTCGCTTCGCCCCCGCAAGCGGACCTCGTCTCCCTCGGCCCAGTCTGGCCGCTCACCTGCGACCGCGCCGACCGAGAGATAGGCGCTCTTCTCCGCGTCCTCATCGCTGCAGTCGAATTGGGTGCCCCAAAAATCGCCGGTGATCTCCAGCGACGAGATTAGACAGTCAACTTCGAAGTCGTAGGATCCGTAGCCCTCGGTCGGCTCGTCGTGTTCGAAGCCAAAGCCGGCGTTGGCCTCTGAATCGTCGGCCGCACACGCAGGGTCGAGCGGACGAGAATCTCCGGTCTCCGCCTCCCCATCCGTTCCAGCCGCAGACTCGACAGAGGTAACGCCATCGTTACACGCGACAGCGAGCCCCGCGATGATCCCCAATGTCACCTCCGGTCTCAATTGCATCACCGGGCCGACAATCGCACACTCGTGGCAACCACGTATCGCTCGCGAACGCGACACGCCCGTCTCGTTGGATCCGCGTTGACCGGGGTGGCGAACACCTCTCTTGGAGCGGCGTCAGCGGCAGCGTCAGTCTTGCGCCACGGTGCGCCGCTTGAGGACCTGGAAGTAGTGGAACCCGTGGCAGCATTGGCCGCTCTCCGCCCGCTCCACATCGATCCAAAGGGCACGTCCGTCTCCAAGCTCGAACGCACCTCGATGGCCGGAAATGAGCACCAGCGGGGTTTCGTCCAGCTCGAAGTGTAGAGCCAGCTTCCCGGTGTCGTAGGTGGTTGAGCCGGGCATCGGCGCATCACATTCGTCGTAGCTCAACTCGCCACCCACGCGCGCCACCACAGACTCGAGCGCCCCGTCGAGTTCGCCGCCGATCATGCCCTCGGCCAGCAAGACCTCTGCGCGGCGCAGCTCGAACCAGTCGACGCCACCGAACTCATTCCTGTTGTGGTTGGCTTGCAGGCGGACTTCGTCGCCCTCGGCCCAGTCTGGACTCTCGCCGGCAGCCGCAGCCATCGACAAGGTCGCGGTCCGAGGCGTCTGCTCATCGCCACATTCGAGTTCCGTCGTCCACACGCCCTCTGCAACCTCGAGCGTCGAGATCAGGCAGTCGTCATCGATGTCATAGAAGCCGTAGCCGTCCGTCTCCCAGCCCTCGACTGCGACATCGAACGAGGCGTCCACATCCGGGTCCGCAGCCTCGCAAGCCGGGTCGAGCGTATCGGGGCCCACGGTCCCACTCTCGGTACCGGCGGTCGACTCGTCGGCGCCGTCCCCCCCACTGTCACAAGCGACTGCGAGACTGGCGGCGAGCCCGAGCAACAATCCTCGTTTCACGCGCATGATGTCCGCTACGTGCATCCACGGTGCCAAGGCATCATTCCAAGTCGATAGACCCCGACGAAGAGCCCGGACACGACATTTTTGTCGGGCGGCTCAGTGGCTGACAAGCGTGGATGCGTCGAGGAATCGGTGCGGATGTCCTACGCGGACAGGATCTTCGTCGCACAGGTATCGATCCCCGTCGACAGTCACGACATGCCCGGCCCGAGGGATGCTGTCATTGATCGCCTCCAACAGCGCCCGCGCACGGGCCCGGCACTGCGCTTCGTCTTCAGCGCGCGCGAAGAACCGGCACACGGCATCGCCGAGCCGCTCCTGCATCGGACGTCCGAGTTCTTCCCGAAGCGCATCGGTCAGCAGTCGGTCCGCGGTCTCGAGGTCGCCCTTCGCCGCGTGGGCCGACGCCCGAAGGAACGCGATCGTCTGATCTCCAACGGCCAGGCCCAACGCCGTGTCATATGCACTGGCCGCTTCGTCGAACTTGCGCTGGGCCGCCAAACAGTTGCCCATGTTTCGCCAGGTCGCGACGTGTTGGGGGTCGGCAAGCATCGCGCTGCGATAGCAGCCGAGGGCGGCGCTCCACTCGCCGCGACCATCCAGCAGCACCCCCCGCGACACCCATGCCTCGGTGAACATCGGATCGGTCGCGCTGGCACGCTCGTACGAGCCCAGCGCACCGTCGATATCGCCCCCCTGTTCTCGGTAGACACCCACTTGGTGGTGGATGCGCGCGTCATCGCCGAGCACGCCGAGCACATCGTCGAGCACCTGCGCAGCATCGAGCGGGCGCCCTCGGAGCAGCTGAACCTGCGCGTAGGCAGCCGCGCGAGTCAGCGGGTCGGCGCCCTCCAGTGCCGCTTCGATCGCCTCCAGGGCCGCCTGCATGGCGGAGGGGTCCTTCGCTGCGATGGCGGACCGCAGAGCTTCGAATCGTTGGCGGAGGTCAGGGCTGCCCATCTCGACGGCGCGCATGGTCACCCGAGACGGCGGGGCTGTCACCGCGTTGTCACACCCGGGCGCGTGATAGTGAGCGCCCTGTGTTTTTGCGCTGGTTCGGGGACAAATGCGCACCGGCCCTTGCCACTCGCAGCGTGTACGATGTGGGACCTCGTGGGAGAGACCCAGACCATGCGCACCGCCGCTCTTTGCTTGATCCTTGGAACTTCAATCGGTTACGCGGGTTGCACGGTCGACGCTCGCGACAACATGATGGCTCAAACCGGGAGCGCGGGAGCGACGCAGGACTCCGGAATGACGGCCTCGACGACCGGTGATCCCGGCACGGGCTCCACGACGGACGTGAGCGATGAGACGAGTACCGGCGCTGGCGCCACCAGCGAGAACGAGACCGACCCGGTCGGGCCGATCCTGGACGTGGGGCCGGAAGAGACCGGGGGCGTCGAGCTGGCCGAGGTGTTTGGCCACAGCGGAGACACCCTGTATCGCCTCGACCCCGAGACCCTCGACGTCGTCGAAGTCGGCCGCTTCGAAGGCTGCAACGACGGCGCGGTCATCGACATCGCGCTCGACTCCGACTCGAACATGTTCGGGGTCAGCTACGACTCGCTCTACGAGATCGATCGCGTCACCGCGCAGTGCACCCTGATCGCATCCGGCTCCTACCCCACGTCGCTCTCGTTCGTACCCGAGGGCACCGTCACCGTCACCGGAGAAGCGCTCGTCGGCTTCCTCGGCAACCGATACGTCCAGATCGATACCGACGACGGCACCGTCTCCGACATCGCCATGCTTGCCGATGGCTTGCAGTCCAGCGGCGACGTGGTCTCCGTCAAAGACGGCGGCACGTACCTCACCGTCTTCGGACCGGGCTGCGAAGACAACGACTGCATCATCCAGTTCAACCCGAGCAACGGGCTCGTCCTGCAGAACTACGGCACCATCCCCTACGACCAGGTCTTCGGCTTGGCGTTCTGGGCGGGCAAGGCCTACGGGTTCGCGCGGGATGGCGAAGTGTTCGAGATCGACTTCACGGGCGACACCGTCACGACCACCCCGATCCCGGTCCCCGACGCGCCTCCGGGTCTCGAGTTCTTCGGTGCAGGGTCGACCACGTCCGCGCCTCCGATCGCGGGCTGATCGGGCGACGTCGCAGTCGCCAACCGCAACGGCGGGATCACCAAGATCTACGCGCTCGAGGAAGACTGCCAGGACACCAACGTCGTATTCCGGGCTCAACGACGCGTACACCTACTCCGACATGACCCGCCAGTCGCAGATCGCCGTTAGCGGGCTTTGAGCCGCCCCCAGACACCAAACGCACCGCGTGTTGCACCACGAAGTCGCGTTTGCACGTGAGCAGAGCCCGGTATTGCGGCCCGTAAGCCTCCGTCATCTGTGGTTGAATCCCCGTGGGGATGGGGAAGACAGCGATGCGAAACAAGAGCTTAAAAACGAGTGCACTCGCAGCAACGATGCTGCTTGGCTGCGGCAGCGACGCGGCGACCGAAACCAACGCAGCCGACGGTTCCGGCGGTCTGACGACGATGTCCGGCACCGCGGGTGAGGGCGGAGGTGAGACGGGCGAATCCCTCTCGGGGGGCGGCTCGACCAGCGGACCCGCGACCGCAGCGGGCAGCGGCGAAGAAGGTGGCGGCGCCGAAAGCGGTCCGGGACCCATCAAGTTCGACTTCGGCATCATCCCTGACGCCGGCAACAACGTGGGCGCCTGTCAGCCCGGCGATGGCAACGGCAAAGGCAAGAAGGGCGAGCCCGACTTCTCGTACCTGTGGGCCGCCAACAGCGGCCAGGGCACGATCTCCAAGATCGATACCCAGACCGTCACCGAAATCGGTCGCTTCCAGACCGGCCCCACCACTGCGGGCAGCCCGTCGCGGACGTCGGTCAGCCTCTCGGGCGATGTCGCGGTTGCCAACCGCAACGGCGGCATCACCAAGATCTACGCGCTCGAAGAGAACTGCCAGGACACCAACGGTACGCCGGGCATTCAGACCTCGACCGACAACATCCCGCTGGCCTGGGACCAAGAGGAGTGCCGCGCGTGGCACATCCCGTTCAACTACGATAGCCAGCGACCGGTCGCCTGGGCCCCGGGCACGTGGAACTCGTCCACCTGCTCGTGGGAGAACGAGCTGCTGTGGACCGCCGGTCGCATCGGCCAAGGCACCACGGACGAAGTGGTCCTGATCGATGGGGACGCGGGCATTGTCCTGGAGACGGTCAGCATCCCCGGACTCAAGCAGGACCCGTACGGACTCTATGGCGGAGCGGTCGATGCCGACGGGAACTTCTGGGCGACCGGATGGGCCAGCGGCAACCACATCGTTCGGGTGACCCTCGAGGACATGGAGGTCACCGTCTGGGATGGACCCTCCAGCACGGGAACCGATTCTCACTGGTACGGGATGACCGCAGACGTCGACGGGTTCATCTGGAACTGCGGAAGCCGAGCCGCACGATTCGACCCCGCAACCGAGTCATGGACCGTCAGTCCAGACCTCAGCGTGTCCTCGGGATGTATGGCCGACGGTGAGCCCGGCGGGCTGCTGTGGATGTCCTACTTCGGCGGCGTTCGAGGTGTCGACCGCACGACCTTCGACGTGGTGCACAACTTCGCCACCCCGACGTCCTACGGCGTGAGCATCGACTTCTTCGGCAACATCTGGGCCGTCAACGGCAACGGCGCCCACCGGGTCGACCCTGCCGATGGCACCGTCACGTCCTACACGGGCTTGACCGGCGCCTACACCTACTCCGACATGACCGGCCACTCGCTCAGCGTCGTGGGCGGCGGTATTCCCAGCGGCTGAGCGGGTCGGGCTCAAACCGCCCGAAGCAGCACGGACTCGATGAGCCCTGCCCGGCGGCTGCTCTTGGGCGGATCGGGGACAAGCGACCGGACATTGGCGGCTCGCACCCGGCGCCCGGGGTAGGCCTGCTCGACAAACGCGCTGGTGTTCGCTGCGGCACCGATCGGCGCGCTGAACAGGTGCGCTTCGAGGTCGGAGAGGGAGCTAAGAAGGGTGTAGGCGTCGTGCGTCGTGCTCATGGCGGTCATCCCGTTACGCTCCCGTTTAGTGCGAGTTCGGATCCATTTCGGGACGTCACGCAATTTCGCGACGTTGCAGAGGGCCGCCAGGCCGATCTCGGCCGCAGGTCAAAGTCCCAACGCCCGATCGTCATTCGAGCGACGCTGACCGGTCGGCCGCTTTGCCGCTGTCTCTAGGGAGCAGGGCCGACGCTCGGAGATCCCCACATCACCGCGGATGTGGGTTCGCTCTGTCCGTCAGTCACATTCGACCGCGGTCGTTGCCTGCAGGGTCAGGCTGCCGGCACCACTGACCCGGACGTCGCAGCCGCTGCCCGACTCGGCAAACGTCACGTCGTCCAACGAGAGCGCCGCGCCGGAGCGAACCCACAGCTGGCCGAACTGCGCGCCGGCACCTGCCCCGTGCGCAACGTCGACGTGGGTCCAAACGTTTTGGGCTTCGATGCTTCCGTCCGCAAAGTGCACGTAGTCCCAGTCTCCGGCGCTGGGCGGCAGCTGCGACGAAGCCAATCGAATCCTCGCGTCGGCCGTCCCCTCGAGCCGCAGTCCGCCGTTGTCCTCCACATCAATCGAAGAGCCTCGACCGAGCAACAGTTGCGTTCCCGCGTTGACCGTCAACACGGCCGACCCCGCCCGGGCCTGAAGACGCGTGGTCCCGGTGAGGTGATAGGGCGCGTCGTGGGCGAGCCACGTCGAGTCGACATCGACCGGTCCCCCTTCCACCGCGATCGCATGCACGCCGTTGGGTGAGTAGGTGCCCACCCCGAGCCCGGCGACCGCCCCGGCGGAGATGTCGAGTGCCGGCCCGACGTTGTTCGTCACGGTGTTGCCGTCAAACCCGCCCAAGACCGCGTAGCGTTGAACGGTCAACCCCGGACCGCCCGACAGCTCGACCAAGCTGTTCGAGATCGCGATCTGGGCCCCCGATTCGACGAACACCATTCCCAGCCCGTCGCCGCCTCCGTGCCGGATCTCTGCAAACTCGATCCGGTTCGTCTGATTGAGCGAGCCTTCCTCGATCCGGATCTCCTCCCAGTCTCCGGCGGCCGGCCGCGGACTGGCCGACTGCACGATCACCGGATCGACTTCGGTCCCCATCAACCGAAGCGCTCCATTCTGTCGCACCCGTAGACCACCCTCCGGGGAGAAGCGGATCTCGGTGCCCGCGGTCAGCTCGAGGGTTGTCGCGCTCGCATCCCCATCGACGGACACATCCGAGACCAAGTAGGGCGCATCGGCGACGCTCCACACTGCGTCTTCGATGACGACACCGACGGTGACCACGATGCCATCGACCGCGTTGGGACCGTAGGTGCCGGCCCCCAAGTCCCCAACGACCGAGGGGTGCATGCGCATCGCAGCACCCTCGTTGTCGGTGATGACGTTGCCCTCGAAGCTCCGCAGCGTCGCGTCCGCTTCGGCTCGAATGCCGACGCCAGCGGACTGCATGAAGGTGCTGTCGCGAATCTCGACGGAACTGTCGTTGTCCAGCCACACCTGGGTCTGCGCGCTGGTGCCACCGCCGTACTCAACGTCGACATTGACCATTCGGTTCCCTTGCGCCGCGGAGTTCCCCGAAAAGTCGATCAGGCCCCAGCTGCCCGCGCTCGTACCTTGCGATGTCACCAGGATGCGCTCGTCCGCGGTTCCGTCCATGGTCAGGGATCCGCCCTCGCGTACCGAGAGCGTCGCCCCCGGCGCCATTCGTAGGACCGCACAGGGCTCGACGGTGAGCGCCCCGTTGACGTAGACATCGTCGACGTCGTGGATTCCCGCGGACCACACTTCCGTGCCGACCTCCCCGGTATGCGAGGCCACGACGCTCTGCGCTCCGCAGCTCCCCGAGGGTGGCTCCCCGGTGCTCCCAGACGACGCGTCGCCCTCGTCCGTCTCACCGCCCTGGTCCCCGGTCGAGGCCTCTGACGAGGTCTCGGCGTCGACTCCGGTGGACCCGGTCTCCTCCTCGGATGGAAAATCGATGATGCAACCACCAAGGGTCAGGCAAAGGGGCACGAGAACATGAAAGTTGCGTGAGGACATGATCGTTTTCATCTGTGTCTGGGTGCTAAGGTCGCGACGCGGTGCGACAGAGCGTCTTGAAGGGGGAACTCGAGCGCGTGGGGTTCTCACCAAGCGCCGTGGCGGAGCTGTTGGAGCGAACGCAGCGCGCCCATGCAGACCTCCCCGCCGAGCAGGTGTCGGAGGCAACCTGGGCATCGCGGCTGGCCGAGGCCTGCCCTGCCGACCACCGCAATGTCCGCGTTGCGGCCGACGAGCTCCGCGTCGGTGACCTGTGGCTGGCGACGCTGCTCGAGGCGAACGAGACAGGCAGCGTGAAGCGCTTCGAGACCACGCTCATGCCCGAGATCGACATCGTCGTCCGGCGCTTCGAAAAAGACCCCGACGCGCGCGACGAGCTTCGGCAGGTCGTCCGCATCAAACTCTTGGTCGGTACCCCGGGCGTTGCCGCCAAGATCGGCCAGTACGCTGGCCACGGTCGCCTCGCCGGCTGGGCGCGAACGGTCGCGGCCCGCGTCGCGCTCAACGCCAAACGGGGCGAACGAAAACACGACAGCCCGGATATCCTCGAAGCCCTGCAGCTCGCCTCGACGCCGGAGTATCGATGCCTCAGAGCCGAGCGCCAGACGGAGTTCTGGATGTGCCTGCGCGCGGCGTTCGAATCGCTGGAGCCGCGAGCCCGGACGGTGCTGCGTCTGCGATACCGCGTCGGCATGACCGCCACCGCGATCGCGCACTCGTATGCCGTCCACGAGTCCACGATGTCCCGATGGCTCGCCGGCGCACGCGAGACGCTCATCCTCGAATTCGAAGCGCGCGCCTCGGCCAACCTGGGGCCCGATCTGGGGCCCGATGAGCTGCGACGGGTCTTGCAGAGCCGGCTGGAGCTGAGCCTACAGGGCCTGTTCTCGACCACCGGGACGTAATCGCCCCCCGGTCGTGCGAGGCGCGAATCGCCTCCGTGGTGAGCCCATGACCCCATTCAAAGTAGGGACACCTCGCCAAAACGCCGTCTTGCACGAAACGGGAAAAAAAGTTCGCAAGCGATAGAGTGGCGGCTCGAATGGGCGAGACGAGCACCGGGGGCTTCGATTCGGCGGGAGACCCCTGCCCGCCCGAGGTCGTCTTGTTTCGATTCGCGGAGGGCCTGCTCTTGGGGCCTGAGCTCCAGGTCCTCGAGCGGCACCTCGCTTCCTGCGAGATCTGCGGCGACCTGCTTTCGCTGGCCGCGGACGAGACCGCAGCCGAAGACTCTCCCGGCCCCCTCCCCCAGGCCCCTGGCGATCCGCGGACTCTGGGGCGTTACGTCATTCTCGAGCGGCTCGGGTGGGGTGCGATGGGCATCGTTGTCCGAGCCTACGATCCCAAGCTCGAACGCGAGGTTGCGCTCAAACAACTGCGCGCGTCCCTGGGCCCCGAGGAGTCCGAACGCCTCGTCCGGGAGGGCCGAACCCTCGCACAGCTCAACCATCCACACGTCGTCGCGGTCTACGACGTGGAACTCGAGGGAGAGCAGCCGGCGATCGTGATGGAGATGATTCGGGGGCAGACGCTCGACGAATGGCTGGAGACCCAGCGGTCGTGGCGAGAGATCCTCGAGTGCTTTCGCAGTGCGGGACAGGGGCTCGCGGCAGCGCACCTCGCAGGCCTGCTGCACCGCGACTTCAAGCCCGCCAACGTGATGGTCGGCCGCGATGGTCGGGTGCGGGTGACGGACTTCGGCATCGCAGGACAACTCGTCGGCCCCCGCGACAAGACGACCGACGCCGTGCACAAGACCGAGACGCTGGCGACGATCGGCACGCCGGCATACATGGCGCCCGAGCAGCATGCTGAGGCAGCGCTCACCCATGCCGCCGACCAGTATGGATTTGCGCTGACGCTGCGCGAGGCCCTGACCGGCGAGCGCCCCTTCGTCGGGCTGCCACCCGAAGAGCTCGAAGCTGCCAAGCAGGCCGGACCTCCACCCTGGCCCAGCGCAACCGCATGGCCACGTCGCATCGAGCAGGCGATCGATCGCGGCATGCATCCCGATCCACAGCGTCGCTTCCCCAGCATGAACGCATTGCTGGCCGAGATCCGCCCGCGCGCCCGCCGAACCCAATCGCTCGCATGGGGCCTCGGGGCGCTCGGGATCGGTGGTGTTGTTGCCGCGGGGCTCAACGCGCCCGAAGCCTGCCAAGGCGCAGAGCAAGCGCTCGCCTCCACCTGGTCGGCCACCCAACGCGCCGACGTCGCGGCAGCGTTCGACCGCAACGGCCAAGGAGTTGTAGCCGCGGTCTGGCTCCGGATCGAACCAGACCTCGAAGCCTACGCCGAGGGTTGGGTCAGCCAACACCGCGACGCCTGTCGAGCGACGCGGGTCCGCGGGGAGCAATCCGAGGCTCTGCTCGACAAACGCATGTCGTGCCTGGACCGCGCCCGGCAGTCGCTCGAGTCCACCGTATCGATCCTCAGCGAGGGGGAGCCCGGAAGCTTGATGCGCGGCGTTGACCTCGTCGAGGCCCTCCCCAGCCTCGACCGCTGCGCAGACCGAGACAGCCTCGAGCGCTCCACCCCCATCCCGAACACAGAGCAACAGGAACGTGTACATGCCGTTCGTGCCCGGCTCGCGACCGCCTACGCGTTGCGAGTCTCTGGCCGCTATGCCGACGCGCGTACGGCCTTGAACGAAGCCAAGGACCTCGACCGAGCGGAATACACCCCGGTCGATGCCGAGCTGCTCGAGCACGAGGCGGCGCTGCTGGAACTCGAAGGCTCCTACGCCGAGGCGGCAACCGCTTTGCAGCAAGGCATGGTGGTCGCGACCCGCACCGGCCAGGCGGCGCTCGTGGCTCGGATGACCCGGATGGCGATCTTCCTTGGAGCACGCCAGGGGGACTTCGCCCGCGCGGACGCCTGGGCCGCGGTCGCGCGGGGGCTTGCACAGCGAGAGGCCGGGGGTGAGGACGCAGGCGAGCTTGCCGCGACGCTGGGCGCCGTCGCATTGATGCGCGGTGACCTCGTGCAGGCCGAGGCGGAACTCCGGTCGGCGGTCGCCGAGATTGAAACGGCCCGTGGCCCTCGCAGCCTCCGCGTCGCCCACGTTCGCAGCAACCTGGCCGCGTGCCTACTGCAGGCGGGACGTGTCGAGGAGTCGATCACCGAGTACGACGCCCACCTGTCGATTCTCGAGGAGCGGCTGGGGCCGCAGCACCCAACCTTGGCTCGCACGCGGCAGACGCTCGGCAACGCGTACCACGCGATGGGAAGGCTCGAAGATGCGCTGAGAGAACACGAGGCCGCGCTCGCGGGACGCACCGCGGCATTTGGCGAAGACCACCCCGAGGTGGCCGACTCCCACGCCTCGATCGCCGCCGTGTTCATCGACCTTGGGCGACTGGGTGATGCCGAACGCGAGGCTCGTCTGGCACTCGAGATGAGCCGCCGACACCACGGTGACGCACACGCGGTCACGCTCGTGCCCAAGTCCCACCTCGCGCGAATCCTCAGCGAGAAGCTCGAGCACGAGGAGTCCATCGCGCTCTACCGTGAAGTGCTTCGCGATGCGCAGACCGTGTTCGCGCCGGACAGTCCCCAGACCGGGATTGCCCGGGCAGGGCTGGGGCATGCGCTGCTCGACGCCGGTCAACTCGAAGAAGCGCAAGCGGTGCTGCAAGCCTCGCTCGACGAACGCACGAAGATCTTCGGCCCCCTGCATCGACAATCGGTCGAGAGCGCGTTGGGACTGGCTTCGAGTCGATCTGCGGCCGGATCTACGGACGTTGCGCTGGCCGCCTTGACTACGTTGCAGGCCGATCTCTCCGCGGACGAGGCCGGCGCCGCGCTGCTTCCCCACGTTCAACAGCGCCACGCCGAGCTCCTGCTGACGGCCGACCGTCCCAAGGACGCGCTCCCCTTGTTTCGAGCCGCCGAAGCCGGACTCGCGGACGCCGACAACGCCGTCGCGTTGGCGCGCGCTGGTTTCGGAGCGGCGCAGGCCCTCGAAGCCCTGGGACAGCCCGACAAGAGCGTCCAACGTGCGACGGCGGCACAAGATACGCTGCGCGACGCGGGGCCCCAGGCACGAGAAGATCTCGCTCACGTCAGCGCCTGGCTCGACGCCCACCGATGACTTCGGTCGGGTCTACTCGGTCCACGAGACGTGGAAGATCGCGCCGTCGCCGGTCGCCTCGAACTCGACCTTGGTGTCGCGTCGCCCCGCGACCCCGAGCAGCGTTTCGATACCGGTCGCGACACCGACCCTTCGAAGGTCCGACATGCCTTCCCACCCGGTGAGTACAGCCCTGGCTTGGCCTGGTCCCACGATCTCCGGGACGATGGTGCCCGCGGAGTGACCGCGCCCATAGACGATCGGTGCGCGTAGTAGGAGTGCACGCGGGCTCGAGAGCCGAATCAGCACCTTCCAAACCGAGCGAAGCGTCTGCTCGATCCCTTGCCTCACCACGTCGGAGTAGAACGACAGCAGCTCCCGGTCCGCCTCTTTGGCGATCGCGTAGTAGAGGTCGTCCACGTCGGTCGCCCACATCCACGCGGCCGGTACGGCAGCATGCAGACGGTCTCGCTGCTCTTCGGGAAGCGACGCGAAAGCGCGCTCCACTGGGGCGCTTCCCACTTCCTTACGGAAGAACTCGACGTTCCGCAGAAAGACCGCTCCGGAGAGCGATGGGACGGTGCGGTCTGGCACTGCGCGATATTGTACGCCGTCCGAGCCCGCTCGGTCGGAGCACATCTCACGCGTGCCAGCGGACGTGATAGATGGCGCCATCGTCCGTGCCGTCGTACCGAACGGTCACATCTCTCCGACCGGCAACATCCATGACTGCCTTGATGCCCACTGCGACACCAAGACGCCGCAGCTCCGGCACACCGGGCCAGCCGGAGAGCACCACCGTAGCGGTTCCAGGGGCGTCGATCGTGGTCTTGATCGCCCCAATGGAGTGGCCCCGCTTGTAGATCACCGGCGTACGGCTGAGCAGGGCCCGGTCGGTCGTGAACCGAATGAGAATCTTCCACACCGATCGGAGCGTCTGAGAGACGCCCTGCCGAACAACCTCGGAGAAGAGCGGCATCAGGTCCCGTTGGGCACTGCGCGCGATCGCTTCGTAGTACGCATCGACAACAGCAAATGGAATCCATGCGGCCGGAACCGCAGATTCGAGGATGCCCTGCTGCTCCCGGCTCAAGGACGCGAACGCTTGATCCACCGCCTCGTCCCCCACCACCTGTCGGAACACCTTGTCGGTGCTCAGGTAGAGCGCGCCCGAAAGCGCTGGAACAATGCTGTGAGGCACGGAACGCCGAGTGTACGCGCGGCCTCGCTCCTGCAGAGCCACAAGCTCCCGCGCTGACGGCGCAGCGACCGCGTACATGTCCGTCCTCGGCGTTTCACCTTGCGCCAGGGATGGCCTTGTCCCAAGGTAGAGAGGCGTGGCAACGCAATCCAAAGAGCGTCGTAAGGGCCGTTCCACCGCCGGACGGGTGAACGGTATCCGGTTCGACTGGGACGCGCACGGTGCGGAGGGCTATGCCGTCGACGTTCAGGAGCGCAGCCACGAGGACTCTGGCGATCTGATCGCGGCCAAGATCCGCCGCGATTGGAGCGAGGAGTCCGGAGCACCCGAAGCGTCCGAGGATTCCGACGAATCCACCGAGCCCGAAGCCGACGCCTGAGAGCTCGCGTCGGTCCGAGTCGGGCGGAGTGCAGTTCAGCTGCAGCACCGACACCCACACCTGTCTCTTAGGGTCATTCGGGGCGGAGGTCGTGTCCTCGGCCACAAAGTTTCCTATCTTGATCATCCTGCATTCGTGTTGACGGATGCAATGGTTGCAACGAAGATAGAAAGCCTGCTGCGTAGCTCCGCTGAGGCATGAGGCCGCCAGTGTGGGGTTCGCACGCGGGTGTTCGCCCATGCCCCTGACCGTTCTGCCATTCGTCGCACTGTTGTTCGCTCCCGACGCGTTGCAGGCCCCTCCTGATCCGATGGGCATCGTCAATGGCGACCCCGTCGAGACCTGCGGATGGCCGACCACGGTCTACACGGGGGGGTGCACTGCCACGCTGGTCCACCCTCGTGCGATCTCGACCGCGCAGCACTGCGGCATGCCTTCCGCGATTCAGTTCGGCATTCAGGCCGGCGATGGCCCCTCGGTCGCGGTGACCAGCTGTGTGGGAGACGGCAGCCAAGACGCGATGTTGTGCGAGCTCGCCGAAGAGGTGACCGAGGTCCCGGTCACACCCGTCCTGTTTGGTTGTGAGGCCGACATGTACTTGCAGCCGGGCCAACCGGTGGTGATGGCGGGGTTTGGGCAGACCGCCTTTGGGGTCGGTGGTGGCACCAAGCTGTGGGCCAACCAGACGATCTCAGCCGTCGAGCCGGGTCGGGTGATCGTGGGCGAGGCCGGCGACGGCACATCCCCGTGTCCCGGTGACTCCGGCGGCCCCGTGTTCTTGCAGGTCGAGGACGGTAGCTGGCGGGTGTTCGGCACGGTGTTGGGCGGAACGACCCAGACCCCGTGCAACTCGGCCGCCGACTTCCAGCGGATCGACGCTGTGGTGGGGAACTTCGAGGCTCAAACCGGCCTCGACATCACCCCGTGTTTCGACGGCGCCACCGGGGACTGGGACCCGGGCCCCGACTGCGGAAGCTTCTTCGCCGGCGACCACACCGGAGACGGCTCCTGGGACAACTGGTGCGAGGGCATCCCGGAGAGCGGCTACAGCAGCGCTTGCGGTGAACCCTTCGCGAGCAACCCCACCGAGAGCACGACCGGAGCCACCTCCGACACCGACGGGGACACCGACCCCACGGATGGAGGCGGCGAGACCGGTGCCGAGAGCACCACCGGCGGCGCGTCGGGGGGCAACAGCGGCACGGGCTCAGACACCGGCGCACCTGCAACAAGCGCGAGCGCGGATGGGAGCGGAGGCGCGGGCTCCGGCTCGAGCTCGGGAGGACTTCCCGATGCGGACGGCGGCGATGGTGGTGGAGGATGCAGCGTCCCCTCCCAAGCACCGCCGGTCTCTTGGCTGTTGCTGTTGTTGGTCGCGGGACTCCGACGCCGGAGCTAGGCGACGCCGATATCCCGCAAGCGCTCCATCAAGAAGTCGAGCGCGAGCACTTCGGGGTCTTCGCTGAGTCGCGCGTCGTTTCGCGGGTGGCAGAAGAACGGCATCGAGTACCGCGAGCGATTCGCATCGCCGGGCGGATTCACAACCCGGTGCGTCGTGGACCGCACGCGGCCCCCGGTGAGCAACTGCAGCATGTCGCCGCTATCGCAGACCATGACGTTGGGCGGGGTCTGGACATCGATCCACTCCCCCTCACGGGTCATCAGCTGCAGGCCCGGCTCGGTTGCCACGGGCAACACGGTCATCAGGTTGATGTCCTCGTGCGCCGCGGCCCGTACCGCTCCGGGCTCGACCTCATGAGGCAGCGGTGGGTAGTGGATCACGCGGATCACCGAGTTCCCGCCGCGGGTGAAGTCCTCGAAGAACCCGTCGGGCTTCTCGAGGTACGCCCCGACGCTGGTCAGCAGCGTGGTTGCAACGCGATCGAGCTCGTCGAACAAGGCGTTGAAGGTCGAGCCGAACTCTGGAAGCTCGGCCGGTTCCACGTTCGCCACCACGTCCCCCTCCCGCCGACCGACGTGCCAGAACTCCTTGATGTCGGGGACCGTCTGCCCCTTGGCATGCTCGATTCCAAGCGAGGTGTAGCCGCGTTGCCGACCGGTGCTCGTATCCTCGTAACGTTGTTTGGTGGCGGGTGGAAGCTCGAACAGCGCACGCGCCTGTGCATAGGCGCCCGTCAGCAACGGCTCGGGAACCCCGTGGTCCGTGATCGCGACGAAACCAAACGTCTCGAGCGCTTCGCCGAGCGTCTGCACGGCCGCAGCGCTCCGGGTCGCGGGCGCCAGGTCGTGGAGGCTGATCACCGGGATCGTCGCGTCTGCCATCGGGCCGAGGTTTCGCCCGCCGGAGCAGGACGGTCAAGTCGCCTACGTCTGCTACAATGAATGCGTGGGACCTACCCGGAACTCCAAAGGGCAGCTCGAAGACTACGGCCATCGCGAAGTCGAGCTCCCGGCCGAGTCCGAGACCCCGGCCGGGTGGGTGCGCTCTGACGGCACTCAGGAGGGCTACGCGCCCTCTGCCGACGTTGTGTTCGACAACAGCGGACGTCCGCAGGGCCTCGCGATGCAGCCCCTACGCGGTCACGCCGCAGTCACCACCATCCTGCGGTTCTTCAACCTCAGCGCACTCGATCGCAAGGGTGCTCTGGCTCCCGAAAAGCAGGTCGAGCATCGGCACCTCCAGGTGCAACTCCAAGATGGTGCCAGCCACCGCGGTTTGCGCGACTGGATGCGACTTCCGGTCAGCGTCGAAGTGCTCGTGGGGCCGCGGCAGACCCCCGGACTCATGAAAGACCTCGGTGCCGGCGGGCTACGGCTCGAGGAGGTCGAAGGGCGGTTCATGGTCGGAACCCGCATCGACGTCATCATGCCGCTGGCGCTGGGTCAGCGGCGCGGGACGATCGTGTTCACGAACCGGGTCGCGTGGGCCAACGCCATGCGAAAAACCCTAGGCCTCGAATTCACGGCCGCCCCAAGCTGGCACGAGCGGTAGGCTTCGCGCTCGCGTGTCTGCCCGTCGACTCAGCAGCCGCCGGCTCGCCCACAGTCGAAGCCTTCGTCGAACTGGCCGCGGATCGTAGGATTGGGTGCCTCGAGGAACTCGAACACGTCGCCGGGCAGGAGCTGATCCCCGAGCTCGGCGTGTTCCTCCGCCAGCTCCCGCACGACGATCGCAGGATTGGCGGTCAGGTTGAGCGCACGCTCCACGTACTCGAGTTCACCTTCGTCGATCTTGGCGCCGTCGAACCACCCGCTACCATCGAGACCGTCGCGGTACTCCTGGTAGAGTTCGAGTTCCTCGGAGTCGCTACCGCCATCGATCAGCGCCATCGAGTACATGTGGCCCAGCAGGCTCACCCGGTCGTCCGACGATGAGCCCTGGAACTGACGCTCCATGCACCGACGGGTGTTTGTGAGGCTGTCGGCCTCGGCCCAGGCACCCACCATCTGTGCTTGGCGAACGACCTCGTCGGGTGCCAGCAGGACCCAGGTCTGCTCGTCGAGCGCGTACGGCTTGGCCAGGAAGGCCACGAAGAGGTCTTTCTCCTCCTCGGCGATCTCCGCGTCGCGCCAGGCCATCGCAGCCATCGCTCGAAACGCGCAGTCGCGGCCCTCGCCGTCGGCCATGTACGTTCCGGCCTCGAGCGTCACGTCGGTGAGCCACCGCTTGGACACCATCTGCATGGCTTGGCCGCGGCGATAGGTGACGGCAGCGTCGAAGCCCGCAGACACGACCACAGAGGCGCCGAGCGTAGCCCAGCCGAGAACCGTGCCGCCGATACCGCGCACCGTGCCCTCGAGAGCCGCCTCCGTGAGTTGCTGTTGGGCCTCACGACGGAAGAAGTCGACCACCAGCCCAATCGAGCGGGTGGCGAGCGTGCGCGCAAGGTCGCGGGTGATCGTCACGCCGAAGCGACCGGCGAGCCGCGTGAGCAGCGTCGGGACGACGAAGTTGGAGATGAAGATGGCAACGTCCGTAGAGTCGCCGGCCAAGCCATCCCCAAGCAGCAGCATGCTCAGCAGGTAGAGGTTGTCCCCCTCCCGAATGTCCCAGCCATGGACCGCGCCGATCTCGAAGGCCATCTGTGCCTGCAGCTTGAGCTGCAGGAACGTCTCCGCGCTGATCGAAAGCACGGTCCCGGCGATCGGTACCAGGGCCACCAGCCCGGCGCCTGCCCCCACGGCAGCCGATGCTGCGGTGTACTTGCGGATGATGCGGCGCACCCGAGCCTCTCGGGTGAGCCCAAAGGGACGGATCCGGCCGTCCTCATCGAGGACCTCGCCGAAGTTCTCGGCGTTGATGACCTCGTAGTTTCTGTGCAGAACGCCGGTCGCCCGAAAGACCGTCACCATCGCCGCTCCAACCAGGCCGGAGTCGTACAACAGCTCGAGGCTGTGCTGCATGTCCGGCGTGGTGCCGCCGAAGTCCGAGAGGTCTTGCGCCTCGCCGATGCCGGCCTCGTCGAGCTTGCCTTCGAGAGACGACTCGGCGAACTGCCCCAGCGGGACCATGTTGGCGGCCAGGTAGGCGCCGAGCAGGTCGCCGGTGACCTCGGCCTCGAGCTCCGCGAGCACCTCGACCCCGTCGCGGTAGTGGCCCGGCGGAAGCTCAGCGACCACCTCGCCCGACTCGTCGAGCTCGATCGCAGGCGGCTCGAAGTCGCCGTCGGGTAGCTGATCAATGCGCTCGGCGACTGCATCGAGAGCCCCGAGCTGTTCGTCGGTGAGCTTGTGCTCGAGGTAGTTCGCGTGCTCGATCAGCGCGAACAGGGCCTGCTTCGGTCCGTAGCCGAAGACCACGTCGTCCTTGAGCTCCAGCATTCGCCTCGCGATCTCGACGTCGTCGCCGCTCCAGCACAAGGTCGAGCTCGCTGGACAGCTGCCATCGGCCTTCCCACCCAACGAGAACGGCTCCTGCTGCGTTTCGGGCTCCGTCTGGGTGCGGCAGCCGCCGGCCAACATGCTCAGACCCAACGCAGCGCTCAACAGCCGTTTCGTCGTCGAGATGGAGCCCATGCGGATCGCCACCACATTACCCTACCTTTCTTTACAGGCGCTTACAACGTGCTTTCTCGGCGAGTCACGGCGGCCCCAAGCTGGCACGAGCGGTAGGCTTCGCGCTCGCGTGTCTGCCCGTGAACTGATCGCCCTGGGAACTGGCTCCCAGGTTCCCTCGCGCTACCGAAATCACAACGGCTACCTGCTGCGGTGGGACGACGAAGGCGTGCTGTTTGATCCTGGCGAAGGAACGCAGCGTCAGATGATCTACGCCGGCGTGGCCGTCAGCGCGATCACCCGCGTCTGCGTCACCCACTTTCACGGCGACCACTGCCTTGGCCTCGCCGGCATCACGCAGCGACTCTCGCTCGACGACGTGCCCCACCCGATCCACGTCTACTTTCCGGCGAGCGGACGCAAGTACTTCGACCGGCTTCGGTATGCGTCGATCTATCGCGAGCGCGCGACGGTCGTGCCCCACCCAATCGAAGATCCCAACGGGGGCATCGACATGCCGTCGTTCCGCATGACCGTGGCTCCGCTGGACCACGGCGTGCCCACCCTCGGCTACCGAATCGACGAGCCCGATGGTGTGCGCATGCTCCCCGAAGAGCTGGCGGCGCGCGGCGTGGTGGGGCCGGCGATCGGGCAGCTCGCCCGACAAGGATCGATCGAAGTCGGCGGCGACACGGTGCGGCTCGAGGATGTCAGCGTCGCGAAGCCTGGGCAGTCGATGGCGTTCGTCATGGACACGAGGCCGTGCGCTGGAGCGCTCGCGCTCGCCAAGGATGTGGACCTGCTGGTGATCGAATCCACGTACCTGCACGAGGACGTCAAGCTCGCCCACGACCACATGCACATGACCGCGGTGCAGGCCGCCACCATCGGTCGCGACGCGGGTGCGCGGAGGGTCGTGCTGACGCACTTCTCTCAGCGCTATCCCTCGCTGGATCCGTTCATCGAGGAGGCGTCCGCGATTCACCCGGATGTGGTCGCGGTGGTGGATGGGCAGCGGGTGTCGGTGCCGAAGCGCAGAGAGGGCTGAGGCCGCTGTTCATCCCTTCGCCGACTAGCGGCTGCCCTCGCCAGACGATTCGACATTGCCCGTAGAGCCACGACCGGTTCGTTCACCGCCGCCCCCTCTCCCTCGGGCGGGTGGCCTCGGATGGTTCGCGCTCGGTGGGCTCTGTTTCGCGATGGGGGCGACTGAGCGACATCCCTCAATCACAGGTCCGGCCTCGACTTCTGGCATAGCGTATCGACCATATAGGCATCGATCTCCTTCGCCGCGCGGCTAACCGCTTTCTGCTGACTGCCCGCCTGGGAGAATGTCGAGAGCGCGACGAACGTGCCGCAGCGCACAAAACTCACCCCCGCGGACATCCCATGGGGACCTACGTCGGAGTGGACGGCATCCCCCTCGGCGTACTCCCCAATGTCCGCGGGGTGCCAATACTCAAACGCGTACCCTGCGTTGACCAGAGCATTGTACTCGGGTATCGCGCGACCCTGTTGGAATGCGTAGAACTGCTCGAACTCGTCGCGGAGTTCGATGATGGTCAAGGTGCCTCCGCCGGAGTGGTCGACCCGCAAGGTTCGCGACCCCGCTCCGTAGCGGCTCCGGTCTTCCTCTTGGGCTACGGGTTTGCGGGATTCGAATCGAAGTGCGCCATCTGCCAGCGGTGTCGCCAGGAGCCACGCCTCGAGGGCGGAACTGTCGGGGGAGCCCTCCGAAATCGGCGGGAGCGCGTCCTTCCCGTCCAGAGCGGCGCGCCCGGAAGTGAAGCTCGCGATGGTCCGAGAAACGGCCGGAGTACGAACCGCATCAGACGAGAACGAGGCAAGCAGGTAGCATGACTCGTCTTCGTGCGCGAATGACCACCCCTTGATGTGCGTCGCAACATCCCGGCGGGTGTCCTCGAAGTACAGGGCGTCCTCGGGCCAATGCTGGCTCACTCTCGAAGGGACCAGCATCGAGTCTGGGGTCGAAAAAGACGCAATTCGGGCCTCTATGTTTTCGTCCGGATTGGTTTCGAAGCAGCCGACCTCGAGGGTAAGCGAGGGCGTTTTACAACGATAACGAAGCTCCCGATACTCGTCGGGCTTCGCGTCGCGAACCGGAGAGAGCAAACACCCATCCGGAGGCTCGAGAACAAAGCGGTCGCCCGGAGCAACAAAGAGGTCGCTTGGGAACGGTGACACCGAACGGGCCGGCAGTTCGTCGGTCGCCGTTGGTGCTTCTGTGTCCATCGCCGGCTCCGAACCCTTCCCTGCAAGCGGGTCGTCGGGCAGCGCAGGAGCGCTCTTCGTCGACGCGCACGAGGACAGCGTCAAGGTGGCGAGGAGCAGGAGACGAGGCCAGTTGCGCACGAGCAAACTCTATAGGAGTTCATGCTGCTCGTGAGAGGGTTTGGTTGTTCGACATCCCCGCCCCAGGAGCCGAAGTCCGACCTCAGAGCCGAAGCGAAAACTAGGTCACAGTGTTAGGGTTTCAACATCTTGTCGAGCCTGCTCACTTCGACCCCACTGCTCTGGCCGACCGTCTGGCTACTGACTGTGCTCCCGGCATGCGCGTCGTCGAAAGGCCAGCCTCCCAAGGCTGCCGAGGTGTCCTCCGCCGGACAGCCGACGCTCGCGCAACGTGAAGAGCTGGCAGCGGCCATCCACGCACACGACCTGTACGCCTGGTGGGCGAGCGACCTCCTGCAGTCTCGGATGGCGGAGCGACCCGGCGCAGGGGTGGGCGGATGGATCAGCGAGGGGGATGCCAACGGGGGCGTCGTCACCTTCTTCGACGGGAGCAGGGCCCTTGCTCTGGCGCGCGTGAGCTGTGAGTCCACTGGACCTGCGTCGTGCGCTTTGGTCTGGACCGAAGGGGAAGCGCCGACCGAGGCACAAGCGCAAGCGATGCGGGCGCGCGAGACCGCCAAGGCCGATCCTCGCTTTGAACCAGCACCGACGCCATACAACTCCGTCACACTCCCGGCGGAACCCTATCTCGGCGAACCCGGATGGGTTGTCTATTGGCTCGCCGCGACGACCGACCCAGATCTCCTTGTGATGGGGCCGCACTTCCGTTTCTTGGTCTCTGAAGATGGCAGTCGAGTCCGTCGCGGCGGAATGCTGACGCGAGCCATGGTGCTCGACAAAACACCTGAAGACCTGCCCGAGGGTGCTCAGCTCAGCACGTACGTCGTCACTCATGGCCTCGATGACCTGCCGGCGGAAACCCACATCTGGGCCACGATGCTCTACCGCGTGCCGCTCACCGTGATGACGCGAAGTGGGGATATGTTCCAGTTGGGCGGAGAGTATGCGGATGATGAAGGGAGCGGAGCGAAGCCGTAGGCGAGTCGCCGCTGCTCGGTCGAGGCGCCAGCCAATGCAGCTCAACGCCTTCACGGCCGACGCCAGTTGCGCGACTCTTCCGTGTCCCCGAACGCACGGTTCAGCTCGTCGAAACAGCTCGCGATCCATCTCCAGTTCGGCGAAGCGTGCCACGGCAGCGGAACAGTACAAGCGAGGCTAGACGCCAAGCTCCTCCGCAGCTCGGGCCGCTTCGGGAACCGAAGTCGCGGCCCGACGGAACCAGGCAAGTGCGACCCTACGATTCCTTCGGACGCCTTCGCGGTCCCGGTAACAGAGGCCGAGAAGGTACTGAGACCACGGTTCTCCCTGTTCGGCTGCCCGTCGGTACAGAAGAGCGGCACGTCTGCGGTCGAGCCGAACTCCATCGCCGTTGAAGTGCCGAACACCCAGGCTGGCCTGAGATTCGGCATCGCCGTGCCTCGCAGCGCGCCTCAACCACAGGACGGCTTCCTCACCTCTTGCGGGCGGGTCTTCCTGCCCGTTGCAAATACGCGCCAGCCAATGCAGTGCCGTAACGTTGTTGTCGTAGGCCGCCTTCTCGTACCACCGGAGCGCGAGCTTCCAGGATTGCCTGACCACGTCGCCACACCGGTACATGTGGCCGATGTTTGCCATCGCGGCCGACTTGCCTGCGAATGCGGCCTTTCGGTACCAACGCAGCGCTGTGTGTGGGTCGGCTTCAACGCCCGCCCCTGTGAATAGCGCTACGCCCAAGCTCACCTGGGCATCGTGTTCACCAGCGGCGGCAGCCAAGCGAAACCAGTGAACCGCTAGGCTCTGGTCCTGCGGCAGGCCCCAACCGTCACGATGGCTCTCCCCCAAGAAGTTCTGTGCCTCAGCGTTACCTTGCTCGGCGGCTTTGGTGTACCAGCTGACTGCTCGTGGCCGGTCCTTGGGCGCATCGAAGTCGTAGGCGCACCCAAGCTCAAACTGAGCCTGCGGGTCCCCAGCTCTTGCTGCGTGTAGCAAGAGTCGACGCTTCGAGCGGGGCTGGCCCATGGCGATGAAGTGTACCAACTCAGTTCTGCCAGACTGGTTCTCGGTCCTTTCGCCAGGCTGGTTCTCTCCTTGGTCTGGGGCCTCACATTGACGCCGTGTGCCCCCTTCGGCAGAGTTTGGGGTGTGGCTTTTCGCAAACTGAGCGCAGCTCTTTTCGTCTGGGCTCTAGGGTGCGGCCCGGTCGTGCAAAGCGGTAGCGAAGCCGGTTCGACTTCAGCTGCAGCCGACGCGTCGACGAGCGGCCCGGACACGTCCACGAC
>CAJXVA010000041.1 GCA_913061055.1 uncultured Pseudomonadota bacterium
AGGTCTCGTGGGCTCGGAGATGTGTATAAGAGACAGGGGTGGTTCCGCTGGACCCGCTCGTCTCCGAGCTCCCTCCGCTCGCGCCGGACCCGTCCGAAGAACCGCAGGCGCCCAGTCCTGCCAACAGCATCGACATCGTGAACCCCGATCTGATTCGCATGGGCCCACTATCGCAGATGCCACGCGCGGCTGCAGTCGCACCGCCGCTGGGGTGCCTTGCGGGCCGGAATCCGGCGTTTCGCAAATACGACAGCGCTGTCGTATTTGAAATTCGCCAATCCTGGCGCATCCTCATCGGGGATGGCACGCGCAGGGAAGAAGTTGGCAAGGAGACGCTCTCGCACGCCCACGCGTACCGCGAGCGGTGACCTTGTCGCGCGCGAGTCGGTCGAGGACCGCTTGACTCGGGAGATCCTCGTGCTCGACCGCGAGACAAAAACGCGGGTTGTTCGAGACGTGGTCGCGATCGGTCAGCGCTTGCTCGCGCTGCAACAACACCTGGGGTTCGGACAGTGGCTGCCCTGGCTCAGCGAACACCTCCCGTACAGCCCCCGGACGGCGCAGCGATACATCTCGATCGCGCAGTGGGCGGGCGAGCATCCGGACGACTTCGAGTTCTTTGTGCACCTGGGCCTGGGCAAGCTTCAGCACCTGTCCGCGCTCAGTCCGGCTCAGCGGGCACGCTTTCGCCGGCAACGGAGCTTCCGTGTTCCGGGCAGTGGCGTCCGCAAGAGCTTGGAGCTGATGACCCACGACGAGCTCGGCCGGGTCATCCAGGGCGTCGGAGGTCTGACATCGCAGCCGCCGGCGATTCCCCCGGCCAAGGTGCTGCGGCGATTCCAGCACCGCGTCGCGGGGCTGGACGCGATGGCCGACCAGCTGCGAGCGAATGCGGATGCGTTCGAGGAGACGGAGATCGAGGAGACGCTGGACGCATTGCTCGCTGTGGCGGATGAGCTGCGCACGATGCTGCCGGAGTGAACGGGCGGCGTCGTTGCAAGCGGCAGGTTCGGTTGCGGTCTTCCGTCGCTACGGGCCGAACCTCCGACGTATGCGCGCTACGGCACTATCGGCTCGGCGTTGATGACGGGGCCGTCGTAGTCACGACCGGGCACGCCGACAACGACCTCAGTGACGCTCTCGCCGTTGTACGGCTGCGGGACGTAGAGCGCATCGGACCTCCACCCACCGGAGCCCGTGTACATCGAATGCGCTCCTCCGCCGTCGAGTGGGGCTGTCCGCGAGCTCGCCGGCGACGTCAGTCGCCCTCAACGCAGACCACGCGAGCGCGCGTTCATGCGGGTCGATAGCCTGCACAACAGCCCCGCTATTGTGGCCCGAGATGGATACCCCCGATCCCGAGCACGGCTACGGCCGAAGCCTGCCGACCCCATGGTCGCCTGCTGCTCGTGAGAGTACGCCCTAGACGCGACGGGTTTTCGCCGGAGCTTCGCCGTCTACGCGGGCACCGATGGCACGGCATACATCAAAGGCGAGTTGCAACAGCCGTGGCAGGATGCAGGTATTTCACACGCCTTCGCTCGGTTGACGCTCGGTGCTCCTGCGACCTCCAAGTTCCTGCTCACGTGGGAGGACGAGGAGGAGTACAGCGAGCTCCGCAGTGTTCAGTTCGGACCCACCAACGAAGTTGTGATGCTCTTTCGCGATCTCGCAGGAACCAGGATCGAACGACGGACTTTGGACTGACCGCAGTCCGCACAGGCTATGCCCTATGTGGAAGATGTGGCGGCGCACATCCGGGCGCCGGTTGTCCCCTGGCCGTCAGGCAAATCAGCGCCTCGGGTCCGGTCGCGCCACACCCAACTCCCAGGCTGGTCGATGCCCTCCAGGCCGTAGTATGATCCTCATGCGACCGCCACGTCGTGAGTGAGTCTCCTTGGCAAATCCGGATGTGTAGGGCGAATGCAAAGGATCAGAGCAGGCGATCGATTGCCCGAGTTTGACGTCCACAGTCTCACCGGTCGGCGGCTGTCCCCGGCCGCACTCCGCGGCGCCCCCAGCCTGCTCATGTTCCATCGCTATGCACGCTGCGCCGTTTGCAACGAGCGCATCCGGGAGCTCAGGGACGTCGTCCCGCGCTTGCAAGTGGCGACCGGGCTGCGCGTCATGTTCGTCTGCCACTCCGAGGAACTCACGCTCGAGCGGGAGTTCGGGCACCTCGACCTGCCACTGGAGATCGTCGCCGACCCAAGCCGCGAGCTGTACGCGACCTTCGGGGTCGAGAGGAGCGTGGTTCGAACGCTGAAGGCACGATCGATATCGACGATCGTTCGGGCGCGGCGGGCGATGCCTGCTGACGGGAAACCCGCGGGACTGGAACGACCTCTCACGGTGATCCCGGCGGATTTCTTCGTCGACAGCGAAGGCACCGTTGTCTCCGCGCACTATGGAGAATTCCTCGGCGACACCTGGCCGGTCCCCACGATCGTCCGCCTCGCCAAAGCCCACGCCGCGGCGCTGCCGTAGCGACTCCATCTTCGGCAGTACGGCTGCGGACAAGAGGTGTGTGGCGGTGATCGTCAGCTCGCCTGTCACCTCCTGCGACTGCCGCTGGCGCGCCGGCGTCTGGACCGTGCTCGGGGAGGAGCCCGATGTGAGCGTGGCCGAGGCTGCTCGCCGCGCCGGCCAGCGCCGCGTCGCGACAGCGCTGGAGCAGCACGCGCACGATCAAGTAAAACTTCGAGCCGCACTCCGACTGGCGCTACCCGTCCATGGCCGGCGAGTGAGCCACGACAGTGGGTCGACCCTCGGGTGACGACTCACCCGTAGGTCTCGTGATACTGCCACGCAACGACTAAGAGCAGCACGAGCGGGCCGCCGATGAGAAGCCCGGCAATCGGTTTGGACCCGGGTGGTGCTTCTTTCCAGGCACGGACTCCGAGCCCGAGGTTGACGATGAGGCAGCCGAGCACGACGAGGCTCAGCAGCAGTATGGGGAGGAAGTCGAGCATCCCTGGCACAGCCCCGTTGTCTCGAGTCAACCAAGCCAGAATCGCGAGTTCTGTAGCCAGCGCCACCCAGGCCGCGACACCGAAGACGATTGAAGTCTTGCCCGGGGTTGCCATCGCTGCAAAGGCTAGCGCATGACGCGATGAACTCACAATCTGGATGGGTCCGCAGTCGGCCCGGCGGCCCCGGGCGAACTGTTAACAGACCTGTGCTCTGACCATCTCATCGCGGTCGTCGGACCGCGACGACGAGCAGGAGCCAGAAGATGGACCAAGGCGGTGAGGCCGACTTGCAACCGCACGCCGACGTGTCCGCGCCCTGGGCTCCGCTGTCGGACGTCCCCGTTCCCATGCTGGAGGTGCTGCCGTCTGCGCTCGTCGTATCGCCCGCGCCGTCCGTCGTTGAAGCCGTAGCATTCGTGGTGTCGGCCGTGTCGCCCGTTGTCGTGGCGGTGGTATCGGAGTCCGCTCCGGTCGAAGACTCGGACGGGTCGCCGCTCGTTTCCGAAGCGTCCTGTGCGAGGAGAACGAGGTCGAGCTCTTCGACGGTCGTCTCCGCCAGTCCGTCGGTTTCGAACACGGCCTGCACAGCAATAGACATGGCACCGCCCAACGCCACCCCGGCAAAGGCTTCGGGCTCAGCGCTCTGCCTGCCCGCGGCTTCGACGAGCTCGCCGCGGGACGGGACCATCCAAGGCCCGCCATCGAGGGAGACCCGCCAACCCAACGCGGCTCCGGCCTCGACGGTCGCGGTCGGCATCAGCGACTGGATAGATTCGCCTGGAGTGGGCAGGCCCAAGGCTGGGGTGTCGATCGTGGAGACGCCGGGCTCGAACCGGGACTGCTCGTCGGAGTCCGGCACGACCGAGATCGCCGCGCTCGAGGAGGCCCGGTGAGCCATCGAGGGGGACATCAGCGTCTCGCCGTCGGAGACCGGATCCTCGAACGTTCCATAGACAGGAGCGTCGCATCGCAGTGCCGCGGGTCCGGCCAACGACACACCGTTGGTTGCGGATCCAAAGAAGATTTTTCCGGGCTCGGTGCCGACCGGCGTCGCGGACTGCTCCCCGAGACTCGCTCCGGCGGCGTCCAGCAGCGCGCACGTCACAGCCGAACGGGACGCGACAGCAACGTACTGGGCATCCGTGGGCAGCACGAGTTCTCGACTGAGAAACTCGAACGGCAAGAATGCAACCGCCTCGCCTCCGTCGCCATCCCCGTACGACATCGCGCCCACCGGCTGATCGGACGTGATGTGAAGCGCGGCCCCGGACCCCTGAGCCTGGCCTGTGATGCTCGTGGTGGTGGGGGAGGAATATCGAGCATCGATTCGGCCCCGCTGGAGTCGGTCACGGAGATGGTGGCACCAGCCGAACCCGTTGCCACGACGGCGATTCCGTTGGCGACGCCGAGGATGTCGGTGCTCGCAGGGGGCAGGGGGGAATGGTCGCCGGAGAGGCTTCCTCGGTACGCGATGACGGGAACGTCCGACGTGAATGCGACGGCCGAGCCATCGGTGGCGTCGGCTGCGATCTGCATCGCCGTCCCGGCGGGTACAACGACGGCCGGACCCGCCGGGCTGGCGAAGGTCAACGTCGCGGGCCCGTTCGGCGCGACGACGAAGAGCTCCTCAGCAAAGCGAGGGGCGGGCGAGATGAACGTGGTTCCGGCGAATCCCTCGGCCACGATCGCGTCGCCAGCAACTCCATCCCACACCCCGGCTACAAACCCTGACGATCGGACGGACGGCTCAAAAACCGAGGAGGGTCCGGTCCGCACCTCGAGTGCGCCGAGGACCTCGGTCGCGCCGCCGACCTCGAAGTCATTCCCCGCAACGGCGCTTGCGAATGTGACATTGCCGCCGACGAGCGAACCCGTGACGAAATACCGGACGGTCGGGGTGGGATCGGTGAAGAACTCCAATTCCTCCAGACTGCTCGAAGCAGTCCCGCTTCCCGCGTAGAGGTAGACGTTCGAGCTGCCGCTGGGAAGGACATCGAGGCGCACGACGCTCGAGCTGGCGTCCGGCCGGTCCCAGGGTCCGTTGCGCAACAAGTCGAGTGCCACCCCGGTTTCTGCACTGGCGACGATGTCACTCCCGTCCGGTTGCGCGAGCGAACGGAACGAGTCGGGGAGAATACTGCCGCGAACGGTGAGTACGTATCGGTCCACATCGGAGCCGGGATTCGACAGGCCGATGAGAAGTCGCCACGGATGCGACCGGTCGAGCCAGTCTTCCCGGGTCGCGTGACGCCCCATCCCATCCAGGACTTCCGCACCCGCCGACACGACGTAGTCGCCCGTTTGTTCGGGCGGTACTCCTTCGAAGTCGAACACCGTCGTCACCCGTTGCGCCGCATGGACGGTTCCAGCCAGCAATAGCACGATCGACGCAGCCAGAACTCGATACACGGGTAGAGCCTACCTTCCCTCGGCGCAGCGGATTGCTTCTGTGGAGGTGGCGCGGTCGCGACGCCCGCGGCCCATCGAATGGTCGCCTGCGCTGAACGCTCTGTGCGACGCCGCGGAGGCGTTGCGTCCCTTCCCTACGCAGATCGGCGGAGCCGGCCCGCGAGCGCCGGAGGGAACTGCCAGAAGTCATCCTTGTCTGCGGGGAAGCGAGGTTCTTCGAGGGCCTCGAGCACGAAGCCGGCTTCGAACGCCTCGCCGAGAAGCCGACTCAGGGGGCGGTGAAAGAAGTTGTGCGGCGTGGTCTCTCGAAGCGAGCCGATGCACCGGGTGGGTGGCACGTCGGCGTACCGGTCGATCCGCAGGGCGTGTCTGACGGCGAGCTGACCATCGGCGTCATGCTTTTCGGTGATGCGAACGGGGTTGGTCGTGGCGAACGCGGGGTGGCTCGTGACGAACACGAATCTCCCTTCCGGCCGCAGCAGGCGATGGATCGCCCGATACAACGGGGCGATGTTAGGCATGTCCATCAGGGCCATTGTGCAGACGGCGGCATCGAACGACCCCTCCCCAAGCTGAGCGACCGCGTTCTCGTCCGTGGCATCCAGTACGCGGTAGTCGATCGAGGACGGCCCATCGCTCCCACGCGCTCGGGCAAGTTCAACGAACTTGGGGCTGAAGTCGAACGCGACGACCTCGGCCCCCAGGCCGTCAGGCGCCGAGCCATGGTCCCGTTGCCACACGCCGCATCCACGACGCGTTCATCGGACCGTAGCTCCAGCAGACGCTGAACCGTCGGCTCGACGATGGTTCGATGAAAGCCGTTTCCGTCTCGACCGTGGAGGTCGTCCCAGAACTCCGCTTTCGCTTCCCACAGGGCGCGCCCGCTCGCGTTCGAGTGCTTGGATGGATCGTCCATGGTCCGAGCGACAGTAGCGATCGGGCGAGATGTCACCAAGCCGCAATCGCCCACCGCCACGAACCCGCTCACCAACGGACGGGGAATCGGGTTGTCTCAGTTTCCGCGGGCCAACTGCTGCGGCACCAAGTCCGGTCTACCTGCCAGCCCACACGGGCGCACTGGCGGGGACCGAGAGCACGCCTCGGACCGAGAGGCAGCCATGCAAGAAGTTGTCGTACTCGCAGACGTCGGCGACGAGGGCCTTGGCGGACGGCCTCTCGGGCGCATGAACCCAGCAATCCATGTGTAGCGATCCAACGCTTGCATAGCTGATGCGGCCCTCGGTGTCCGTCCGTCCGAGGTCCAGCGAGTGCTCATGGTCCGCGAGCCCCTTGGGCGGACAGTCGACACGGATCCCGAGGTTTACGGCGGGACGTCCGCTCGGCTCGACCACGGAGAGTTCCACCCCGAGACCGGGATCGCAGCCGGACAGGGCGAGGACGGCGACCGACGCAACGAAGAACCGACCCATCGCCGCCGATGATCGCAGAAGGCCGACGGAGAACACAACCGGCTGCGCGCATCACCACGCAGCGGGCGAGGAACGCAGCTCGAGAATCCTTCCCAGTGTTCGGCCGATGCCGGCCGCGTGTCGATCTCCGACGGTACGGCCATCGCGTTGCGGGGCTGGATGCGATGGCAGACCAGCTCCGCGCGAATGCAGATGTGTTCGAGGAGATTGAGGTCGCGGAGATGCTGGAAGCACTCCTCGCAGTGGCGGCTCAGCTGCGTACGGTGTTGCCCGAATGAACGGTCAGTCGAAGATGATTCGGCGGCCGGCGGGCCACCTTGCGGGTGCGACCCGAGGCGCTCTACCCGAGGCTCGGCGATGTGGAAGCGCGCGCAGTTTCGCGTCGACTGGATGAGGCTACTGCACCCCACCGCTGATGTTTTCAACGGATTCTACGACCGGTGGGGACTGTCAAACGTGCGCGCTTTGTTCCTGACGATGATCGCTCCGCTCATCCTCGCGTGTGACCCCGCGGGCGCTGGCGTGTCCGGTGGATCGGCTGCGGGATCGGGGAGCGGAACGCCTCACGCCCCGTCGACCCGACCCCGGATTCATCGCGGGCGCCAGGGCGTGAGCGCCGTGCTGGAGCGACACGGGCGACGGCGCCTGCAGTGGCATGTGAGGGGGCAACGACCTCACGACGCTCGCGTGATCGAAGAGTCGTCACTCACCGAAGCTCTGCTGTTCAGCCGTCGGCATCGTCGGTCGCCGCTTCGAGCGTCCTGCGGAATCCGCGAGCGAGTTCATCAAAAACGATGCGGATCTTCGGGCTGGTTTGAAGCTCGCGATGCGTGACGAGCCAGATCGGAAACTCCAGCGCGGTGAAACTGGGAAGCACCTTCTCGATGCCCGGCTCGGGCTCGCAGAGGGTCTCCGGTAGCAGAGAAATTCCGTAGCCTTGCTTCACGAGCTCCCACACGACAGCGCCACTGTCGCTGGACACCACGAAGCTCTCGGCGCGCACGGGGATGCCGCGATCCCGTATCGGGGCGAGAAGCCGCTGTGGATCAGGACTTCCGACGAAGGTGTGATCGGCCACCTCGCGCGCGGTCCGGGGGCGACCCGCACGGTCCAGATAGGCCGTCGAGGCGTACAGGTTTCCGCGGAAGTGGCCGACACGGCGTGCGAAGAGTTCATGGCGGTCGGGACGGACGTTGCGGATGGCGATGTCGGCGTCGCGCTGCAGCAGACTCTTGAGGTCGTTGGTGCAGATGATGCGCAGCCGCAGTGCCGGCGCGAGTTCCCGCAGCGGCTCGAGGAGCTTCGGCAGTACGGCTGCCGACATGAGGTGGGTGGCGGTGATCGTCACTTCGCCTGTCACGTCCTGCGACTGCCGGGCGGCCCGCAGCGAGATGGCCATGGCCCCCTCGCCCATGGCGCGAGCATGCTCGAGCAGGTCACGTCCGGCCTCGGTGAGGGACAGCCCTCGCACGCTCCGCTCGAAGAGGGTGACCTCGAGCGAGGCTTCCAGCGCCGACACCTGCCGGCCGATGGTCGGCTGGGTCGTTTCGAGCACCCTCGCCGCGCGGCTCAGCGAGCCTTCCTCCGCAGTGACGATGAAGGCCCTCACCTGGTTCCAGTCGAACGAGACAGACCCCCAGTTCATACATTCACGTATAGCAGAGATGCGTTTTTCGGCAGATGACCATCGACCGACGCATGGCTAGCCTCTTCGCATGCCAACCGCGACGCCAACCTTCCCCGCTGCGAAATCCGCCTCGCGGGCCCGCGTCGGACAGCAGACGCAGGATTCAGGAGCGAAGACGATGCGTGCCGTTGTGTTTCACCAATATGGCGCGCCGCAAGAGGTGATGAAGCTTGCCAGCGGACGAGACGTGCCCGAACCCAAGCGGGACGAGGTCCTGATCAAGATCGAGAGCTCTTCGATCAACGCGGCAGACATGCACATGGTCCGCGCGAACTACCTCATCATCCGGCTCGTGCTGGGGTGGTTCAAACCAGCGCAGAAGAATCGGACCCTGGGGATGGACCTCGCAGGAACGATCCAAGCCACGGGCAAGGATGTTGAAGGCTTCCAAGTGGGAGACGCCGTTGTTGCTGATGTGCGGAAGTCGTTCGGCGGCGCGTTCGGTGAGTACGCGGTCGTGCGCGCGAGCCATCTGGTGAAGAAACCGGATGGTGTCTCTTTCGGACAGGCGGCGACGGTGCCCATCTCGGGGCAGGCCGCGATGATGGGGGTGCTTCTGTGCGAGATCAAACCCGGGGATCGGATCCTCGTCAACGGTGCTTCCGGCGGGGTGGGGTCCTTTGGTGTTAAGTTGGCGAAGGCATTGGGCGCGCACGTGACTGCGATGTGTTCGGCCGAGAAGGCCGACGTGGTGAAGAGCTGGGGGGCAGATGAGGTCGTCGACTACAAGACGACGTCGGCGCAGGAGCTTCAGGCAAACAGCTACGACGCGGTGTTCGATACGGCGTGCTTCGAGAGTCCGTCGAGATTCGAGGGCGTGCTCAAGGACAACGGCCGATACGTGTTGGTGGGGGGGAGCTTCTACAGGATGCTCCGTCTCAAGGCGTTTGGTCGCTGGTACGGGCGTGGCGCGCAGCAGTTCAAGACACTGACCCAGGAGGTCGAGGTCACTGCGAATATCGAGCGGGTCCTCGAGATGATTGCACGGGGGCAGATCGAGCCGGCGATTCAGAGATCGGTGTCGCTGGCAGAGGTGCCCTCAGCGATTGAGAGCCTCGAGCGACGGACCGTCGTGGGGAAGATTGTTGTCAACAACCAGAAGTGATGCTGGCTCGTTCGTGGATGCGCTTCGGGATGCTCGAGTCCAAGCGCTTGCGTGGTGGGCACAGCTCGAGGCGCAGGCCGTCGCCGAGGGGGCAACGTCGTCCGAAGAGGCCCTGCGTCCGTACCTTCCCATGGGCCCTGCGTCTCACCCGCGCGTCTTGCAGGTGCTCCGATCGAGTCCGTCGAGGATGAGACCGAGCACGAACGCGAACTCGTCCCCGTGGTCGTGATCACCCAGGTGGCCGCGCACGTGTTCGGCCATGTACGGATAGTCCGCGCCCATCTCCTCCAGGAACGCACTCGCCATTTCCTCGAGGTTGTCCCCGAGCGTCTCCTCGTATCCGATCTCCTGAAGGGTGAACCCCACGATGTGCATCGTGACCGCGTGATAGCCCCGGTACACGACTTCTGGTCCGAGTTCGGCCTCGGTGAGGATCCGGAGAATCGACTCGATGTAGCGGAGCCGGTGGGGTCCGGGCGGGCGCTTCGACCACTCGCCCGCCGCCCATTTATGTCTTGAAAGGACAGCGTGCGCGGCCGCGGCACTCGCCTGCATGACGTCTTTCCAAGAGCCCTCGGTGGCCGGAGGATCGATCTCCCCGACCACGACATCCAGCATTCCCGAGAGCATCTCCTGCTTGTTGGCCACGTGGTTGTAGAGCGACATCACCCGGAAATCGAGCGCGTCGGCGACCTTTCGCATCGTCAGCGCATCGACACCGTGTTCGTCCGCGAAGGACACAGCGGCGTCCAGAATCCGCGACCGCGACAGCGGCTGACGTGAACCCATCCGAGCGTCCTTTCTCTCAAGTCGCCGTTGACAAACCGCAAAGTAGGGCTTACACCCAGATTCGTCAAGAAACGTACGGTGTACGTTTTTCCTTCAACCCGCTCGAACAGCGAAGACGAATCCGATGCAACACAAACAACCATCTGGCGAATTGCGCCGAATGCGGTCCGCAATTCGGACGCGATACGGCCAAGCGGAGGTCCTCAAGATCGCGGAGGTCGCCCGCCCCGCATGTTCAGACGACGAGGTGCTCGTCGAGGTCCGCGCCGCCTCACTCAATCCCTACGACTGGCATGGCATGACGGGGACCCCCTACATCACGCGAATGGGAAGCGGTTGGTCGAAGCCCAAAGTCCCAGCTCTGGGCGTCGACGTCTCCGGTGTCATCACCGCTGTTGGAGCGGGGGTCTCCGACTTCTCTGTTGGCGACGAAGTGTTCGGATTTGCCGACGGTGCATATGCGGAGTTTGTCGCCGCGAAGGCAGACGCGCTCGCACACAAGCCCGCGAACACCTCGTTCGACGACGCGGCGGCGGTACCCGTAGCCGCCCTCGCGGCTCTCCAAGGACTTCGGGACCAGGGCAAGCTCCAACCCGGCCAACACGTCTTGGTCAACGGCGCGTCCGGGGGCGTCGGCACCTACGCCATCCAGCTCGCCAAGCATCTCGGGGCGACAGTGACCGGTGTGTGCAGCACCGCGAACGCGGACCTGGTTCGGTCGCTTGGCGCGGACAACGTCATCGACTACACGACGGAAGACTTCGCGGCAGCCTCGTCCGCGTACGACGTCGTGCTCGACAACGTCGGAAACCGAACGATGTCAGCGATCAAACGATGCCTGGCGCCCAACGGCTGCTACGTCGTCGTGAGTGGACCCAAACGCACCATCCTCGGGCCGTTGCCACACATGCTCAAGGCCATGGTCTCGTTCATGTTCGGCTCGCGTCGAGCTGCCGTCTTCATGACGCAGCGGAAGCGAGCAGACCTCGAGTTCCTCGCGGAGCTGTTGGCCTCGGGTGGGCTGAGGTCGGTCGTCGAGGCGAAGTACCCCCTCGAGCAGGCCCGAATGGCGATGACACACCTTGCGACCGGGCGCACCAAGGGAAAGCTCGTATTGCAGACCTGACCTCCGGTGAGCCCATCCCAGGAAGCAAGCCGAGCCAACCCTGCCATGTCCGACGCCCAGCGAATCGAAAGCCACCGCGACTTCGCCCGCGAAATGCTCGACGACGAGTTGCAGCCCACGCTGGTGTGGATGCCAGACAACGCAGCCGTACTCGGTGCTCGTGCAGAGCGATTCATCGTCGCGGGGCACAGCGCGGGAGGAGGGCTTGCCGCCGCGGTGACGCTCGCAGCGAGCGATGCGGGCGACGCGGATATCGCCTTTCAGATGTCGGTGACCTCGATCCGCTTCGGGACGAAACCGTGGCCTTCGTGGAGGCATCGGAAGCCGCAGGAGTTCCAGTGAGATTCACTCGATTTAGCGGAGCTTTTCACGGCTTCGAATCGTTCGCGGCTGCGACGGCACTAGGGCGACACGCACATCGTTTCGAATGTGATGCCTTCGGCGACTTCGTAGACCGCTACGTGCTGGGCTCGCGACCACGATTCCAACCCAAACAGGCCCAAGGGTGAGTGCATGCCGAAGCAAGAAAAACTGTTCGGAGGATATCTGGATGAGCTCAGAGATGCCCATGCACAGGCGCTTGCATGGTGGGCGCGTCTCGAAGATCGCGTCGTGGCGCTGGGGAGCGACGCTGCCTCGACGGACGAGATGCTCCGTCCGTACCTGCCCATGGGTCCGGCGTCTCATCCTCGCGTTTTGCAGGTCCTCCGTGTGCATGCGGCCGCGCTCGCAGGACGAAACGATGAGCAACCACCAAGACGATCCCACGAAAGAAAACGACTGGCCGATCACTTGCGCACCGCCGAGCCCAAGCTCGGGGCCTTCTTGGAGGATCTACTCCTATTTCCCGAGGAGAGGCCATTGCCCGACCTCCCAGAGCAGCCTGAATCCGCGCTCGAGCAGCCCCGCGCGTTCCGGTTCGAAGTCCAACACGCCCCGGGCAGAGGTATCGAGCGACTCATGGGCGCATCCCGTCTGATGCCTGGGTTCGGGACCGGTGCGGCGGCGGTCAACACACTAACTGACGCGTCCATCGAACACCGCCGCTTGTTCTACGCGTACGAACGTCACCTCGAAGCCGCGCTCTCGATCGCCGAAGTGTGGTGGGCAACCGTCATCGTGACCACGAGAGCCCGCCGCGAGGTCAAGCCTCTCCATGCGGCCGCCCATGCGTTCGACCAATACTTTGCTGGTCCGGCCGTCTGCCCCGAGTTGCAGTGGACGATCCATCGCTATTGGACCCAGTGTATGGGGATCAATGCGCGGTCGCGCGCTTCACGGCGCGTTCCGCCTGAGTCCCTGCTGCTCACCTGGCTTCAAGACGACAACCACCCCGGATGGCTCGAGGCCGTCAGTTGTCTCCCCTATTGGCCGATCGGCCTGGATGGAGCCGGACGTTGGCAGTAGCGGCACTCCATCACGATTCGATGCACGCTCTGATGCTCCGGTATGTCGGAGGAGACGCCCGGGCCTTCGACACGCTGTTTCGTCGGCTCGCGCCGCGGATCCGTAGGTACCTTCAGCGGCGAGTCCGTGCGCCCGAGTTGGTGGACGACCTCATGCAGCAGACCCTCCTTCGCGTGCACGTCTCCAAGCAGTGCTACGACCACCGGTGGGAGGGCGAGCCCGGCACCGTCGAGCGGTGGTTCCTGACCTCGGCTCGACGGACCATGCTCGATCACTTCCGCAGCGAGTACCGACGCCAGGCTCGAGTCGAGAAGGTCTGCCAGCGGGAGGACACGGAGGGCTTCGGTCGGCGTGTCGCACCGATGACCCCAGAAGAACAACTGTGCGAAGACGAAGAGGTCGCCGAGCGCCGAGCCTCGGTCCGGCGGGCTGTCGATGCACTCCCGCCCAACTCGCGGGAGGTCGTCCGGCGACACAAGCTCGAGGGAGAGCCGATCCACCGCATCGCGAAGGAGCTGTCGATCCCGACCGTCAGCCTGCGCGTCCGGGCTCACCGCGCCTACAAAAAGCTGGCGAAGACGCTTGGTTCACAGTCGGAGACCCGGGAACGGGGCGCGTAGTGCCGGATGTCTCCTCGTTGTGAAGGCAGAGGGTCCGGACGGGAGGTCTCCCAACTGCCGGACACGAAAGTCGGGGGCGCTTGACGCTCTGTGACGCCGGCCTCGAAGCGTCTGAGGTCTACGCGCCACGCAGCCTGCTGACCACGACGATGACCGCCCCACGCGGCCCAGAACGTCGTCACTCCCCAGCGAACGCGCGCGCTCGCCGTTGCTCGAGCATCCGCTCACCCGGGCTCTGCTCGAGTTGGTAGCGCCATAGCGGCAGCGCCCGCACGGTGGGCTGCTCGCCCTGCGTCCAGTCGACGCGCAGACTGCCCAACGACAGCGTCTGCACCGGACCCTCGCAGGGGCCGGTAATGAGCCACAGCTGGGCGCCGACATATCCACCTGGCGCGACTTCACGCAGCTGCGCGTGCACGGCGACGGGCTCGGCCGAGTCGTGGCAGCGAGGCAGCTCGGTCTCGTTGTGACTCCAGCTGCCCGTGTGCACCATGCCTCCGTCCAGGGTGGTGTACTCGTCGATGACCTCGAGCGGGGTGCGGTCCGGCAAGCCCCGGCGCTCTCCCCCTCGCACCCGTATAGAGCCAGACAGCTCCACGGCGCGCCGGTCTCCGGAGGACGGCAGACGGGCGATCATGTCCACGCTCATCCGCTCGAGGCGGACGGTCCAGCGAGCCTCATCGGTCGAGCCGAGGTCCCGGTCTGGCTCACGGGGTCGTAGTGACACCACGCCCGAGAGCGCATGGGCGGGCATCTCGAGATCGCCGAGCACGGCGTCAAGGCACTCGTTGACTGGATCGGGTGCGCCATCGATCCGAAAATCGCGGAGCATCGCGTTGCTGATGGATACCCACGCCGACGTCGACGACACCTGGCCGTCGTCGATCGCATGCTCGAGCCCCCGCAAGCACTCGTGCAGCGGCTCGGCGTAGCTCTCGAGCGTGGCCAGCACCCGGCCGTCCGTGTCCCCCATGAGCAGGTTCTCCTCGAAGTCGAAGACGACCGCGCTCAGGGAAGGCTCGGGTGCGGATTCATCGGCCGCCACAGGAGGCACCAGGCTCGAACCGGCGTCAGGCGCCGCGACCGGTCGCGGTTCGGCCAGCGGTGGGGTCGAACGCGAGCACGCGCCCGCCAATGTGCCGAGCACAGCTAACTGTCTCAATGCCGAGGTCGGCAGGGATCGCATGCGCCGAGGCTCGCTCGCTGGTCGTGCGCTGACCGATGCGGCCGTGGCGGTGACTTGCGGGTTTGACACTCGCACCAACGATACCTCCATCGCCGCGTTCTTCACACTCGCTGTCCACCGGGACGCCGCACGACTGACCGGCGAACACGTCGAGTGGGTGCACACCCAAGCACCGCCTTCGTCGACTACGGCCCGCAAGAGGTGATGAAGCTTGCCAGCGGACGCGACGCGCCCGATCCCCACATGGTCCGCGCAAACTACCTCATCATCCGGCTCGTGCTGGGGGTTCAAACCAGCGAACAAGAACCGGACCCTGGGGATGGACCTCGCAGGAACGATACAGGCCACGGGCAAGGATGCTGAAGGCTCCCAGTGGGAGACGCGGTTGTTGCTGATGTGCGGAAGTCGTTTGGAGGCGCGTTCGGTGAGTACGCGGTCGTACGCGCGGCCCATCTGGTCAAGAAGCCGGCTTGTGTCTCCTTCGGACAGGCAGCAACCGTGCCCATCTCAGGGCTGGCGGCGATGATGGGGGGGCTCCTGTGCGAGATCAAGCCCGGGGATCGGGTTCTCGTCAACGGAGCTTCGGGCGGGGTCGGGTCCTTTGGTGTCAAGTTGGCGAAGGCATTGGGGGCCCACGTGACTGCGATGTGTTCGGCCGAGAAGGCCGACGTGGTGAAGAGCTGGGGTGCGGATGAGGTTGTCGACTACAAGACGACGTCGGCTGAGGAACTCCAGGGAAACGGCTACGACGCGGTGTTCGATGCGGCGTGCTTCGAGAGCCCGTCGAGATTCGAGGGCGTGCTCAAGGACAACGGCCGATACGTCTTGGTGGGGGGGAGCTTCTACAGGATGCTCCGTCTCAAGGCGTTTGGTCGCTGGTACGGGCGTGGCGCGCAGCAGTTCAAGACACTGACCCAGGAGGTCGAGGTCACTGCGAATATCGAGCGGGTCCTCGAGATGATTGCACGGGGGCAGATCGAGCCGGCGATTCAGAGAGCTGTGTCGCTGGCAGAGGTGCCCTCAGCGATTCAGAGCCTCGAGCGACGTACCGTCGTGGGGAAGATTGTTGTTAACAACCAGATGTGATGCTGGCTCGGGTTTAAGAGAATGGGCGCCACGCTTCCAGCGGCGGCTGCCAGCTCACCCTGGTCTGCACTCCGTCGGCGAAGCCAGCCTCGCAGGCTCGGCGGTGTAGCAAGGGGCGGAGGAGGAGAGCCGGAATCGCTCCTGGAAGCGGCGCTTCGGCACTTCAATCTCCTTGCCAATCGTCGAGGAGGAACTCGGGCATTTCTACCGCTTCTCCATCCTCAACCAGGAGGCGTAGGACGCCGTCGACTGGCATGCGCTGCCCCTCGCAGACCAAGTGGTAGCGGATATCAACCTGCGTTGATCTCGGCGGACGGAGGTAGCGAAACGTTCGATCTCTACAGGAACCTTGCATGATCTTCCCAAAGAAAATCTGCACCTTGACGACGCCGCGATCCCGGAACACTTTCTGGCGCGAGTCTCGACGAGCCCTCTCGGGTTCGGGGGCGAGGTTCTGGAGATGCGGGCGCGAGATCAGGACATCCATCTGGCTCTTCGGCTGCTCAGGCGGCTTCGGCGGGTCAGGAGGCAAGGGAACCATCTCTGTGGTCTCGGTGTCGGGTGGCAACTCCAGCGTCAGAACAACTTCGTCCGCGTGGGCTGTTCCGTCGTTGTAGACTCGGAGTCCGATCTCTAAGAGCCTGCTTTCTTTTTCCACAAACGACGCGACGGACTCGCGCCATTCCCGAAGCTGCAGGTCGTGGGCCACAAGAGCCTCGTTGTAGGCCTCGACCTCGGAGTATGTCGGGCCGTAGCCGATAGGCATCGGTACTCCGGAAGGGGGCTTCGACGGCAACTTCATCGGCGAGGGCGACTTGATATCGCCGGCGTACTCGTCGGCATACGCTCGCGCCACAGTGGGTGACGGGAGCTGCAGACGGACAGTCTGCACTGCATCGTCGTCACGGAGTACGCCGGCCCGCAGCGCTGGCGCGGTCTGTCCGTAGTCACCGTTCATCACAGACCCGGCGACCAGCGACAGCGCAGGGTCCGGTTTCTCGATCGAGGCCTGGTTCTCGGCCCACTCTCGGCGTTCCGGGAAGAGGGGAAGCCAGGGACGCCCCCGGTAGCTCCCAAACTTCCAGAATGTCGAGATGAGCGACTTCGGGACGTTGTGCGAGAAGACAGTTAGGCGCTGGAGGCTGCCGTACCCAAGCGCTCTCTCCTCCACCTTCTCCTGTGGCCATTCCTTATCTTCGAAGAGTCCGAGCCCAATTTCAACAAACGGAGCCCTGGCACGCTCTGCCTCCGCCGACGAGGACCACAGTTTATTGCCGTACTCTAGCCATCTCTCTCCGCTGCGGGTTCCGGACCAGACCTTGAGCGTCAGACCGAGCTTGGCGGCCGCGGCGGTGGCAGCGCTCGCTCCATCGCCCAACTCGATCGCGACGATGAGGTTGAGTGGTACTTTTCGGAGGACGGCGAGTGCAGCTTCAGGAAGCGGGTGCTTGAAGTGTTCCCGCTCGCCATCCACTTCACCAACCATCTCGGCCAGCATCACGCATAGTTGAGTGCCGGTCGTGATGTTGTCGTCGACGAGCACCAGTGGCCCGCGAAGAGTCTCCGGGGGGCTGGCCAGCCGGAAGATCCTGTCGGCAGACTGTTCCTCTTCGAGTCCGATCGCCTTCAGAAATTCATATCCAACCACGGCGCCACTGTCGTGGGCTTCTCCGAGAACGCAATAGTGGGCGCGAGAAGTGTCCGCGCCGATCTTTGCATGGGCGGCCGTCAGCAGATGGGTAAGCTTCGACGAGTCGATGAAGTTGAGTTGCTCGAGCAATCGGAGTGCCGTCTCGACTGCGTCACGGGAGCCAAACTGCAGAAGCCAGTAGACAACCGACTCCGCCGAGAGCGTGTTCGTGTAGTAGGTCGAGCATTGCTTCGCCACTCTCTCGACGAGTTCCAACCTCGATCCGATCAGTTCGGCACACGCCACCAAATCCTCTTTGCTCGTCATTTCGCAGTGAGCCTACACCGTTGAGCCCCCGAATGAGTCAACCTGGACGAGCTACAGCAACCCGCCTTTCACGAGCACACCGAGGACGAACTGCACCGCATTCGCCATCGCGTACGTGCGCAGTACCCCATCGCCCACGGTGTCAGTCGCTGCCTTGCTCGCGTCCGCGTGATCAGAGATCCCGCGCACTACCAGAACTGGGATCGGAACCTCTCGATTGTTCGATGCGAGGGCAGCGCCTCCGCCCTCCATTTCAACCGCGAGACACTTCCGGTCACGCGCGCGAATCCACTTCACAAACTCCGCGGACGCGGCCACGGTGGGACCAGAAGCAATATGACCGTCCAACAGCGCCGGAGTCTCTCGCGGCCGAGAACCATCTTCTGGCAACTCCGACAGGTTGTCTGCCAGCTGTTCCAGCCGCGCTCGGCAGTCGTTCATCCATGTCTCGAATTCCTTTCGGTGGGTGAACTCAACGTTCCGGACACGTTGGAGTTGAGCGTGATTCGCCTGGAACACACGACCAGCGTGCTGGAGGGGGAAGCCGACTGACTCGTCCACCGATTTCGTGTCCGCCAGATAGAGGTCGAGCTGACTAGCCACGACGACATCCCCGAGCCTCGCATCCCCGTGAATCCCGCCCGCGATCCCAACGAGGACGACCGCGCCCGGATTCCAGTGCTCGATAGCACGTTCTGTGGACAGTACCGCCGCCTCTGGACCCATCTCCCCGATGAGCGTGGCCCGACATCGGCGCCCTCCGATTTGAAACGAATAGTAGGTGTGCCCTTGCACTTCATTCGATTCGGGCTCACCGGCGAGTTCGTAGAAGACTCGGAACTCCTCGCGCAGAGCGACCAGGAACACGAGGTCGGCCGCACGCTGCTGTTTCGTCTCCGGCCTCTTCGTCTCCGGCTTTGCCGGTTGAGCTGATGCTACGACGATTACCTCCAGAGCAGCCAGCGCGAGCATCGTACCGTAGCCTTCGGACTCGACAAGTCGACCTAACCCAACTTCCGCAACCAAACGGGAGGACGCCGCGTCTGCCACGCTCGCCGGGAGCAAGTCACCAATCCCCGGTTCCGGGATTTTCCTGGCCAAGACCGCCGCCGCAATCTCAGGCGCGCTGTCTTCATCCAACGGTGTGACCCGCGGCAGGATTCCCGTTGCGGCGGCGAGCGGGACGGCGTGAGTGATCGAAACCTCCTTCGTTAGCCCAACGGCAACTGACCGAAGGCGCGCCTCCACATCCTTGCGAGCGAGCTTCTTCGCCATCAGCCAAAGCCCAGCCAGCGTCAGCGGATCGTCGGCGTATCCCGTGTGTTCGGCAGTGTGCGGCGCTCGCGCCAGGACTCTATCGAGAGCCCTGCCAAGGTCGCCTGGTTCGCGCGGCGGATTTCCTCCGAGATCAAGAAGATAGCCCAACGCCGCGAGGGCGACCGACGAATCGTACTCGGCGGCGTCGGCCGGAGCTTCGCTGAGCTCCACGTAGAAGCTCGATTGCGTGGCCAACAGACCGGCGCGAACCGAGAGCCAAAGGGCGACGTTACGGCGGAGATCGAGGACATCCCGGTGCTCGGGCGCGCACGCTGCCCGAAGGCGGCGGACGACCCCGGGAAGGCCCGAGACCTCACTCACAGGAACCACCGACTGCGCAGGAGATGGGTGTTGATTAGGTCCGGCGACCATGCGTCATGAGTGGACAGCCGAGAAACCAGCCGCGCGATCAGGCGTGGGTATGAAAGCGTGACAGGCTCCGAAATGGGCCGGACGGATTTCCAAGAGAGACCCGTAAACTGAAAGACCTGTCGAGTGAGGGAGTGCAATTCCGTGTAGCTGGAGTCACGGTGGAGGTCGATGAGTAGCGGGGCGGGGTGCGCTCCGCCTTCTCGCTTCAGCTGCTGGGGGCCGGTGACGCAGAGAAGGCGACGGCTTCGTCCAAGGTCCACTACGACGCCCCTGCCTGGCACCCCTGCCCCGACATTGGCTTGGCCAAAACGCCCGTCCAAAGTGTCTACCCACTGCCGTCGCCCTGTTTGACTGGGATCCGCAAGAACAAAAGGACTGCGCTGGCGGATGTTCAAGAAAGCCGTCTCGAACTCGACTCCATCAACTAACTCCGACGTTGCCACCCTTTTCAGGGTCGAGATGTCCTGCCTCGTAAGAGGCTTACCCATATGGAACACGAGACGGACGAGGTCACCTCGGCTCCAAGACTGGTCGGCAGCGAGCCGGCGCATGGTCCTTCCCACCGTGTCGGCGAGGACCGCGGGGTATTCGTCGTAGCCGCACTGAGGTGAAGATGCGCCCAGGATGTAGGTGCCATCGCTGGAAAACACCGTCGCTATCCCCATGTATCGCTTGCGCTCCCGGAAGCGGGCGCTCGATTCGGAATACGCAACGCCGACGACCACCTCCCGAGCCAATGGAGTGGACGGAAGCACGGTCCACGGCGATCCCCCAAGCTTCGCGTAGAGCGCTACGCACAGGTCCTGAAGGATGTATTGGAGGTTGTTGGGTGTTTCGCGAGCTTTGCTGAGGCGAATCTCCTGCGACGCGATCCCTTGGCTGAGCAACCAGGCCTTTGTCGCTACGTATGGATTTATCGAATCGGGCAGGTCCGAGTCCTGGTCACGCAGGAGGACGATCGCGGCGTCAGGCTTCAGGGAAGGGTCAAACGTCTCTGTGAGAGCACGTAGATATACCGCGCCAGGGTCAGCCGCGCCGTCGAGAGGTACAGCCAGGAAGCGGAGCTGCAGACGAGACAGTCGAAATGTCGAAACGAAGCCGCGGGCGAAGGCTCGGGATCTCGGCAATCCATCACGAATGCTCCTCATCAAGCCTTCTGCTGCTGCCCGATGCCCGTCGGGATAGACGACGAGCAGGTTCGGTTCCTTCCGGTCAAAGGTATCCCCATCGGATGGTCCATGGCTCTCCAACCCGCGCGATGGGATGGTGTCGAGCGCGGTTCGATCCCGGGAGAAGCAGAACCGAATGCCGTCTAGTTGGGAGACTGCGCTGTCCCGGCCTCTTTCCGGCAGTGGGATGAGTCCGCCGAACTTGAACGAGAGCGCGTCACCGATGCTGAGCGTCTCCTGCTGTGAGAGCCAGCCTGCGGCGGCACGGAGACGCTCGATGTAAGCCTGCCCGCTTGTTCTCGCTGCGACTTCCTGAGCTTCCGCCGCATGGTATGCCTCGCGCTCCGAGTCAGTGAGGGCGGACTCAAAGATCCTCCGAACGGCATCGGAGGAGCCCGCCACGGCAACTGCGTCGGACGGCCAAGTGGACTCGCCTTCTTCCGTCTCCACGACAACTTCGTTGCCGCAGACTGAGACCACGTAGCCCACTTCCTCCTCGTAGCTTGTTCGCAATCCGTCTACGTGCACGCCTCGATCCACGAGGTTGGCCAGAGACCCATCGACGGCGGACGCCACACTGAACTGGATCGTCATCACCAGCCCAGGACCTCGACCTCGGATGAACTCCGTGCGAAGCTGCATGCGCGTTCGCATGTGCTTTGACACTCCCAACAAGCTTGTGGGCCTCGGGATCGAGGCTCGCCGCAAAGCTAGCTCCAGAAGGTCCTCGTTTCGCTTGACTCGCTCCAGAGAAAAACGTTTGGATACCAGCCCAAGACCCTCCGGCAGAAGGCGCGGAAGATGGCGTTCAATGAGAGAGCAGATTGCGGGGCGAAACCTCGCCACCGGAAGCTGAGTGAGCTGGGCCCCTCCCGGAAGGGTGGTCGCCGACGACAACGGGACGACGAGCACATTCTGTCCGTGCGGCATTCCACGTAGCCGATATACGAAGATGTCTGGACCGCTGGCTAGATCCCGGAATTCGGTATCCCCCGGATACGGGACGAGCGCACCTGGGAACTCCTTCGAGGCCAGCTGCACTTCGACCGCATTCATGAAGAGGCCGCGTCGCAAGCTGTCGAAGCATATCGCGAATGGCTGCCAGCGAGAAGCTGCAGAATCCGCCGCAGCGGCCTCGACACCCACTGTTCTCTCTACTGGGTTGCAGCGGGGCTAACGCACTGATCCTCACGGGACCCGGCCACGCAGCCGCCCGCTTGGTGCCGGCCGGATGCGAACGCGTCCTACCGCTACACTAGTTGACCGCGACAGGTTGGCATCCCGCTTACCCCGCTTACCCCGCTGATTTCCGCGTCGCTGGTGAAGGCCCGGGTGTTCGTGAAGGCTGCGTGGGTGGCTGGCTTCGGGTTGCCTATTCTCGTTCAACACTGACCGCTGGTGTTGGAGTTTGGGTTCAACACATTGCGTCTTCAGAAACCAAGGAGGGCGACGGGCCATCAAGCGCGGCCACGGCACCCCCGTGGAGGAGCGGGCCGAGGTGGATGCACCTCATCGTCAATCCGATGGTCGCGCCGCCCGACAGCGCTCTTGATCACAAAGGCTTCCAGGATACGAGCGGCTGGGTGGCGACCGCATCTACGCAGTCGGGAAAGTTCACCGGAGTCGACATCCCGCCAGGCAACCGGCGCCCGACCTGAGGGGTCCTGCGGGCCAGCGTCAGCTCAGTGGTGCTCGCGGTATCCTTCGTCACTGGTCATCTTCTCCCGGAGACGCCGGGTCAACGGTGCCGATCGGTCGCAGAAGGACCCGAGGACGGTGGACCGGGACGTCGCGACGGCCACTTACCACCGACTCACGAAACGCCTTCGCCTCGCTCCAGGAGCCGAAATACGCTCACCTCGAAGCCCGATCGCAACACATCGAGAAAGCTATCGAGCTCCCCACGCCGCACGCCAAACCGCCCAACCAGCTCGCCCCGCGTGTACTTCAACAGCTCCTTCCGCGCCCGCGCCAACCACCGAGCCACAGTAGACCGGTCGACCCGGTGCATTCTCGCCAATGCCGCCTGGTCGACTCCATCCAGCTCGTACATCCGCAGCAGCGTTCGCGACTTCGCATCCAACCGAGCGATCGCTGCCTGAAGCGCCGCGGCGAAGCGCTCGCGATGCTCCGCCTTGACCAGAGCCATCGACGCGGTGGGCCCCAGGTCCTCCAGCGCCAGCACAGCATCGTCGCCTTCGGTCGCGTGACGCCCCTGCCTACGTCGCCCTGAAATCCCCGCCCGCAGAGCGATAAGCCGAATCAACGCACGCAAGTCCCCCCGCGCCGTCATCCCCAGCACCTTCGGCCGCCCACCAGGCCCCGCACCGAACAACGCTTCGCGCGTCGCCTGACGGATCTCATCCAACTCGTCCGCACTGCACCGCAACCGGGACGCCCCCACCTCAACCTCGCGAAAGTACGTCGCCTCGAACCGCCTCAGCGCCGCGTCGTCCCCATCGCGACACGCGAAGGCCAGCGTCGCAGCCTCGGCGTCCGCGCGCTCGAGAAACGCGACGACCTCCTCCGTTTCGCAGCGCCGCCCAAGGTACGCGACGAACGCCCCCTCATCCTTCTCCGGCAAACCATGCGTCCGCGCCTGCTCCAGGATCAACCGAAGACCGACCAGCACCTCGGCCTCGGCCACCGGCGCCACGGTACGCGTCCCTCCACTCAGAAACGCCGCAAGCAGCTCTGCGTCGACCACGATGAACGGATCCTATACCGTTCGGACCGTGGACTGCCTCGACGATGCCACCGCGCTGGCGTTCGCGCGCGGTGAGTCATCCGCAGCGGATGAGGTCCTCGCACACCTCGACACCTGCTCGGCATGCCGCATGCTGGTCGCGGCCGCCGCAGGAGGCACAGGTGCACGACCGACCACGTCCACCCTACCCACAAGCATCGGCCGGTTCGACGTCGCCGGAGTCGCCGGCCGCGGGGCAATGGGCATCGTCTACCGAGGACGCGACACTCGGCTCGATCGGCTCGTCGCCCTCAAAGTGCTCTCAGGCGATCGCCTCGACCCAGCCGCGCATGCCCGGCTGGAGCGTGAGGCCCGAGCGCTGGCCCGCGTTGCCCATCCGTCCATCGTGTCGGTGTACGAGGTCGGAGACTTCGAGGGCTCGCTGTTCATCGCGATGGAGTACATGGATGGCGGCACGCTCGAGGCCTGGCTCCGGGAGTCGCGACCGGCCGCGGACATCGTGGCTCGGTTCGTCGAGGCGGGGGAGGGGCTTGCGACGGCGCATCAGGCCGGGCTCGTGCACCGCGACTTCAAGCCGGCCAACGTGATGCTCGACGAGCGCGGTCACGCACGGGTCACGGACTTCGGGCTGGTCAGCGACGGCACGCCCGAGAACCCCGAGCATGCGGTGGCGGTCACCGACGTCGTGCTGACGCAGACGGGCATGGTCCTCGGCACGCCGGCGTACATGGCCCCCGAGCAGCTCAAGGGCGCGCCCGCCGACCCGCGTTCGGACCAGTTCAGCTTCTGCGTGGCGCTCTACGAAGCGTTGGCCGGGCACCGTCCGTTCGAAGGCAAGACCGTCCCGACCCTGGCCGAGGCGATGGAGCAGGGCCAGGTCGCGCCGCCTCGTCGACCGATTGCGCGGCGCGTGCATCGAGCCCTGCGCCGCGGACTCGCTCGCCGGCCCGAGGATCGTTTTCCTTCGATGTCGGAGCTCCTCACCCAGCTGCATCAGGCCCCACGCCGCGCCAGCGCGGTGGCGATTGGCGGCGGTGTGCTCGTGAGCGCCGCACTCGCGGCCGGGGTCACGGCGTGGGTGTCGTCGCCGGGCGAGGCGCAGAGTGTCGACGCACCGACAGCGCTGCTCCCCACCGCGCAGGCCTGTGCCGACGCCGACGATCGCTGGAGCGCGGTGTGGAACGAGGACCGCAAGGCGCAGCTGCGAGCGTTCGAGACCTCGTCGTGGCCCGAGAAGCCCGGGCCCAACGTCCATCCCAAACTCGCCGAGGGCTGGTCAGGGGTCGGACGGGTCAACGCGACCATGACCCTCGACGAAGTCCGACGCTTCGGGGACACCTGGCGGTCGCTCTACGCCGACACCTGCACCGACGCCAACGAAGGCACAACCTCGACCAGCCAGCTTCGCCGAGCATGCCGCGTCGACGTGCTGCGAAGGGTGGATGCCCTCATCGCACAGCCGCCGGCCCGAACCTTTCGAGAGGCGCTCGAAGAGCACCGCACCATGCTCGCCCGCTGTACGACCCACATGGTCGAAGCGCTCACGCTGCCCGAGGGCGAGACCCGCGAGGCGGTCGAGCGCGCCCGTGACCTGATGGCCACCGCGGAGGCCGCTCGCTTCGGGCACGACCAGACGACGGCGCGCACCGACATCGACGAAGCGCTCCGGGTCGCACAAGACACCGGGGACCCGCCGCTTCTCGCCGAGGTGTGGCTGTCGCGAGGACGGATTCTCGCCGAAGGTGGCGACATCAATGCGGCCCTCGAGGGCTTGCACGATGCCGTCGCCTTTGCCCAGCCGGCGCAGCACCATCGCGTGATGCGGGAGGCCGCCGAGCAGCTGGCCTTCTGGTACATGCTGGGCACCGACGAGGTCGCCCAGTCGCGGCGCTGGCTGCAAACCGCCGAGCGCCTCGACGGGCGCGTGCCGCCGACCGACGCTGAACTCGCGCGCCGCGACGTCGTGCGGGGCTACCTCTCGGTTCACCGGCGCGATCGAAGCGACGCGATTGAGGCCTTCGATCGTGCGCTGCGCGGTGCGCTCCCGGCCGAGCTCGCCACGCCGACCCTCGAGGGCCTGGTCTCGCAGCTGCGCGCCGCCGGTCGGAGCCCCGAGATCCCTGGCACGCTCGACCGGGTCGCCAAGGCCTACCCGCGTGCCCCCGACGTCCTGCAGGCCGTCGCGAGACATCGAGAGGCCTTGCGCTAGGGCCGACATTTTCTCGAAAGAAACTCTGCACACCCCCACGGCGCGTCGCGATGACCCGGTGAAGCCACGGAAAGGTCATCCATGCCCAACATCAAAGTCGCCGAACCGTATCCAAAGACCAGCTCCGAACCCTGCTGCAGGCTCGATGCCCAGACCTCGACCTGGGCTCGGTGGGTCCCATGCTCACCGCCTCCAGCTCCCGCTGGGTCGCCGCCGCGGTCAACAGTCAGGGCAAGACCGTCTCCGTGATGCCCCTCGTCCGCGATGTACCCGCCATGCTTGGCATGATGCTCATCATGCTCACCGGCATCGGATTGGTCATCTTCGCGGTCACCGTCATGCCCAAGCAGCGCGCGCTCGCGGAGCGGGTCCACGGCGTTCTCTCGGCTGAGCTGGGGGTGCAGCGATGAAGGTCGTCAAGATCATCCTGTGGAGCCTGCTCGCCCTGTTCGTCTTGGGCCTCGGCGGCGCGTACCTCTACTTCTCCAACCTTCCTCCCACCGGGGAGGCCGTGTTCTTGGCCCCCGGTGAGCCGGTCACGTTGTCCATCGACGGAGGCGCGGCGGTCGAAATCTCGGCCAAGGGTCGCCACGAGGCCAAGCTGGGCGTGGGTCCGCACACCGTCGTGATCGTCGCGCCCACCAAGCTCGAGCGCACGTTCGAGATCACAAAGCACAAGACCGTCGTCGTGCCCGTGGTGGAGACCCAGTGCTACGCGACCCTCGACGTCTCGCTCAGCCACTACGAGCTCGGCGGCAAGCAGCGGGCGCCGAAGTTGGTCCGGACGAACCGCGCGGATGCCCCGTTCCCCCTGACCTCGGGGCACTACAGCTCGATGGCCGATATCCCCGACCAGCGAACGAGCGGCGCGATGGTGGTCGTCTTGCGCTCGGCGAGTTGCGAAGACATCGCAGCCCTGCAGCCGAAGGCGGCTCCTCCGGGGAGCCCGAGCGACTAGGTCCGATCCAGAGACCCGGTTCGGAGGTCCAGGCCCTAGGGACGCCCCTCTAGCCTCCGAGCCCGCCCCGGGCGTACGCCCCGGCATCGACTGTGACCGTTGGGGTGAACTTTTTCGTTTTCTTCTGTTTGGCACCGTTCAGGGTCGTTTCGGCGCTTCTCCCGACGCCGGACACTCGGACGGGGCGCGTTCGACCACGGTCGCACAACGGTCGCGGGGTTTCTGTTGCTCGACTTGGGCATCCAACTTGGGAAAACGCTGCCCGTGTTGGGAAAATCGTCATAAATTCATGCTCATATTGCGAGGTCTGCTTGACCGCCGTCTTGGCGTGGAGCTAGGAAACTCCGCATGGAACACACCCGTGCCCTTCTCGCGGCCGCCCTCCTTACTTCGGCAGGTTGCGAGACGGATGCCGCCACGTCCACGGACAACCAAGAGCTTCGGAGTGCCGTCCAGGTCAGTAGTGCCACCGCGCTGGGGGATGCGCTCGCGAACCTCGGATCCGGTGACGAAGTGGTCATCGTGGCAGACGGAGACTATGGCGACCTCGAGCTCGTAGGACGGAACTTCACCGCTGACGTCCGCATCCGCGTGGCGTCCGGGGTGCGGGCACGATTCGACAAGATCCGCCTGACCAACTGTTCTCACATCCTGGTCGAGGACGTATGGGTGCGACCAACAACAGCTCAACCTGCGGTTCGGATCGAGGGCGGCAGCGACATCACCATCCGTGATGCAGACATCGGCTTCGCGGATCATGCGGTCGGTTGGTCCGCCGCGGATTGGAACGCACGCGTTTCGGTCGGCGTCGAGGTCGTGGATTCCAACGACACGACCATCCACCGAAACTACATCCACCACGTCACGACTGGAGTCGAATCGAACGGTGTTGCAACCGATGTCAATCGCAACGACATCAACTACTTCTCCGATGACGGCGTTCGGCCCCACGGCGACGCATCGATGATCCGCAGCAACCGGATCACCAACAACGTGAAGGTCAACGGGAGCACCAACGTTGGGATTCAAAGCGTCAGTCGAGGACCCACAGGTGCCGTCGGCGGAGGCCGAATCGATGACCTGCTGGTCTGGGGGAACACGATCATCGAGACGACGGACCCCGCCAAGCCATTCGGCGCGCCGCTGCAAGGGATCGGGTTCTACGACGGGGTGTATGGCGATCTGTTCATCGCCCAGAACCTGGTGTCGGTCGATGCGTGGAGGGGGATTGCGGTTTTGGGCAGCGACGTCGCGAACGTTCAATACAACACGGTCATCGATTCCGACCCGTTGTCGCCTCGCCGGCCCGATGTTTCCATCGAAGACCACAAAGACGGACGCCCACCCCTCGGGTCGCGGTTGCGCTACAACCTTGCCGCGCGCGTCGGCAGCAACCCGGCCGTCAACGCCTACGGCAACATCGTCACCGCGGGCAGCGATCTGCCTGTCTTCTTCGAAGACCACGAGAACTACGACTTCATGCCGACCTCGTCGGTGCCGAACAACCGGGGGTCGTGGCGACATCGCAACATGGACGGGACGCTTCAAGACGCGGCGAGGCGGCATGGCGTCGTTGCGGGCGGCGGCCTCGGCTCGTTCATGTGCGACGCGACGTCGACGGACGCATTGTGCGATCTCGTTTCGGACGAGTTCGAGCTTGTCACCCCCAACAACGCCCTGAAGTGGTCAGCACTGCGCCCAGTCGAAGGGACGTTCAACTTCTCGCGCGGAGATGCTCAAGTTGCGTTTGCACAACGGAACGGACAAATCGTGCACGGCCACACCCTGCTGTGGTCGGCATTCAACCCCGCGTGGCTCGAGGCATACCGAGGAGATGGTGTCGCACTGGCCGGCCTCATGGATGACCACATTCAAACCGTCGTCGGGCACTATCGCGACGAGTTTCCCGGCGTCGTGACGCGGTGGGATGTCGTCAATGAACCGCTCACCTCGTCGGGAGCGTTCCGCAGCGACTCGATTTGGTCCGCGGTCGATTCCGGAGTTGGGCCTGCCGCGTACATCAGCCGGGCGTTCCATGCGGCCCACACCGCGGACCCCGACGCGCATCTGGTCCTCAACGATTTCGGTGTCGAGTTTGGACCGAAGGGCGATGCTCTGTTCGCGCTCGTGCAAGAGATGAAGGCCGAGGGCGTTCCCGTTCACGGCGTCGGCTTCCAGAGCCACTACGACACCAGCTGGACGACGGTACCAACCCGCGATGACATCTCCGAGATGATGGAGCAGTACGCGGCGATCGGCGTTGACGTGCACATCACAGAGCTCGACGTTCGGATTCCAAGCCCGGTCAGTGCTGCGGAGCAGGAGCTCGCCGATAGCTTCTACGAGAGCGTTGCGACCGCGTGCTTCGTGGCACCAAACTGCAAGACGATCACGAGCTGGTCGGTCAGTGCAGCGAACTCGTGGATCGACACGCTGACCGGCTACACGCCCTACCACCCGTTCGATGCGGAGTTGCGGCCCGAGCGAGCTTACTGGCTCCTGCGTGCGGGCCAGTAGGGCTTCCCCGTCAACGATTTCATCGCCGTCGTCGGGCCGCGACGACGAGCAGGGGCCAGCCCATGGCCCAGGGCGGGACCGATGCCCGGACCCAGGGTTGTTCTGGCGGAGATGCCGCCGCTGGCCCAGCGCCCACGCCTATGGCCCGGAGACTGGCCGCCTCCAGGAACCTGCTCGTAGGCACTCAGAGATCCCTCGACTCTTCCCGCCTCGCCAGCAGACGGCGCCCGCTTCAGGCTCCGCCGAACTCAACTACCCTGGGTCGGGGTGATGCAGGTAGATCCGGCGCTCCGGCGGACGCGTCAGCAGACGCTGTCCATCGCCATCCGCGCGATGCTGCGCAGCTGCTCCGCGCTCGCCTTGGCACGGACGGCGATCTGGATGCCGTCGTTCACAGTGGCGATGAAGCGGGCGAGCTCTTCGGCCGTGCGTGTTCCGTCGAGCTCGCCTTCGTCGATGGCGCGCTGGAAGCGGACCTCGAAGACGTTCGTCATCTGGGCTTGTCCGCGGGCGACACGGGCCAATGTCTCGGCGTCCTCCGCGGGGACTTCGAGCAGCGAACTTGCCACGAGGCAGGTCATCCCCCCACCTCCGGGGCGCAGGTTGTCCACCATCAGCGCGTACATGCGTTCGAGCCCCTCTCGCATGCTGCCGTCGGTGAGCAGCTGCGTGAGGAAGGAAACCTGCTGGGTGACGTAGAGTTCCAGTGCAGCCAGGAACAAGCCTTGCTTGCTGCCGAAGGTCGCGTACAGGCTGCTGCGGGACAGGCCGGTGGCCTCGATCAGGCGCTGCGGAGTGGCGTCACGCCAGCCGCTCTTCCAGAACACCCACATCGCCTTCTCGATGATGTCTGCCTCATCGAACTCACGATGACGTCCCATAGCGTTCTTCCACCGCCAATCTACACCATCGGAACCGCGGTTTCCGTAGCGTTCGACGCTGGCGTCAAGCAAGCTGGCCTTGGACCCGAAGTCGAGCTGGAGCACGTTGCGTCGGCGGCTCGCTCAGCGGGCAGAAGCTGAGCTCGCTTTTTCGATCGCCGCGACCTTGCGGGGGTGCGGTGTCCCGGTCTCCACGTAGTGCTGGAACTCTTCGCAGAGCTGGTTCCACGCCGTGTACATGCCCATCCGGAGGATCGGCCACATCAAGTACCCCCACCGCTTGAGCGCCGCCCCGAACACCCACGTCGCGGTCGAACCGCCATCCGGGTCGTCGACGACCGAGAACTCGAGTGAGTTGTGGTCGATGGGAAACATCCGCGGCGCATCGATCAGTTCGACTCGAACGGTGCAGGTCTTGGCGGCTTCGTCGTAGGCGACAAAGCGCTCGGAGGCCTTCATCCCCTTGCCGTCGGGCTGCATCTCGATGATCCGCCCTGCCGATGTGGCGCCTTCGAACCTCTCCCCGCTTTCCTGACCATACGAACGAGGCGCCGCGGACATCCACTGGTCGGCATCTTCGAACCGGTGGGCGAACAGCGCCCAGACCTCATCGGCGGTGGCGTTGATCTTCGTCGTCTTGGAGAGGTTCATGCCCGAATGCTCTGTGACTGCAGCCGCGGGGGGATGTTCTCGTCCAGGAAGGCCAGCTCCTCCGCGCTCAGGACGACGTCGTTGGCGGCCTGGTTCTCGTCGAAGCGGTGCTGCTTGGTCGTTCCGGGGATGCTCACGATGTGGTCTCCGCGGTGCAGCAGCCACGCCAGTGCGAGCTGAGCCGGCGTAATCCCCTTGTCGCCCGCCATGCCTCGCACCACGTTCACCAGATCGAGGTTCTTCTGGAAGTTGTCGCCCTGAAAGCGCGACTGGCTGCGCCGGATGTCGTCTTCGGCGAAGTCGTCAGGTGAGGTGATGGCACCGCTGAGGAAGCCCTGGCCCAGCGGGCTGTATGCGACGAAGGTGATGCCCAGCTCTTTGCAGGTGTCGAGGATCTCGTCCTCGGGATCCCGAGCCCACAGCGAGTACTCCGACTGCAGCGCGGCGATCGGGTGGACCGCGTGAGCCCGCCGAATCTGCTCCACGCTGGCCGCGGAGAGGCCGAGGAAGCGCACCTTGCCTTCTTGGACCAGCTCGGCCATCGCCCCAACCGTTTCTTCGATGGGCGTGTTGGGGTCGACCCGATGCTGGTAGTACAGATCGATGGTTTCGACCCCGAGGCGCTGCAAGGAGCCCTCGCAGGCTTGCTTCACATAGTCGCGCTTGCCGTTGAGGCCGCGAAACGCTCCCTGGTCGTCACGGATGAGCCCGAACTTGGTTGCGATGACCGCCTCGTCTCGGCGGTCACGCAGGGCCGCCCCGACCAGGCGCTCGTTCGTCCACGGGCCGTAGATGTCGGCGGTGTCGAAGAAGTTCATGCCCGCGTCGAGGGCGTGGTGGAGCAGCGCGGTGCTCTTCGCATCGTCGGCTTGGCCAAGAAACTCGGACATGCCCATGCAGCCGAGTCCGATGGGAGAGATTTGGACACCAGTGGTTCCGAGTGTGCGGCGGGGATGTTTGGACATGGGGGCCTCCTGGGAAGAGCCGCTACAACTGGCCCTTCGACATGCAGGCGCCAACTCGCTCGGCACCCGACCAGAGTCACTATAGGGAACTGGAACTCGGAGTCCAGTATTTTCTGGACTTCAAGTTCCGGAAAATCTGCGAGGCCAAGCTCAACGTGGGCCCGCACACCGTCGAGCTCGTCGCGCCGACCAAGCTCGAGCGCACGCTCGAAGCACGAGGTGCGACGCCTCGGCTCGAGGCGAAGTCGCGCGCGATCCCGCTCGCGCGTTCCTCCTGCGGTTGCATGTGCCCAGGCGCGGGTCCGGCTCAGCCCGTGAGCGCTTCGAGTTCGCGTCGAACCTCGGTGAGAGCCCGCGCGGGTACTGCGTCTCCGAGGCGCTCGAGGATCTTCAGTCCGCTGCGGTAGCGCTCCTGCGCGCGCTCGAGAAGTCCTCGCTCAACGTCAGCGCGAGCCAGTCCTATGCGGACCCTGCCCAGCAGCGCCAGCGTGGACTCCGTGTGGTCCGCTCCGTCCGGGCCAGCGAGCTCGAGCAGCACACCTTCCGCGGACTTGTACATGGACGCGGCCGACTCCGCCTCCTCCGCCGCCAGCGCGCCGTCACCGTAGACGAGCAAGAGAGACACGAAGCACACGTCTTCTTGCAGATCATTGGCCTCCGCCAACGCGAAGCCCTGCTCGACAAGGCTCATCATCTCGGCCAGCTGCCCATCCAACAGCGCCTCCTGGCCGCGCTGTGCGAGCCAAGCCACCTGGACCCGTGGAGTGTCCGCCGCATCGGATTCGCGCTTCGAATCAGCCACGCCGAACCCTACCGCACGCTGCGAGGCAGCCACCCACCGAACCAAGCTCGGCGGATGTTGCAGATGGGCCTGCCGAATCTGCAGAACCGTCCTTTCGAGTGGGGGTGCTTGCTCGCTTCCCGCGCCGGCACAGTGCGTGCACCTCGACCTGGAGTCCTGGAGCTCTCGTTACCATGAACAGACTCGCGTATCTCATCGTTACCCTCTCGGCCTTCACCCTCACCCAGGCTGCATGCTCGTCGGACGACGGTGCGGATGGCGTGGACGATAGTTCGAACGGCACCGAGGGCGACAGCGCGTTTGCGGACGCCCTGCTTTCCGGAATGTGGGCCGACGACATCTCCGTGAGCATCGAGACGGACACCATCGTGTTCTCCGGTGATGGGTACCCGAACCACGATGTGCTGGAGGCGTATGCTCTCATGGATCAGAGCACCATCGACGTGACCGCCACGGACACGACGTTCACCATACCGAGGGTGCCGGAGTATTCGGAGACGGTGACAGACACCAGTCTCGGGACGATCGGACTTGCGATCAGCGGCGCGGTCTACTTCAACCCCTACGAGGGTGACGGCACCAGTGTGGCCATCGACAGCAACTTCGATGTCGGGGGCATCCCGTTCTTGGATGCCTGCAATGGACACCCGCTGGGCACCGGATCCACGTACCACTACCACGGCGTGCCGTACTGCATCACCGACGTCGTCGACACAGACGGCGCCCATTCATCGGTGATCGGAGTCCTCCTCGATGGGTTCCCTGTCTACGGACCCAACGGCGAGGACGGAAGCGCGGCGACCGACCTCGACGAGTGCAGCGGGCACGACGGCCCCACGCCTGAGTTCCCCGACGGCATCTACCACTACCACCTGATGGAAACCTCGCCCTACAGCGTCACCTGCTACCACGGTGTGGTGGACGATGCGGGTGGCGGAATGGGGCCTCCCCCCGGGGAATGAACACGTGAGCCTGCGATTCTCCAGCCTGCTGCTCTCATGCCTCGCGCTTGCCTGCGACGTGGAGGGCGCCCACGAAACTCCGGATACGTTCGACGAAGGCACGATCCTCGGGGAGGTTGCGGCCGAGCTCATCTTCCTCGAAGAACACGGACCTCCAGACTTTCGCGTCGCCGCTGTGAATGCCGACACGCTCGAGGTCCGCACCCTGTTCTCGCTTCCGACAGGCTCATTTGCCTACGGGCTGGATGTGCACCGAGAGACCGGGGCCGTACTGCTCTCCTACACGGAGCCGGCGGCCGAAGGAGAGCCGGGATTCGATCGGAGCAGCGTGTTCATCGTCGGGGACGAGGGGCTGGGCGAACGCATCGCGGGGGAAGACGTCAGCGGGAGTTGGGCGCAGTACCCACGGTGGTCCGCGGATGGGTCGCACGTCTGGTACGTCTCGACCGCCGCCGAAGTCACCGAGCGGGGCGTCGCACATGCCCTGGTGAGAGCCGAAGTCGACAGCGGCAGGATCGATACGGCGATCGACTGGGCAACGGAGCCGGCGGTGTCCCCCGATGGCCAGCATCTCGCGTGGGTGTCGCTCGAGGTGGGGACGTGGGCTCGGAGCCTGGAGCTCGGGACCGCTGACGGCGAATTCATGCGGACCCTCGTGGGCGCCGATGCCGTCTACGATCTCGGACACCCCACCTTCTCGGGGGATGGACTCGAGGTCTACGTGTTCATCCCAGAGGACACCGCCGTTCCGAGGGCGGCCTCATGGACCCACGACCCATCGCCGGTCGGGCACGGGTTGCACCTCGTTCCCGGGGACTGGTGGGCCATCGAACTCGCGACGCACGAGCGACGCCGACTCACTGAATTCTCGGCCATCCAGCATGCCGCCGCGCCCTCTGCCGACCTGTCTCTTATACACATCTCCGAGCCCACGAGAC
>CAJXVA010000042.1 GCA_913061055.1 uncultured Pseudomonadota bacterium
TGGGCTCGGAGATGTGTATAAGAGACAGGTCGTGGGGTTGTCAGAGTCCGTACCGTCGGTCGGACTGGTCTCGGTCTCGTCGAAACCCGTTGTCGGCTCTTGGCCGATGAGGGACGGGTCGATGAGGAGCCGTTCCACACAACCAGTCATCGTCAGCGATCCTCCCGCGATCGCCGCGTGCACCCACCGTCCAAACCGAAAGCCAAGCATGGAACTAGCGTTCCAGACGGCCGCGACCAGGTCAACCAACCGGTGATTGACGGCCGCGGTGCGGACGCAACGCGTGGTGGTGGGTTCGAAAGTGCTCGGTTGCGCCTCGGACGCCCTGTCCCGCCGTTCAGCGCTGCGCGAGCCGGTGGGGCCCGAGCGCAGCGTGTTCATTGCTTCCCCAGCAGGTGATTTGGCCAGCGGACCGCACCGCGCAGCTGTGTCCTTTGCCGAGAGAAATATCGACCGCATCACCCACGCCGCGGACGGCTCCGGGCTTGAGCCGGCCACCGGAGATGGGGCCACCTGTTTGCCCTTGGTCGTTGCTTCCCCAACACGCCACACGGCCGGTTTTTAGTCGGGCACAACCGTGTCGGTCACCGCCCGCGATCTGAGCGACTTGCGTGAGTCCTTCCAGCGGAACCGGGGTGTTGTGCTTCTTGGCGGTCCCCTTCATGCCCAACTGCCCGTCGCTATTGGAGCCCCAGCACCACACGGCTCCGTTCTTGCGAACCACGCAGCTGTGATTGTCTCCACTGGCCAACGCGACGCCGTCGCGAATCCCCTGAACCTCGACAGCTTTGATGCGGCTTCCACTCTTGCCATCGCCGAGCTGGCCCTCGGTGTTTCGACCCCAACACTTCACTTTGCCCGACCGCTCCAGTGCACACACGTGGTTGCCGCCGGATGCGACCTGCTTGACCGGAGCCAGCCTGTCGATCGTCATCGGGGATGCGAACACCCGCTGCGAGTCGTCGCTGATCTGACCGTTTCCGGCGTTGCCCCAGCACTTCACTTTGGCATCACTGGTCAGTGCGCAGCCGTGATACTCGCCGAGCGAGATCTCCTTGACACCTTTGAGGCTCCGGACGCCCGCAGGGTCCAGGGACATCGCGCCCGGGCTGCCGCCACGTCCGTCTCCGAGTTGGCCGTCTTCATTGTTGCCCCAGCACATCACGCTGCCGTTCGTCCGCAGCGCGCAGCTGAAGTCCCTGCCGACCTCGACCTGTTTCACGCCCGTCAGTTCGCGGACCTTGGACAACCGCGGAGAGTCTGTCCGGCCACCGTTGCCGAGCTGGCCGTAGGTGTTCTTTCCCCAGCACAACACATCTCCGGCCTTGCGGCGGGCGCACGAGTGCTGGAAACGAGAGGCGATCTGCAGGAAGGGGTTGGCCGGCGGTTGCGGCGTCGCCTTGGGTTGAGCCTTCGGAGTCGCGGCTTTGGGCGCTGTGGTCTTGGGCTGTGACGAGGGCTTGCTGGTGTTCCAGGTGCAACCTGCACCACTGAGAAGTGCACAGCCCAACACGATTGCTCCGAGGCGCATGTCAGCGGAGTATAGCGATCGATGTCGAGCGTGCTGCGACCCGATCTGCCCCATGTGATCGTCGTGGGCGGAGGGACGGCCGGGCTGGCAAGTGCCTGGCAGCTGGCCGAGCGGGGAGCGTCCGTCACGGTGCTCGATCCGAGGGTCGCCCCGCACGAGGATGGGAGCCATGGCGGGTTCACCCGCGTGACTCGGCACGCCTACCACGAGGGGACGTCCTACGTGCCGTTGGTCCGCGAGGCCGATGCGTTGTGGTGCTCGCTCGAGTCCGATCCTGGGGAGCTGCTCGTGCGCACGGGCATGATCGAGTTCGGACCACCGGACGAGCCGGAGTTCGTCGGGGTGCTGCAGGCTTGTGAGGCCTTCGACATCGAGCACCGCTTGCTCGACGCGGCGGAGCTTCGAAGGACGTATCCGTTCGTGGTGCCCGACCGCTGGCAGGGATGCTGGACTCCGTCCGCCGGATACCTCCGAGTGCCCGCGTGTTTGGGGGCGATGCGGATGCGAGCCCAGGCGCTTGGAGTGGATGTCCGCACCGGTGTTGGAGTTGTGGCTGTCGAGACGGGCCGCGTGGTCCTCGACGACTCAGCGTTGGAGGCTGACGCCATCGTGGTCGCCGCCGGAGTGCGAAGTCTCGAGCTTCTGCCGACCCCGGATGTGTCGGTGTCCGTGTTGCGCCGGGTGCTGTTCTGGCTGCGCCCGAAAGTCGAGCCCGCCGGTCTACCCGTCTGGGGCGCGCTGACGCCGAGTGGCTTCTTCTACGGCTTTCCACCCGGCCACGAGGGGCTCAGCGGTCTCAAGGTTGCCTGTCACACCAGCGACGCGATCCCGGGCCTCGACGAGCCGGTCGACCCCGAGGCCCTCGACCGCAGTGTCCGCACCGAGGACTGGGCACCCGTTGCGGACTTCCTCAGGGCGTTCATGCCCAGCGTCGGACTCGATCGCATCGAGCATCGCGTCTGTATGTATGGCGCCACGGCGTCGAGGGACTTCCTCATCGATCGGCACCCGAGCATGCCCGGCGTCGTCGTGGCCTCGGGTCTATCTGGCCACGGCTTCAAGTTCGCGCCAGCACTCGGCCGGCTCGTCGCGGACCTGGTGCTCACCGACGCCGAACCCCAGCCCGAGTTTGCCTGGGCGCAGCACCGATAGCGTTACACTCCCGGCATGGATGCCGCGCTGAACGACGAAGCGGTCGAGAACCTTGTCTCGCAATTCAGCTCGTCGCTCGACTTCTACCGAGAGCTCGTTCAGAACAGCATCGATGCGGGCAGCTCGTCGGTCGAGGTCTGGATGGAGTTCGAGCCCGGCGATGGTGTCGAGGGGACGATCTCGATCCATGTCGACGACTTCGGCGAGGGGATGAACGAGGAGATCATCGACGACCAACTCACCAAGCTGTTCTCGTCGACGAAGGAGAACGACCTCACCAAGATCGGGAAGTTCGGCATCGGCTTTGTCTCGGTCTTCGCGCTACAGCCCAAGGGCGTCCTCATCCACACCGGCAGGGACGGGGAGTGCTGGGAGGTCTTCTTCGACGCCGACCGATCCTTCGTGAAAGGGCGCCTGGACGTCCCGGTCGAGGGAACGCAGATCACGATGTTCGTCGAAGGTGGTCGCGGTCGGTATCGCGAGCTGGTGCGCGGCACTCGGGAGTCGTTGCGAAAGTGGTGTTCGCATTCGGATACCGAGATTTTCTTCGAGGATCGCAGCCCCGTCGGCGCGGATGAGGGAGGCGGCGAGCCCATCAACGCGCCATTCGAGGTCGCCGCAGACATCTCCGTCAGCGTCGATCGACCCGGAACAGAGATCTCGATCGGGTTCTCCCACGCGCCGGTCTACGGCTTCTACAACAAGGGGCTCGCACTTGCGGTGACGACCGCGGGGCACGAGATCTTGGAGCAGCGAGCCGAGCGTTACGGACACATCGGTTTCAAGATCAAGTCTCGCTACCTCGAGCACACGCTGTCTCGGGAGACCGTGATGCGGGATGCCAACTTCGACAAGGCGATGGCAATGCTTCTCGATGCGGTCACAGGGCCGCTACGGGACGCGTTGTTGGGCGAGCTGGAGCTGCTGTGCAACCAGCCGGAGTGGTCGCTCGCCGACCGCACCCGCTACCAGAGTCTGATGGGGTACCTCGCCTCGGAGCCAAGAGACAGCCTCGATACGTTGGGGCCTCGCGCAATCCTCAGGACGGTCGATGGCCGCGGGTTGCGACTGAGCGACGCGAAGCGAGCCTTCGACCGAGATGGCCGGGTTTTTGTGGCCGATGCACCGTCGTCGCTGACGGCGACGCTGGCCAAGCGCGAGGTGCCCGTCTTTCTCGGAGGCGGGACCCGGGTCTTGGAGGCGGTGCTGGAACCCGTTTCGAGGGTGCTGTCGAGCTACCTGTGGTTGCGCTGGCGCTCCGAGCCTTCGGGACTTGCCCGTCGTGTTGTCGGGCAGGACCTGCTCGCCCACGTTGAGGCGAGCGTGGTCCACCCCGAGTCCGCGTTCGTGCACGCTCGTGCGCTGACAGACGTGGACCCGGCCGTGCAGGGGCTGGTCGCGGACGCAGCGGCCACGCTGCGCGCGGCGAACCAGCGCTACGGGAAGATCATCGCGGGCAAGCTCGATGGCAGCCCCGAGCATCCGTGCCTCTTCGCCATGGGCTCGGAGCTCTCGCCGGTCATGCAGCGTACGGTGGCGGGATTCTACGACCGTGGGTGGTTCGAGCGCCCCAAGGTCGTCGTGAACACCGAGCATGGACACTTCCGGGAACTCGTCGAGCTGAGGGGACATGACCGAGCCATGGCGGCGTACTGCTTGGCCAAGTCGATCCTTCTCGACGAGAACCGCAATCTCGACGATGACGATGCGTTGGTCGAAGCGGCAATGGAGGCGACGCGATGAGTTCGATCTCTGCCGTCATCGAGCGCGCCCGCGCCGGCGGGGTGTACACCGAAAAGAAGCGTTTCACGATCGCTCGGGGCCGCGCGATCGAGAAGATGCGTCGCTTCGCCCTCGCAGATCCCTACTTCTACATTCTCGAGCTGATCCAAGCCGCTGTTGCCAACCATGCGGAGTACATCGAGATCTCGACCGACGACGGGGAGGTGACGCTGGCGTACATCGGCGGCGGCCTGAAGAAGGACGACCTCGCGAACCTGTTCGACTACTTGTTCGCGTCCAAGGACCGGGCCGAGATCGGCCACCTTCGCGAGCTGGCGCTGGGGATCAACGCGGCGCTGCTGTTCAAGCCGGACCGAGTGATCGTGGAATCCGGGGACGGCACGCTGAGCGGGACGACGCGGATGGAGATGCATGGCGCCCACGATGGGGTCGACATCGGCACGCCGGAGCGACCGCTGACCGGAACCTTCATTCGGATTGAAGGTATGTCTCGCGGCAAGCTTCCCAACGTCTTGCAGCGGATCCTCGACATGGGGGACCGACCGCGAGAGTTCGACGTGGTGGACGTTCGTTGCCTCGCGGCTCCGGTTCCCATCATCCTCAATCACCAGTCCCTGTTTGGGTTCTCGGCCCAGCGAACCCCGGGGATGCTGGGCTATCGCCGCACGTTGTCGTTCGATGAGGGGGATTTGTACGGCACGCTCGCGATCAAGAACTTGGACCAACCGAGCGAGTTCGACCTGTTGATGTGGGGTGTCTTGATTCAGTCCCGCACCCACGACCTCGTGCGGGGCACGTCCCTGGCGGGGATCGTCTGCTTCGACCGTCTGCGAAAGACGGCCGACCATTCTGGGATCGTCGATGACGAGCGAATGGCCGAGATGTGGGCGCGGTTGCAGCCGTACGCGCAGCAGCTCATTCACGGCAAGAACGCTCGCGGGATCACCACGTTGATGCAGCTCGATGGCACGATCGTGCCGGCGGCGGAGATCCGTCCTCTGGTTCAGGAGAACCGTCGCATCATCCTCACGCCACCGGAGACGACCGGGTCCGAGCACGACCGGGGCATCGCGCGGGAGGCCAGTCGTCGGCTCGGAGCACCGGTCTTCTGCGGTCACGAAGCGATGGCTTCATCGCTTCGCGCGATGTCGGCAGGAAAGCTGTCGGTCGTCTCTTTCGACCCCACCAGTCCACACGATGTCGCTGCAATTCGGCTCGACGAGTCGGAACCTCCTGCACGGCCGTGGCTCACACCGGTCATCGAGCTCGAGCCCGTGACCACGGCTGACGTCTTGGCGCGGATCATCTCGATGCATCACGCGCAGGACTTCAACGACCCAGCCGTGCAGATCGAAGCTCGAACCAAGGCATGGTGGCTGGGCACTGGCGGCAACGTTTTGGCCTCGGTGTTCACCCCCGAGGACGTGCGTTCGACCGACGCGCTGACTGTGGAAGTGCTCACCACCGACCGTATCCTGTGGTCGGGCTCGTTGCCGTCCTCTCACCCCGGGCACGTACTGCGTATCGAGCTTCCCGACGCGCGGCCTTCGGTGCTGCTCTCCAAGCGGCTCAAGGGAGCCCAAGACGCGCTTTGTATCGACGTCGCGCGGGTGATGGCCGTGCACGCCGGCCCTGCGCTGCGGCGGGCGGCTGGTCGAGCCGTCGAGAGCCTTTCCGACCGTGAAGTGCAGCCCCGTACACCCGGCTCGGCGCTAGCGCTACGGGCGGCCGTTCGGACCTGCGTCCCTCGGCTTGGGACGACGGACGATGGGCAGCCGCGGGTGGTCCTCGAGCAGATCGATGCCAACCATCTCGACCTGCGCAACCTTCCGCTGTTCCGGACCCTCGGCGGCACCGCGCAGTCGCTGCAGGATGTCGCGACGAGGATGAGTCGCTGCGGGGGTCTCATCTACGGGGTGCTCGAGGGCATGCCGGCGGTGCTCGAGGGCCTGAGCGCCACTGACATCCTCTCGCTCGACCTGGAGGAGGAGCGCCGCGTGATCCAGATCTTCGGCGAGAGCTCGTATGTTCGCATCGACGAACGAGAGATCCTGGCGCAGCACGGTGAGGCGTACGTTCGCGATGTGGCCGTCGGGCTGCGTGCATACCCCGACCATCCTCTTCTTGTGGAGGTGGGCGACCCGGCTGCGCATGAGGCCGAGTTGGTCTGGGCGCTCATCGATCGGTTCGTGGGCAAGACCCCGACCGCGCCGCCGGAGACCTGGCCACGTGAAGCGTGGCAAGAGTGTCGTCGCCACGCCGGGCGCGTTCTTCAGTACTACGTCTGCGAGGTGCTCCGTCGAGGCCTAGAGACCCCGGTTCCCGAGGTGTTCGAGTTGCCGCTCTTTCTCGATCCGGACGATGCTGCATTCTCCATTCAGGGAGTCGTCGAAGCGATGCGGCGCCCCGGTGGGCTGCCCCTGATCTACGGCCACGCATTTGGTGGCGCTGAGCTCGGGGCGTTGGCGAAGGCGAGCGAGTCGGAGGTACGGCCCTCCGGGATGCCCTACACGCTGGCGGCCTCTAGCTGGCTGCACCACGTGCTGTCCCGCTTGGGCCCGGTCCGCGTGGCGTTCGACTTCGATCTCACCCACGGCGATGCGGAGGCGTCGACGAAGCCGAAGGCGTGGCTTCGCTCAAGGGTCGTGGAAGCTCCCGGCGTGGAGGGCATCGTTGGCATTCCCCGCGACCGGGTTGCCCACCCGGACATCGCCGTTCTGCTCCCGGATGGAGAGCGCTCGCGGGCGCTGGCGTCGCTCGCGGTCGAGTATGGGTGCGTCGGATGGGTTCGGCTCGATGCCAACGCACGATGGGACGAGTCCAATCTCGAAGCGCTGGACCGTGGTGTGCGGGCTGCTTGCGAAGCGTGTCTGCAGTCGCTGTTCGTCGACCTCGCCCGTGGGGAGTCGGTCCCGCAGAGAGAGCGCTGCGAAACCCTGCTTCTCGACCACGCCGCGCGTCACTTGTCCCTCATCACGCAGGCCGACCTCCAGCCACGCGCCACGGTCAGCTCCGACCTGGCTGATCGGATCTTGACCATGCCCTTGTTCAGCGCGGCCCACGGCGAGGCGATGACAGGGTGGCGGGTCATCCGGGTGTTCTGCTCCGAGTTTGCGACCGCCCCCAGCCGAGCCCGCGAGGCTGTGCTCGCGTTGACGCGCGCCGACCTGCCTCCCCACGCTCGAAGTTGGATCGACCGACACCTTCAGGAGGCACGGGTGGTGATCAAGCCCGCGCCCGCGCCGGCTCCGGCTCCGGTGGCTGCCGAAGACTCGGCCGGACAGGATGCCGTCCGACTTCAAGACGCGGTGCTGCACTGGTTGCGAGTCGTCGGCGACCTGCAGTTCGTCACCCACGTGTGGGTTCATGGCGAAGATCTGGAGGCGCTGTGTTCCCTCGAGGGGTCCAACGTGTTCATCAACCCCGGACACCCGCGCACGACCTCGGCGCTGCAGCAGCGTTCTCCGGCGTCCTTGGCCTGGCTGCTCCTGGGAGTCTTCGCCCACATCAACACGCGTGTTGGCGAGGTCGAGAATCGGCACGAGCGAGACTTCCAGGTGGAAGTCGCTCAGGCCCTCCGCGACGGACGCCTGTCCTGGGCTTGATCTCAGCCCGTCGACGCATCAGCGGCGGCTCGGATGCGGGCGTGCAACCGAGACATTTCGCTGCGCGTCAGTAGCCCCGAGAGCAGGTCGCTGATCGTCTTTCCCTCCTCGAGGGGATGACGCAGGGGCATTGAGAGGCTGAGGGTGTAGTGGTTGCGCCGACCTTCACGCTCCTTGACCACGACGCCGGCGGCTGTCAGCTCCGCGACGATGCGGTGGATCGCGCGTTCCGTCACCCCGACCTGTTCCGCGACCTCCCGGAGCGTGATGTCTGGATCCCGTGCAAGACAGACGAGCACGTGGGCGTAGTTGCTGAGGAACGTCCAGCTGTGTTCGGCGGCTTCGTTGTCCTTCGGCTTCACGCTCGTCGTCTCCTTGGGTCAATTTACGTTGACGTTTGAGTCATGTCAACATATACATGACATGGAGTTCATGCTTTGAGCTTCACGAAAGAAGAGTCCTGATAAGGATGACCGCCCTCGACAGAGATGTCCCGCCCCGGGTCATGGAGTCCGAATACGCCTCCATCGCGCATGCGCTGGAAGTCGTCGCCGAGGCGGCGGGCAGCCCGGTGCGTGCCGATGATGCGATGCGAGCCGTTCGTCGCTGTCGTCGGGCCTGCGCGAGTTCGCTCGAGGCGGCCGAGGTCGCTGCGGCCGAGCTGGGTCTGAGCGTCCGCCGTCGGTCGCCCCATGACGATGCCACGGTGGTCATTCCGTCGGTGGCCGTCCTCGAGGATGGGCGATGGCTCGTCGCCACCGCCCGCCGGGGACATCGGGTCCTCGTCTCGATCGTCAACGCCCGAACCGTTGCGCAGGAGTCGCTGTCGTTCAAGGAACTCGACGCCCTCACCGTCGACGCCGAGATTCTGCACTTTTCCCCTCGTCTTGCTTTGCAGGACGTCTCCGCGCAGTCTCGAGCAGAGCTTGGCAAGCGACCGTGGCTGCGGCTGCGCGCGTTTCTTGGGCTGGAGAAGCGCGACCTTGGGGTCGTCGCGGTCTACGCGGTCGTCATCGGACTGCTGACCCTCGCGACGCCGGTTGCGGTGCAAGCGGTCGTCAACTCTGTTGCATTCGGCTCGACGCTCCAGCCCCTGGTCGTTCTCACCCTGCTGCTGTTCGGGGGCCTGTCGTTCTCGGCGGTGTTGCGGGTGCTCGAGGCGTATGTCGTCGAGGTGATCCAGCGCCGGTACTTCGTTCGCGTTGCGGACGACTTCGGGCGACGCCTCGCCAGCGTACCGGTGACAGAGCACGACAAGCGGTTCGGCCCGGAGCTGGTCAACCGGTTCTTCGATATCGTCGCGGTGCAGAAGTCGTTGTCGACGCTGCTGCTCGACGGTCTCAGCCTGGCCCTTCAGACGGGCGTCGGCATGGTCCTGCTGGGCTTCTATCACCCCCTTCTCCTCGCCTTCAACGCGGTACTGGTGACGCTGCTGGTGCTGGTGCTCGCGCTCGGGCGGGGAGCCCTGCCGACTGCGATCAACGAATCCTCAGCGAAGTATCGGGTCGCCGGGTGGCTCGAGGACATCGCCCGGGCGCCTCGGCTGTTTGTCGGCGCATCCGCGAGAGACCACGCTTGGAACCGGTCGGACATCCTCGCGCGGGACTACGTTGCGGCGCGGAAGGGCCATTTCCGAGTCCTACTCCGCCAGCTCTCGGGCGGAATGTTCCTGCAAGTTTTGGCGGTCGTCTCGCTCCTCGGGGTCGGCGGCTACCTGGTGCTCAACCGGCAGCTGACCTTGGGCCAGCTCGTCGCGGCCGAACTCATCGTCACAGCGATGGGAGCGGGCTTCACAAAGGTTGGCAAGAACCTCGAGAAATTCTACGACCTTGGCGTCGGGGTTCTGAAGATCGGGTCGGTGCTCGATCAGCCCACGGAGCGCGTCGGCGGCGAGAGGCCGCACGGTTCGGGACCGCTGGAGATCTCCGCGGGAGCCGTCTCGGTGAGTCGCGGCGGACGAACGCTGGTCCGCAACATCACGCGCGACATCGAGGCCGGTTCGCGCGTGCTCATCGATGGCAATACCGGGGCAGGCACGACGTCCTTGCTCGAGGTCCTCGGGGGCGTCCGGCAGCCGGCCGAGGGCGGGATCCAGCACGATGGGCTCGACCTGCGGCGTGCCGACCTGGGCTCTATCCGCGACTTTGCCGTGGTCGTCGGGCACCCGGAGTTCGTCGCGGGTTCGGTTCTGGACAACCTGTTCCTTGGTGGTGTGCCGTTGCCCGAGCCGGACACCCGCCGACTCTTGCGTCTGCTCGAACTCGAGGACGCGGTGGATGCCCTACCTCGAGGGCTCGATGAGCCCATGACGCCCCATGGCAGTCCGTTCTCCGAGCGCCAGCAACGAAGGCTCGCGCTGATCCGCGGCATCGCGCACCAGCCAAGGGCGCTGCTGATCGATCGAGCGCTCGATGGTCTGGGCCTGTCGGATCAGGGGATGGTGAGGCTCCTCGATGAGCTGTTCGATCTCACCGCTCCGTGGACCTTGGTCGTCGTCTCGGAAGAGGCCGTGGTGCGTCGTCGCTGTACGTCTCAACTTCGGATCGAGAATTCTGCGCTCGAGGTGGTGTCATGAGCTGGCTTCGTCGAAACCGTGTCGCGCCCACGCCGCTTTCCGCGGCCGGCAGTATTGATGGTGCTCGCGTCCTGGCCTACATGCTCTTGATCGCGCTCATCCTCTCCGTTGTGGCGCTGGTGTTCACCCCCTGGCAGCAGTCGGTTCGGGGCGGGGGAAGGGTCACCGCCTACGCGCCCCTCGAGCGCCAGCAGACGGTCGAAGCTCCGGTGAAGGGCCGGGTGGTTCACTGGCACGTCCAAGAAGGCGACCACGTCGAAGCGGGCGAACCTGTCGTGGACTTGGCCGACAACGACCCCGAGTTGATCGCCCGGCTGGAGCGTCAGCGGACGGCCATCATCGCTCGCAGGGAGGCGGCTCGACTCACCATCGTGGTCGCAGATGCCAAGACCGTCGCGCTGGATGGATCCCGCACGGCAGCGTTCACAAGTGCCTCGCTGAAGTCCCAGATCGCCAAGGACAAGCTCGAAGGGGCGGAGCGAGCCTACGAGGCCGCCGATGCCGAGAAGGAAACCGCGGGGCTCAACCTCAAGCGAGTCGAAAAGCTCCACTCCGAGGGTCTCGTCTCCACGCGAAAGCTCGAGCTGGCAGAGATGAAGGCGCGCACCACCGCGGCCAAGCTCAACAAGGAGAGGGCTTCACTCTCGGCGGCCAAGCGCGAGGTCAAGGCGGCCCAGGCCGACCGGTCCAAGATCGACGGAGAGGCCGAGGCCAAGGTCGAGGATGCGAAGTCCTCCATGCAGAAGGCCAAGTCCGACGTGGCGAAAGCGGAGGCCGACCTCGCCAAGCTCGACGTCAAGCTCGCGCAGCAGCGTCAGATGCAGGTCGTGGCCCCCCGTGCCGGCACGGTCTTTCAGTTGTCCGCCAAAGAAGGCGGCGAGGTCGTCAAGCCGGGCGATGCGCTCGCCATCCTGGTCCCCGATGTCACGGCTCGGGCCGTCGAGTTGTGGGTCGACGGCAATGATGCGCCTCTGATCACACCGGGCCGCGAAGTGCGAATCCAGTTTGAAGGGTGGCCCGCGGTTCAGTTTGTCGGATGGCCGTCGGTTGCTATCGGAACGTTCGGGGGGGAAGTCGCGTTCGTCGACTCGACCGACAACGGCAAAGGGCAGTTCCGAATCGTCGTCACTCAGCTCGAGGGCGAAGAGTGGCCAGACTCCCGATACCTTCGGCAGGGCGTTCGCGCCAACGGCTGGGTCCTCCTCAACCAGGTCAGCTTGGGCTACGAACTTTGGAGACTCTTCAACGGGTTCCCGCCGGCGGTGTCGGCCCCTGACGATGCCTCCAAGTCCGCCTTGGGCGGCAAGAACACGTTGGCGGGCAAATGATCCGCATCATCGCGCAGTCGCTGCTCGCGGCGACCATCTTCAGCATTTCGGGGAGTGCAAGTGCCGCGGCACCACTACGCCTCAAGCAGGTTCTCGACTCTGTAGAGGGCACGCACCCTGCGCTCGAGGCATCGGAGCAGAAGCGCGAGGCTGCCCGGGGAAAGGCGTTGTCAGCCCGAGGCGGCTTCGACCCCAAGGTCGCGCTCAAGGGAAAGTGGACGCCCGTGAGCTACTACGAGAACGCTCAGCTCGACGCGACCATCGAGCAGGCGACACCGGTATGGGGCGCTTCCGTCTACGCGGGCTATCGCTTCGGTTGGGGCGACTACCCGGTCTACAAAGGGGACCTCCAGACGCGGCAGTACGGGGAGCTGCGGGCAGGCATCGACATCCCGATCTGGAATGGCGGCCCGATCGATGCGCGCCGGGCCAAGATCGCGACAACCAAGGCCGGGATCCGCGGTGCCGATGCTCAAGTTGATGCCACGACGTTGGCGCTGCAACGGGAGGCCGCCGCGGCGTACTGGAGCTGGGTGGCAGCGGGGCGAAACCTCGCGATCAGCGAAGGCCTACTCGAGCTCGCACGGGCGCGGCAGCAAGCGCTGGATGCCCAGGTGGATGCCGGCGCGATCGAAGCGATCAAGAAGGTCGACAACGAGCGGTTGGTCTTGTCCCGGGAGGCCAAGGTCGTCAAGGCTAAGCAGAAGCTCGACAAGGCCGCGATCGAGCTCTCGCTGTACTACCGAGACGCCGAGCTCCGCCCGGTACGGCCCACTGCCGACCAGGTGCCGCCCGAGATCCGCGACCCAGGACCGCCGTCGTCCATCTCCTTGGAGGCGGGCGTCGACGAGGCGCTGGAGCGCCGACCCGAGCTCGCTGGACTCGACGCGCAGCGGGACGCCGCGGACGTCGAGGTGCGACTGGCGAAAAACCTGCGCAGCCCCGACGCTTCCGTGCAGGCCTTTGGCGCCCAGGATTTCGGCCCGGGCACGATTCAGCCTTCCGCCGAGTTTGGCGTGGGCTTCATGCTCTCGATCCCGATTCCGCTCCGAAAGGCTCGCGGCCAGCTCCAGGTCGCCAAAGCCGAGCTGGCCGGCCTTCGAGCCAAGGTGCGGGGAACGAGGGACAAGATCGAGTCAGAGGTTCGCAAAGCCCATGTGGCCTTGGTCGCGTCACACCGCGCCTGGGACCTTGCTCGCAGGCAGGCCGAGGCCGCCGCGACGCTCGCCGAAGCCGAGCGCCGTAAGTTTCGGGAGGGCGCCTCGGACCTGGTGGTCGTCAACTTGCGCGAGCTCGCGGTTGCGAGCGCGCAAGCCTCGGTCGTCGACACGGCCGCGGACTACCACCGCGCGCACGCCGACTTCCGGGTCGCCACGGGACAGAGCCCGCTGTGAACCGGAGGTGAGGGCAGCTACGCGCCCGAGAGCTGAAGCTCTGCGAATCCGCCGCAGATCGGATCTTCGTGACCGGAGAGTTCCAGCTCAACGCGATCTCCGAACACCTCCCCAAGCTCCACGGTCACCGTGGGGTCGGGTGTGCCTGCGAGTGATTCATCCATCTGGAATACGGCCTTCTCCCCGAGGAACACCCGCACGGTGACCGCTTCGAACCCGAACTGCTCGTGGAAGTCCGGGTTGGCGTGTCCCCCATTGCCGGTCAGCACGAGGGTGCTGAGGCAGCGGGGTTCTTCGATGGTCCAGGCGAACCTCGCGGGTCCGCCTTTGGGCCCGGGGCCCGCCGAGAACCAGGAGGTCGCCGGGTCCCCATCAACGCTGAGGGCGGCGGGGTACTCGTTGTCCCCGAACGTGGACGACGCCACGACGCTACCCATGGCGGTCACGTCGTTGCTTCCCGGCTGACAGTCCTCGCCGCTGCCTCCAGAGTCTGAGCCTGTGTCCGTCGGGTCACCCGTCGCGCCAGGGCTGGTCGTTGGCTCCGAGCCGGTCCCCGTCGTGCTGTCGGGTTCGCCGGTGTCGGCGGTCTCGGGTGCGGTGTCTCCACCGCTCGTGGAGCCGGGGTCGGTCGCGGTCGCGGTCGCGGGGTCGGTCGCGGTCGCGGTCGCGGTGCTCGTCAGGTTCGTCGTTCCGGCGCCGTCGTCCGATGGAGACTCCGCCCCGTCGGCGCAGCCTCCCGACAGCAGCAGGGCGGTGACAAGCATCGAGAACGGGAAGGAGCCACGGCAGGTGCGCGTTGGCAGGGAGGATTCGAGTCGATCCGGCATGAGGGCTTCGTTGTTCTGCCGGGGTGGAACCTCCGGCGTGCCCCTCCAGACGGATACCGAGGTGGTTTGGATCCCGGAAAACGATCTTTTTGGTCAAAGACCGCCCGTTGGCGTTGTTGCTTGGCGGATCTGTACGGGTGCGGTGCGACCTGAGACTCAGCCGACCGCCCAGAACTCGATCGTGAAGCTCAGGCCGTCTTGTGCGGGCCGGGTCAGCGTGCATGGGTCCATCCCGGAGCACACCAAGCTCATCGGAGCCCCGTAGTCGATCGTCCAAGGGACGGTGAGGCTGCCGTCGAGAACTGAGACGGAGACGGTGACATCTTCGGCCTCTCCGCAGACAACAGCGCAGCCTTCAGATACGACCTCCCACAGGCCAGACACCTCGCAGGTGTCCGTGCCGCCTTCGCAGGTGAGCGTGATCGTTGCGGCATCGGTCGCCACGCCGGTGCCGGACACCGAGATGTTGGCGGGGGGGCTGCAGCCCGAAGTGTCGTACTGGCACGTCACGCATGAGAGCTCGCCGACGCCCAGGTCGAGGCTGGCGCAGTCTTCGTCGCCGACGTCTCCGTCGCACGCTTCGCCCCGATCGACGAAGCCATTGCCGCAGCCTTCACCGCTGCAATCCGAGACGTCGAAGTCGCAGTCTGGGGAGCATTTCAAGTCGCCGCCTTCGAATCCAAGGGAGTCACAGCTTGCGTCACCGAGATCGAGGCCGTCGCAAGTCTCCCCCTGCTGCGTGGCACCGTCGCCGCAGACCGAGCAGTTTTGTGGGTCGAAGGTGCAGTCATCCGCACATCCAAGGGCTCCGCCGCTGAAGTCGAGATCCTCGCAGGCGGCTTGGTTGAGGTCTGCGCCGTCGCATGCCTCGCCCTCCTCGGCGATCCCGTTGCCGCAGCTTCCACATGCGGATGTGTCGAGGGTGCAGCCGGGGCCACACCCCACGTTTCCAGCCCCCTCGAGCCCGGCCTCCGCGCAGCTGATATCCGAGACATCTCCGTCACACTCTTCGGGCGCGGTGACTTGCCCATCACCGCAGCTGCTGCACGCGCTGTAGTCGAGCTGGCATGCTTGGGTGCAGGCCAACAACTCGCGTGCGTCACCCAGGCCTACGTCCGCGCACGAAGACACTGCTCCGAGGTTGGAGCCGTCGCACTGTTCATCTGGGTCCACCGCTCCGTTGCCGCACGGAGAGCAGCTGGACACGTCGAGTTCACATGTGTCTGTGCAGGACAGTGCGCCCGACGAGAACCCCTGGGAGGCGCAGGATTCGTCGCCGATATCGGAACCGTCGCACGCTTCTGTGGGGTCGAGCACTCCATCGCCGCACTCCCCTCCGGCGTCCGTGTCAGTGTCTGGGGGGACGCATTGTTGCGCATAGATCTCCGCCAGCTCGCCATAGCGTTGCCCCGATGCGCAGTCCGGGTCGGGAAAGCTGCAGTATCCCGTGGGTTGGCATGCTCCGGCGATCCCGCCGTTGGAGCAGGCGTCGTCACCCATGCACTGGAACCCAGCGGAGGACTGGCACGACAGCAGCCCAAGCATCGCCGGGAGGAGCAAGGACAGCCCACGCACGGCGTCGAGGGTACCTCAGCTCGGAGGCGCTCTGGGCTGATACGGTGGCGCGCGATGGGTGTCACGGTACGTACGGGCGTGGTTTGGAGCGCTTTCGCTCTGCTTGGATGTGGGAGCGCCGAGCCTTCGGAGGCGGAGACCGAGCAGAGCTCCTCCGCGACCTCCAGCGACACGAGCAGCGGTGGCACAAGCATCACCCCCACGTCCTCGGAGGCCTCGAGCGGTGGGGGGCCCACGAGTGGGTCCACGAGTTCCGATGGTGGATCCATGTCGGACGCTGACGAGTCCGGGACCACCGGCGAGACCGCGCCCAGCGACTGCGACCGGCTCGATGTTTTCGTCGAGGAACTTGGCCGAGCGGAGCCCAAAACCGTCGATGCGGCGATCGACACGTTCGTTCGGGAAGCGCAGTACGGCGGACACGGTCTCCCGTTCCGCTGTGACGACCGGGTCGTCTTCGTCGCCGTGGCTTCGGGACCGCTCTTTGTCGCAGGCGACTTCAACGATTGGGAGCCGCTGCCGATGACGCGGCCGGTCGATGGCGCGCCGCTCCTGGTTGCGGACGTGCCCGTCGAGGTGCCCGGGGGCCTGTACAAGTTGGTGGACGGCGAGCTGTTCATTGCCGACCCACTGGCCCGCAGATACGGCTGGGACCGGTTTGGCGAGTACTCGCTCGTCGACTCCGACTCGGGGCGGAGTCACCACGAGCGCTGGCCCGCGTTCGGCGAAGCGGTCGAGCCGCTGCAGCCGCGGACCCTTCGTGTCTATGTGCCGGCCGCGGCCAATGCCGCCGAAGATGTCGCCGTGCTGGTCATGCATGACGGGCAGAATCTGTTCGACCCCGAGGGGATCTCCGGCGGTTGGAGAGCGTCTCAAACGGCCGAGCAAATGATCGCCGAAGACGAGATCGATCCGGTCCTCATCGTCGCGATCGACAACACGTCGGCCCGCTTCGAGGAGTACACCCACGTCACGGACGACATCGGTGGTGGCCCCATCGGTGGGCAGGCCGACGACTACGCGGACTTCGTGGTTGAGGGTGTGTTGCCGTTCATCGCGGAGCGGTATCCGACCCGGAGCGGCCCGGGAAACACCGCGGTGTTGGGCAGTTCCCTTGGCGGGCTCGTGAGTCTGCACCTCGCACATCGCCACCCGGACGTCTTCGGGGCTGTCGGCTCCATGTCGGGAACTCTGGGCTGGGGTACGTTCGGTCTCGACAACGAGACGATGCTCGACCGGTATGCCGACACCGCGCCAGCAGGGCTGTTGGTCTACGTCGACAGCGGAGGTGCAGGACCGTGTCCGGGCGGCAGCGGCGATAACTACTGCGAGAACGTCGCCTTTGCGGATCTGATGCGGTCCCTGGGTTGGGTCGACGAAGATGATCTCTTCTATCGGTGGGACCCAGAGGCTCCACACAACGAGGTCGCTTGGGCGTCGCGGTTCGGTATCGCTCTCGGTGTGCTGAGCTCCGGTCAGTAGGGGCGGCCGGCGCGACAGTGAGGGTGGCGTGGTCTGTTGCTTTGTCGGTATTGTGAAGTTGGATTCGGATGCGGAGCAACGCGACATTGGGACGGCGACGGCCGTGGGTACAGCAACGCTCCGGGCGATCGGCCACGCATGTGAAGCTCGACGTCAAGTGCCGCACGTGTGGCGGCGACAACTACGGGCGGCATAAATACTGCGGGTGGTGCGGGGTCGAGATGGGTGCTCCGGGGGTCGCGATGGACGATGTGACCGACCACGCGGCGGTGGGAGTCGGAGAGTCGACATCGGCTGGCCCGCTTGCGAACGATCGGACCAATCCTGGCGGCGTCTCCGATGCAGACGCGACCGTCATGCGCTCTGTCGTCGCGGCGCCCGTTGACGGACTGATCGTCTCGATGCTCGGTGAGATGGACGGAGGTCGATCTTCCCGGTCGCGGCCGGTCCTGTACCGTCTCGAGCTTGGGGAGCCGTTCGATGTGGACGGACCCAGCATCGAAGCGCCGGGCACATTCACGGCAACGGCTGAGGGGCTCCGGCTCGACTCGCTCGGTTCGCTCGAAGGGGTCTACCGGCGCGTGAGTCGTGACGAGAAGCCTGTGGCATATCGGCGTCTGCGCGTCATCCGAGAGCTGGGTACGTTCCAAGCTTTGGCACCCGGTGAGACAATCGCCGTGGGCTGCATGGCGATCCTCGATCGCGTGCTGGTACGTATCGAGCCCGCCTAAGGCCGGTCTCGGTAGACGATGCCGCGCGGGGCGTGCATGATGCCGCCACCATGAAGCTCAAAGACATCGCGTCCACTCTCGCTGTCCTCGGTTCCGGAGCTCTGTTCCTTTCGGGCTGCGACAAAGAGAAGCCCGCGACCGAGGTTCCCGACGCAACGGTTCCGGCCGCCGACGCTGGCGAAGGTTCCTGTGCTGCCGACGATCACCCCGACGACGGACACTGTGGTGGCGACACGGCTGAGGCTGAGGCTGAGGGCGAAGGCTCCTGCGGTGGCGACAAGGCCGAAGGCGAAGCGGACGCCGAGGGCGAAGCCTCCTGCGGCGGCTGATCGAACCCGTTCTCGCAGAAAAGCCCGCGGTCGATGCCGCGGGCTTTTTCTATTGGTTCCGCGACTCCGATCCGACCAAGGAGTCGCGGACCGGCAGGTTCCCCTCTGAGACGAGAGCGCATTTCACAACCTCGGCGAGGGCGCAGCCCGAACTTGGAAGGGTGAGCGAAGGGAGCTCCGCTCCCGCAGCGAGGGAAACCGAGAGGTTTCCCTCTAGAGACTAATCCAGGGGCCAGATCTCGGGCGGTCGCCGCTCGGGCGGGGGACTCGAGGCGCCGCGGCTTCGCAGGTTGGCGATGAACAGGTCGACATACCGGAGATCGTCCTCGATGTCGGCGTCGTCGTTGCTCTCGAGCCACAGGGCCACGCTCTCGCGCAGGCGCTCCAAGACGCCAAGCGCACTGGTCATGTCCCCGTAGGCGCTGCGGGTCGCGGCCATGTCGAACCCGGCGTAGATGTTGAGCATGACGAAGGCCTTTTCCACGCCCGTGCTCTCGAACTCTCCGTCCTCCGGGACGTCTCCGGGGGATAGGGCCGAGGTGATCGGGACTTCCTGGACGACGGTGTCTTCGCTCCCCGGGACGGTGTAGGTCATGACGAGCGTGCCCACGGAGCCCGCACCGACGGATGCATCCAGCGGGACAACCTCTGCGATGATCGCACCACCGCCACCCCGGCGGCCTCCAGCGTCATCGTCGACCTCGGTGCGGTGCGCGAGCTGAAGTGCGGGGATGTCGATGGTCGCCTCGTTGCCCTCGAGCTCGGCCCCTTGGGTGCCGTAGATCGCCCGTAGCGAGTATCCCTCGCTGACGCTCACATCGATGCGGACGTCGGTTGCAAGCGGGAGGAGGAACGCCTTGACCTCTTCCTCGAAAACCTCACGGACGGCTTCGGGGCTCTCCAGGAAGTAGAACGCGCCGCCGCCGGTGACCGCGAGCTCGCGCATCAGCTCGGGATCGAAACTCTCTCCGATACCGATCGTCGTGAGTCCGTATCCGAGCTCGTTGTATTGCCGCGACATCTCCTCGACCCGTGCATCGGATGTGATGCCCGAGGTCGCTTCTCCGTCCGACAGCAAGATGACGCGGTTCTGATAGCCCTCCACCGCGTGCAGCTGGACGGTGTCGTACGCTTCGCGCAGTCCGGCGTAGATGTTGGTGCTCCCATCCGCCTCGAGGAGGCCGATCGCTTCCGAAAGCTCCGGAGAATCGCCAGCGACGTTCTCCACGAGCACTTCGGCGGTGTCGTCGAACGCGATGAGTGAGATCCGGTCCGCCGGTCGAAGGTCGTCCAGCATGCGGAACAGGCCCTCGCGGAGGTTGGTGATGTTGGTCCCGCGCATGGACCCGGAGATGTCGACGGCGATCGACAGGTTGAGCGGAGGCCGTTCCAGCGTGGTGGGGTCGATCGCGGTGTTCATGCCCAGAAGCATCAACGTGCAGTTGCTGCCCGTGATCATGTTGCCCATCACGCCGAGCTGACCGTGCAGGCAGATGTCGTCGTCACACTCCGGCGTGGGGAACTCGACCTTGTGCTCGTTGAAGAAGCCCACGTCGTCGAGAGTGGCGGGGTGGGGGATGCCGCCGTCGTCGAGGATCTGGCGAAACTCGCCGAAGTCCTGGGCTCCGCCTTGGGCGACCCCTGCACCGCCGGCAGCGCCAGAGTTCGCGCCAGCAGAGTCGGCATCTGCAGCGCAGCCGCCGGCGACAGAGAGGACGGAACAGATAAGGGTAATCAGTGCATTCTTCTTCATCGTCATTCTCCTCCGCGCTCGCGGCGAATCGCGACGAGTTCGAGGTCGGTGCCCAGTTCAAGGGGACCGCTGTCACAGGCGGTATCGGCGACGAGCCGCTCCGATGCGTGGACGAGGTGGAGTTCGAGGGTCTGGGTCTCGCTCTGGGTCGTGGCGGGGACTTCGGTGCCCTGCTGCACACCGACCGATTCGAACCCGCCACCGACCATCGAGACCGAGACGGCGCGGCGAACGGTGCCGCACGCCTCTTCGGCAATGGCATCACAGGCGAGCTCGGGGTCGACGAGGGCTTGCATGCCGTACACGGTCGACCCCCCGTTGCTGCGCATGGCGGTGAGGGTGGTCTCGGCCTCTCCCGTCTCGGGGTCGTTTCGTGTCAGCGCAACGGCCTCGGTCACGGCGTTGGTGGACGCATCCTCCAAGACGATCAGGTCGCCCTCTTCGAAGGGGAACGCTCCGTGCGGAAGACACAGCTCCCACGGCTTGCCCGGGACATCGAGGTCCTCTTCGAATCCAGTGCGTAGGGCGAGTTGAACGCAACCATCGAGTCCTTCATCCACGCTCGACAAGATCCACTCGCCCGTCGGGATGCTGCCCCAGGCGAGGCGGCTGGATTCGGCCGAGGGTGTGCAGACGCCAGGCTCGGGTGCGGTCAGAGATTCGATGCGGAAGACGAGGTCGTCCTGAGTTTCGTACGTGCCGAGCCCATCGCCGTCGAACGCGACCGAGATCCAGCCGCTGGTGTCGGGCGTGATGCCGGTACCGTCGACGAAGGTCTGCGGGTATTGCCCTTCGCGCCAGAAGATGACGGATGGGGCGAGGTTGTCGGCATCGATCCAAGCAGCGTGACAACTGCGCGTGGGCCGATCCCAAAGCTCGAGCACCGGCATCGTTGCGTCGGGCGCGAGCGTCCAGCTCTGCGCATCGGCGAACAGCGCATCGCGGAGGTAACCTGCAGGATCTTCCTCCACCAGGTCGCAATCGAACTCCGCGGATTCCTTGAGCGGGCGAATGCGCAACACGATGTCGAAGTCGTTCGCGTTGTGGATGTACGTGTCCGCGTCGAACGAGCCGTAGAAAGGCTCTTCAATCTGGCTGGTTGCGACGCAGCAGAGCATCCCGGCGGAGGCGACGGCGACCTCGCCGGTTGCACGGTGTGCGACCCGCTGGCCGGCCAGGCGCGGCACGTAGAGGTAGCTGACCGCGAGCGCAGGAAGCGTGAGGAGGTCGGTGAGGTCCGAGGTGATGGCCCACGGAAAGCCAAACAGACCCATGAAGCCCGACCAGGCCTCTGCGGCGGCCGTTGAGACCTGGATCGCGGAGAACACGACCCCGATGGCGATGTGGGAGAGCGCCCATCCTCGGCGAGTGGAGACCCGCACCAGGACCGCCAGGAGGAGCGGCGCCGCAAACAGCCCGACGATGTCGCTCAGCTTTCCGGTGAGCCAGCCCGGCACCAGGCCCGAGCCCTTGAGCAGGTGGTCGTTGATCGCCAGCGTGGCGACGGCGCCGAGCCACACGGGGTGGAGCAAGGCGCGTCGTAGCGGGGGAATGGGGCGGTTCGCAGTCATGAAAGTCCTCGCAATAAGGGGGTACAGACAGGGTAGTGCCTCCCAACTGCCAAACGATCACGGCGCGCCGCTGCGATTCCGCATCCTCCCCAAGTCACGAATTCGCGGGCCTATCGATGATTTTGCCGCTACCGTGAGGTCATGCGCTTAGATTGTTGGAAGCTTGCGGTGTTCGCGGGCCTGCTGCTCGGGGGATGCGGTGATAGCGAGGACACCCTCACGGATGAGATGCCGGAGGACCTCCCCGCGGGTCAGTCGGCGACGGACGGCGAGACCGACGCGTCGACGTCACCGGCGACGTCGGCCTCGACAGGTGACTCCACGACCGGGCTCACGTCTGGAAGCACGGGCGGGGAGACAACCGGCGGGCCCGTCGGGCCGTGCCAGAGCTCGGACGACTGCCTCGGCAACGACGTCTGCGTCGCTCCATGGGATCCGGAAACGCAAACCGCTGGCGAGGCGGACTGCGCCTTCGCGTGCATCCCATCGTATGACGAGACGCAGTGGTGCGCCGACGCTGCGGCTTGTTGCGATGCCGACGCGATTTGCACCGCGCGCGGCTACTGTGTGCCTCCTCAGGAGCCACCGGCGGCCGACTCCAGCAGCAGCGGCGGCGAAGAGACCGGCTCGACCGGCGGGGACTCCACTGGAACCGGAGGTGAAGGATGAGCACGAAGAGATGGCTATTGGCTGCGTCGCTGTTGTTCGCGGCCTGTGACGCCGACTCCTCGGCGGACGGAGCGGGCTCGAGCGAGACCGACGTGTTCGGCGACGACATGCCCGACGACTTCCCGGCCGGAAGCTGCGCCGAGACGATGGGCGAAGACTGCGAGACCGAGGGCGATAGTGCGGGTGTTGGCGACAGTGCATCCACCGGCGGCGCTGCGGCGGACTGCGTCGCCGACGGTTGCGTCGGCCAGGGGGTCTGCGCCGCGCCCTGGGATGAGACGACCGAAGCACTCGGCGAGTTCGAGTGTCGCTTCAGCTGCATTCCGCTTCTCGACGACACGTCGTGGTGCGCCAACGCCGACGCGTGTTGCGACGCCGGAGCCCGGTGTACAGATCGTGGCTACTGCGTCCTCGAGGGAGGGGATGGCTCGACGGGGAGTGGTGGCGAAGACACCGATACCGACGGCGACACGGACACGGACACGGACGGTGACACGGACACGGACACCGCCGGCGCCACCGGCACGGACACCGACGGGACGACTGGAGGCGCGACATGACTCGCGGCATGCTTGTGCTTGGAGTCCTGCTTGCCGCGGGTCTTGGGTGCGATGGGAGCACAGATGACTCCGTGCATGCCGATGGCCCGGTAGACCTCTCGGATGAGATGCCCGAGGATCTTCCGGCCGGTGAGTGCCGCGAGGGCGAGACCGACGACGAAGACTGCGAGTCGGGCACCTCGTCGGCGGGAGGGTCGGGGTCGACGTCTGGCCAGGCGGGCGAAGCCGAGACGTTCGAGTGCACCGTGACCGAAGACTGTGACGGTGCTGGGGCCTGCGCTGCGAACTGGGAGGACGGCGTACGGACCTCCTTCTCCTGTCGCTTCGCCTGCATTCCCACCCTCAACGAGAGCGCGTGGTGTCGCGACGATGCGTCGTGTTGTGACCCAGACGCGGTCTGCACGGGGAGGGGATACTGCGTTGTCCCCGGCCAGCCCGAAGGCTCCGACGACGTCGTCAGCGATCCGAAACTCACGGACGAAATGCCCGAAGACCTTCCAGCCGGCGGCGGCACACCCGACGGTGTACTCGACGGCACCGCGGACGGCCTCCCATGAGACCCGCGACGATCCTACTCTTCACCTTTGGACTCAGCGCATGTTTCTCGCCGGGCAGTCTCACCGACGAGATGCCCGAAGACCTCCCCGCGCCGTCGTGCGAGGACACGGATACGGACGCGTGTGCTTCGTCCTCGGGTGCGACCGGCCCGGAGTCGTCGACGGGCGGAAGCAGCTCGACCACCGCACCCGTGGTCGACGGATGCGAGGCCACGGACTCGTGTTTGGGTGAGGACGCTTGTGTCGCGGATTGGGATGCGGAGGCGGAGTCGCGCGGACCCTTCGTCTGTCGGTTCGCCTGCGTTCCGCTGCTCGACGAGGCGTCGTGGTGCATTGATGATGGCTCGTGTTGCGATCCGTCGGCCCAGTGCACGGCTCGGGGCTACTGCATCATTCCCGAGCCGGCCGGTGATGACTCCGGCAGCTCGAGCGGAGGGGCCACAGAATGAAACGATCGATCCTTCTGCTACTCATCGTCCTCGGCGCGTGCGCGTCGGAACTCGAGGGTGCGTCGGACTTGAGCGATGAGATGCCCGAGGACCTTCCCGCGGGCGGATGCCGAGACACCGACGTCGAAGCGACGAGCGGGAGCGGCACCGACGGACTCGAAGGTTGCGACGCAGCAACCAGCACCGGGCTCGCGACGGGTTCGACGACCACGGGAGAGATCGACTCGGAGTGTGCTGGGGAAGGGGACTGCGACGGTGCTGGCGCATGCGTCGCAGATTGGAACGAGGGCGAGCGGGGCCCGTTCCGATGCCAGTTCGCGTGCGTTCCCACCTTGGACGAAGCGGCCTGGTGCAGTGACGACGCGTCGTGTTGTGACGCGGCAGCAACTTGCACGCCGCGTGGCTACTGCGTCATCGTCGGCGATGCTGAGGACAGCTCATCCGGCGGGGGTTGAGCGACTGAACTCGGCGGTGTCGAGTAGGAACAGCACGTGGTCGAGGAGATCCGTTTCAGGGTCGGACGTCAGTGCGCTCTCCAGCGCGACTTGGGCCAACGTTCGAGCGCGCTGAAGGTCGCCCGGCATGTTTGCGATGGCGAGGTAGTAGCGGGATCGCCGGGCAAACTTCCCTGCCGGGCCGCTTGTCACCGGGAATACGTCGAGTAGAGGCTCTAGCCACTGGCGTGCGAGCTTAGAGCGGCCGCTGTTGAGGTATGCGGACCCGATCAGAAGGCGATAGCGACCGAGCCTGGCTGGCTCGTTGGGGTCGATCTCGATCAGGGTGTTGAGTCCGGTCTCGAGGCTCTTGATCGCGTCGTCGTAGCGCCCCGCTTCGTACTGTGCGGAGCCGAGGTTGAAGAGGTTCTTTGCGACGCCGCGATGCTTTTCTCCGTTCGCTCGCTTGCGGAGCAGCAGAGCTCGCTCGAGGGTTTCGATGGCACGCGGGAAGTCACGTTGGGCCTTGTATGCGGTGCCCAGGTTGCCGAGGACCACCGGCACGAAGGGATGCTCGGCGCCAAGGGTCTTCTCGAAGCTCGCCTCCGCCCGTTCGAGAACCTCGACCGCGAGTTTCGGCTCTCGTCGGGTGATGTACAGGCCTCCGAGGCTGGTGAGCGCGCGAGCGGTGTTGGGATGGTCCTCTCCGTAGATCTCCGAGTAGATCGCCAACGCGGATGTGTAGTGCTTCAGGGCATCATCGAGCTCGCGCCCGACTCGGTCGGCGCCCCCCAGGTTCATGTCGAGGCCCGCCTGCAGGAGAGGATCTGCACCGAGCATCCGGAGGACCGCGCCTGCATCGGCGCCCAGGGACCGGGCTTCGGCATGTCGTTTGGCATCCCGGCCGACGATGTAGATCAAGCGAATCAGCGCGAGTGCTCGCGTCGTGTGATCGTCCCCGATCTCGGCCAGACGGATCGCGTCGCGCAGATTCTTCTCTGCCGCTGGGTAATCGCCCGTGCGCGCGGCTGTGTATTGTCCGCGGACGAGGAGTCCCGCCGCCTCAGTGCTAGGGTCGTCGTATCGGCGGGCCGTCGCGATGACCCCATCCGCAAGCTCGATGGCGCGGTCGTAGTGGGCCAGCCCACCGTGGGCTCGCGCCCTGGCGAGTTGGGCACGGGCCTGGTTGATCGCTTCGATCGCCTCTGGCGCCCGTGCGACGGAGAAGGCCTCCAGCCGCCGTGGGTCGGCGCAGGCTTCGACCGGAGCCAGGGTCACGACGGCCTGCACGGCTTGTTGCGCGATGCCGTCTTCGCTGGTCGACAGCACGGCCACCAACTCCTCGACGGCACTGCGGCGGCTCGCGAGGCACTGGGCTTGCCGTTCGAGCGTGGCAGCGTCGGCGCTCTCGACCAGCTGCGCGGTGCAGTGTGCTTCCGAAGCACCGGCCCAGTCGTCGACGTACGAGCCGAGCATGCCTTCGACTGTGGACCACGTCGCGGCGGCGTAGGGCGCGTCGGGTCGGAGCAGTGCGGCTTCGACCGAGGCCCGTTTCCCCTCCCAGAAGTCACGAAGCGGGGCTCCGGCGTGGTCACAGGCGCCGGCGCCCATGTGTTCGGGCCGTGTTCCGACATAGACGGCGCCCGCTGCGACGCTTGCCGCCACGAACCCCAGGCCCACTCGGCGTAGCGTGCGAAACGGGCTGAGTCGAAGGGCCGCAACCAGGGCGCTCATCGAGGTGAAGCGGTCTTCGGGATTCGTGGCGAGGCCCTTGCGGAGTGCCTCGAAGATCCGCCGCGGCGCGGTGGCGGTTCCCGGCGGCGCTTGAATCCGTCCCGTGACGACGTTGCCCGCGAGCTCTCCGTACGTGCGTCCCGCAAACGGACGAACGTCGGTCAGTGCCTCCCACAGCGAAACGCAGAACGCGAACTGGTCGCTCGCCGCGGTTGTCGGCGAGGCGTTGTGCTGCTCGGGAGCCATGTACGCCGGCGTGCCCATGATCGCGCCGGTCTGCGTCAGCGTCTCCGCTTGATTGTCCGCCGGCTTTTCGTCGGACAGTGTCGGGTCCGAGCGGTCCGATCGGGACAAGCCAAAGTCCATGACGCGGACGCGGCCGTCTTCACCCAGCATCACATTGTCGGGCTTGAAGTCACGGTGCACGATGCCTGCGGCATGGGCGGCCTCGAGTCCCTCCGCCGCGTCGCAGTACACCCGGACAACCTCCTGCCAGTCGCGGGACTCCTGAGCCCACTGCCGCAGTGTCGTTCCGTCGACGAACTCCATCGCGACGAACACCTGCTCCTCGTACTTGCCGACCTCGTGCACGGTGACCACATTGGGGTGGTTGAGCCGAGCCATGGCTTGGGCCTCTCGCTGCAACCGGCTGGTGCCAGTCGAGCCTCGGCTTGCATCTTCGGCGAGGTCGGGGAGCAGCAGCTTGAGTGCGACCTTCCGGTCGAGCTCGGGGTCGTACGCGCTGTAGACGACGCCCATGCCCCCGGCACCGAGGCGGTCCAGGATGCGAAAGCGCCCGATGCGCTCGGGATCGTCCGCGGGTGGAGGCGCTGGAGCGCCGGTGGTTCCGCACTCGGTGTCTTCTGTGCCCTGGTAGGACGCCGAAGCTGGGGCTGGTTCGCCGAACAGCTTGGCCCGCGCCCCCGCCCGAATCCGGGCTCGATCGCTCGCCTCCACCCCGGGGGCCGGTCCCATCGCACCCTCGCCGTCGCGAGGGGGCTGGCCGTCGGGCGGAGTGTCAGGCATCTGCAGGCGATCATGCCTCGGCGAGGCCCGGGCACGCAAAGCGGCTGCTACTCTCGGCCCGTGGCCACGGACATGGAGCTGCTCGAAGCCTGGCGTGGCGGCGACCGCGAGAGCGGCAGCGAGCTATTCGAGCGCCACTTCGACAGTATTTGCCGGTTCTTCGCCAACAAGACCGACCGCGACGTCGACGACATGGTGCAGCGCACGTTCACCGCTTGCGTCGAAGGCAAAGAGCGGTTCCGCGGCCAGTCCTCGTTTCGTACCTATCTGTTTGGAGTCGCACACAATGTGCTGCGCTCCTCGTTGCGCAAGCGACGGCGGGACAACGATCGCTTCGACCTGGGCGTCACCAGCATTCACGACCTCGGGCTGAGTCCCACCGTCCTCGTCGCCAAGCGCAAGGAGCAGACGTTGACGCTCCAAGCGCTGCGCCGAATCCCGGTCGAGCACCAGGTCGTGTTGGAGCTGTACTACTGGGAAGAGATGACCGCGAAGGATCTCGGGGAGGTTCTCGAGATTCCCGAGGGCACGGTGCGCGGGCGCATCCGGCGGGCCAAGCAGCTCCTCGAGGAGCAGCTGAAGATCCTCTCCGACGACGATCGCATCCTCAAGAGCACGATCAGTGGGCTCGAGACCTGGGCGCGGGAGCTCCGTGCGCAGGTGCTCCCCGACGACAAGTCCACCTGACCCATGAGCTTGGCCGCCCACGACCGCACGACTCTCGGCGCGTGGCTGACTGCACGGGGGGAGTCGCCGACGCATGCCGGCAGGCTCTTGCGTGCGTACTACGGCGGCGGTGGCGTGTTCGACCCGGATGCGCTGAGCATCGGGAAGACGCTGCAGACGACCCTTCGCCACGAGCACTTCCCGGCTGCAACCTTCGTTCGCGACCGGGTTGTCTCTTCTGATGGCACGACGAAGCTGCTGCTCGGTCTGAGGCGTGGCGGCGCGATCGAGACGGTGATGATGCCGTCATACCGGGCGGGTGAAGCATGGTGCTGTGTGTCGTCGCAGCTGGGCTGCGCGATGGGGTGCGACTTCTGTGCGAGCACCCGCAGCGGGTTGGACCGAAACCTCGAGGTTGATGAAATCGTCGAGCAGTTCGTTCACGTGACTCGCGTCGCGGCCGAACACGGACGCAGGGTTCGGCGGTTGGTCTTCATGGGGATCGGCGAGCCGATGCACAACCTGGACAACGTGCTCACCGCGATCAACCACATCGCCGGGCAGGGCCTGGGTGGGTTGGGATGGAGCCGCATCACGGTTTCGACCGTCGGCATCGTCCAGGGGATCGAGCGGATGGCCAGGTCCGAGCATCCTCCGTTCCTCGCGCTGAGCTTGCACGCGCCCGACGATGAGACGCGCGCCAGGATTGTGCCGACCGGGAAGCGCTATGACGTCGCGACGATCTTGGCTGCGGCCCGCGAATACCAAGAACGCACGGGTCGAATCGTGACCATCGAGTACTGCCTGCTCGCCGGGGTCAACGACAGCGAAGCCCAAGCGGACCTGCTGGCTCAGCGACTCGAGGGTTTTCGCGCCCACGTCAACGTGATCCCTTACAACGCCACGGGTCCTGGGCTGTCGGGCATGGTCTACATGCGGCCGACGACCACGGGCGTGACGCGGTTTCTGGAGCGGCTGCGCAGCCGCGGTGTCGTGGCCCATGCTCGCGACACCCGAGGGGACGACGTCGCAGCCGCATGCGGTCAGCTTCGCGATGCGGACCGCGATGCTGCTCAGGCCTCGGCCAAGTAGGCGTAGACCTCGGCAACCGAGAGGGGGCGCTCGTAGAGGTAGCCCTGCCCGAGCTGGCATCCCAACCACCGCAGCACATTGGCCTGCAGCTGGTTTTCGATCCCTTCGCCCAGTGTGCGCAGGCCCAGCGCACTGGCTGCGGTCATGATGTGACGGATGCGTCCCGAGGTCATTTCGGTGCCGTCGATCCTGGACACGAACCTGCGGTCGATCTTGAATCCGTCGAGCGGGAACCCGCGCAGGTCGTCCACGGTGCAATCGCTCAGGCCGTAGTCCTCGACCCAGACCTTGCTTCCGGCGGCGGAGAGGCCTTCGACCAGCGCCCGTGCTTCTTTGTTGTGGTCCGCGATGGTCCCGGCCTCGATCTCAAACCGCACCGCTGATGCTTTGAGCCCCGTTGTCATCAACATCGAGCGCACCCGTTCGACAAACAAGGGGTCCAGCACCTGGGGCGCAGAGAGGTTCATGGAGATGCACAGGTCGGGGAGATGTTCGAACTCCGAGTGCCAGTCCGCCATCTGTCGCATCGCCGCCTCGACGCACCAGTACCCGATCGGGACGATGAGTTCACTGTCGTTCGCCGCGTTGATGAAGTCGGCAGCGGGTCGCTCCTCTCCATCGGGGTGTCGCCATCGAATGAGGGCCTCGAACCCGTACGGACGCTGGCTTTGAATGTCGACGATCGGCTGGTACGTGACCGAGAACTCTTCGCGCTGCAGTGCCTGCGCCAGCTCGGAAGCGACGACATCCGTTGCCGGCGGCCGCCTCTCGCTGGCCGAGTGAGTGTGCAGCCTCGGCACACGCGGCACGACAACTTCGCAGCGGGCGCGATCGATTGCGGCTTGTGCGTTTGCGTCACGGCCCCGGCCTCGTGCCAGTCCGAACCCGAGATCGAGGTAGAGCTGATCGTCGTCGTGGTCGTAGGGCCGTTGGAGCTCTCGGCGAACCGAGTCCGCGGCGCCAAGGTCTTCACCTTCGGGAAATCCGCGAAAGAGAACCACGTAGCCGGTCTCGCCCACGGGCGCGGCGACAAAGTCGTTCGCGATGTGGGCGAGCCGTAGCCCAACGCGGGTCCGGAGCGCGGCCACGTCCGTCGCAGAGAGGAGGTCAGATGGATGGATGGCGGCTGTGTCGATGTAGAGCGTCGCGTAGCGGTAGTCGGACTCGGCTTCGCTTCGGTCGATCGCCGCTGCCAGCCTCCGCCGCATGGCCAAGGTCGTGAACAGCCCTGTGTCGGGGTCGAGCACGCTCGAGACGTCGGCGCCTTGCATCTGGGTGATGCCGCGATGGGTCTCGATACTGCCCAGGAGCGCGACCCGCAGGACCGCCGGGGAGAGTTCGGTGAACGCCAGGCACTCGGCCGCGCCCGCTTCTCGCTGGCGCAAGCGTTCGGCGACCGGGTCGTCTGAGCTCAGTTCCTGAATGACGACGAGCGGGGCGAGGATGTCCTGTTCCAGGATGCCGCGCTGCACGCTCGCCCCGACGTAGTCGTCAAAGGCGAGCACCGCCGCGACGCCGCCTGAAGACAGGCGGGCGAGGGCTTCGGTGGAGTGCGCGCACAGCTCGACCGACACGCCGTACGAACGGATCTGGGACAGCATGGTCTGGACTTCGCTCGCGTGCGAAGAGGACCCACCGACCACGAGCACGACGCAAGCATCCGCCGGCCGCACCGCAGTCGCGGCCCCAAGATCGGCCGGGTTCGGTTGCAGCGTCCGCGGAGTTGCAACGTTCACAACTGGGAGTTGGGCGGCGGCAGACACGTCTTGCGGGGCTTCGACCGGACCCCGCTACGACTTGAGGGACGGCACCGGATAGGGACGGTGCTCAGGCTCCCCAGCCGCCGTCGACGTCGAGGGTCTGCCCGGTGACGTAGCGGGCGCCGTCTCCGAGGAGGAACCGAATCACATCGGCGACATCGGACGCTTCACCGACGCGCCGCAGCGGAACCGTCTGTGCGTAGGCCTCGAACCCCTCGTCCCCAACCTCTGCGGTCATATCCGTCCTGAGCAAGCCGGGCGCGACCGCGTTGACTCGAATGCCGCGAGGCCCGAGTTCATGCGCGAGCCCGCGAACGGCGGCTTCGATTCCTCCTTTGGCGGCGGAGTAGGCGACCTTGCCGGGGAGCCCATGACGGGCCAGGTTCGAACCCGTAAACACGACCGAACCCGGCTTCGTCAGCAGGTCCCGCTGGAGGAGGCCCCGGAGCAACACGAGCGGAGCTTCGAGGTCGGCCCTCAGCTGGAGCAGGAGAGGGTCGTCTGTTGCGGTGCCTTCTTCGAAGCCTCGGCGCATCGCGACCCCGGCGTTGAGCGCAACCGCATCGAACGCCCCGATCGCTTCCTCCACCGTCGCGAGCAGGCCGGACACCGCGGCGGGGTCGTCGAGATCCGTGCGAAGCAGGGTGAGGGGCGCGTCGGCGGTCGCGGCCAGAAGTGCCCGGCTGGCGTCCGACTCTCGACGATGAATGCCAACGACTTCCATGCCATCGGCCAACAGTCGTTCGACCAGCGCGCGGCCGATCCCGCGCGACGCCCCGGTCACAAACGCTCTCATGGTGCGACCTCGATCTCGATCTCGTCCTCGGGAATGAACGGCGGCGTGTCGCAGCAGAAGACCGTCGCCCGCTGCTCGCTACGGTTGTCGTAGCCGTGCACCTGACCCAACGGCCACTCGCGCACGGCATGCACCGGGAGCTGCGCCCCTTGCCACCACAGCTCGCCCGCGACGATCCACTCGAGCTCCCGCATCAACTGATGATGATGGGGTGGGATCGCCCGTCCGGATTCGACATGGAGCAAGTACAGCCCTGCTTCCCGGGTCTCGAGCAGGATCTCCACCTGTCCAAACTTGCTGGTCTCGAAGCGCCTTGGGTAGTCGGTCCGTGTGCGGTGAACGCCGACCATGGCGGCATCCGCGATCCCCGTGAGTGCCCGAGGTTTGTTCAGTCGCAGAGACGTGGTCTCCACCTCGGGGTGGAGGCCGAGCAGCATCGCGCAGATCTCCTCTGCCGCGGCTTCCAGGAGCTGGTACCGGCGAAACTCGAGCATCGCGCGCACCTCGGTCGCGACCCGGGCGTAGTCGCAGGTATCGCCGATGCGGCCGGTCCGACCGGGCTTGCGGAGATCGAGCCCAAGCTCGAGATCCACGCCCAGTGGCTGCGGATCGTCGCGCTCATGGGGGTGAACCCCGATGATGCAGTCGACCTGGAGTCCGCGGATCGCGATCGTGTCGCTCACCGGGCGACTCTACCCCCCAAACCACAAAAACGCTCCTAGGGCAGTTTCGGCAGCCTGACGCGGCGATCGCAGGCTCCCATGTGCGCCTACGCCGGTGTGCTAGATCAGGAACTGCGGCCCGAACTTTACGCCGACCTGAATCAGCATCATTATCCGGCGTCCAAGCTACGGCAACGCCGTTCGCTCGGTACACGGCTCACGTGGAGACTGACATGCTTTTGAAAAAACTTTCCCTGGCTACCCTCGCTTGCCTCTTCGCTTCCGGCTGCATCATCACCGGTGCGGACGACGACGGCGGCAGCGACACCGAGGTCACCACCTCGCCGACCACCGACACCCCCACCACCGACACGCCGACGACGGATACGCCGACGACGACGGACACACCGACCACCGGTGACACCGACCCGACCACCGACGGCACGACCGGCGATCCTGGCGCGGCCGGCTGCGGCTGGGGCCCGATCGCGGGCAACGAAGAAGTCCCCAACGGATACCAGTGTGGCATCGACGGCACCGTCGATCCCGACGGCACGTTCCCCATCGACTGCTCGCCCAACTCGATCCTCGAGGCAGGCATGGACTGCACCGTGGCCAACGTGACCGCAGAGGGCTGCTGCGATGCCAACGGTGACGTCTGGTACTGCATCGACCCCGATGGCGACGGACCCGACGAGCCTATCGTTGGCGGCGACGACTGTGGCGACCCGACCGGCACCGACACGGACGCGACCGATACCGACGCGACCGACACGGACGCGACCGCGACCGACGGTGACACGGACACCGACGCTGGCACCGACACGGACGCCGACACCGAGGGCGGCACGACCACCGGCAAGTAAGCCGGAGCCCCTCAACGTACAAAGCCCCGCTCGGCACTCGCCGGCGGGGCTTTTTTCGTTGGTCGGGAAGCGCCTAGCGCCGAACGACAACGGTCGTGCCGGGACTGCCCTCGTGCGCGTGGACGCCATGCCAGCCTTCCGGGACACCAGGCGTCGTCCAGTCGAAGAGCCACTTGGCATCCGCGGGCCCCAGGTTCACGCAGCCGTGGCTTCGAACCCGGCCGAACCCTTCGTGCCAGAAGGCGCCGTGCAGGGCGATGCTGTCGTTGAAGAACATCGTCCAAGGCACATCCTGGATCGAGTAGTTGCCATCGGTGTCCGACTGTCCATCCATCGTCGTGGACACGTGCTTGCTGCGGATGCGCCACTGCCCGGTCGGCGTCTCGAACGACTCCTCCTTGGTGCCCTTCTTGCCCGTCGAGACCAAGGTGATGAACTTGGGCTCGGGGCCTTGGTAGGCGACGAGGATCTGCTTGTCGAGGCTGACGTCGACCCAGCGATCGTAGGGCTCCAGGCCCTCTGGCATCGGTTGCGCTTCGGCGAACCGGATCACGGCCTTGCGGATGAGGCTGCCATCGGTCGTCATCATGTACGTCTTGCCGGCATGTTCGACCTCCTCTTGCAGGTCGACAAACGTCTTGTTCGGCAGCGTCTCCTTGGGGATGAGCCTGCCTTCGGTATCGAACTCGAACCGCTTGGCGCCCTTGGACGTCATCACGAAGCCCATCGGAAAGCCGGTGCCGTCGGGCAAGACGCGGCCTTCGAAGCCCTTGGTGTCGTAGACGTACGCAGCGCTCGCTTCCACGAAGCCGCCGCGAGCGGTCTTCCAGTAGTGGATGCCGTCGACCTCGACCTTCTCCCCGATCGCGAGGAAGAAGCCGCGCTCCAACCAGGGCGTCTCGCGGTTGAGCGGGAGTTTGATCTCGGGCTCGGGTGGGGCAGGCGGGGGATCGGCTTTCGCCACCACGGGAGCCGCGGGGG
>CAJXVA010000043.1 GCA_913061055.1 uncultured Pseudomonadota bacterium
CAGGCTGTCCCCGCAGCGACGGCACTGCGCCACCAAGAAGCCGTGCTCGAAGTCTGCACTATGGGCGCCGGGATGCCGAACTGTCCCGGCTTCAGGAGCTGACAGCTGGCACGGTACGCAACTTTGACGAACAGGTCGCCAAGGTCGCCGCGAACCTTGAGAACGCATATCAGGAGAAGCGTGAGCGGTTGGAGGCAGAGGTTGCCGAGACAGTTGAGCGCCACCGCCTCGAAAACGAGAAGGAGAGGCTGGCCATCGAGGAGCAGGCCCGCGAACGTGAGGAGAAGACGGCTAAGGGTGAACGAGAACTCAAAGAGCGGCTCGCCGACGCGGAAACGATGGACAACCGCTACGCACGCCGGAAGATCCGGGGCGACCTAAAGACGGCGCTTGCGGCCAATGCGAAGACGTTTGCGTTGACGGAGGGTACGCAAGACCTCCGCCGTCCAGTCTTCTACTTCAGCATCGTGTTGCTGCTCGTGTGCTCGTGTTTGGCTTCGCAGCGGGTGTCACCGGCTACGAACTCTTCAAGGTGGCGTTGTCCAGCAACGGCGTTCCTGCCCGGTACGTCTCGCTCTCGGTTCGCCAGGTGTTTTTACGGTCGGGTTCTCGGCCACGGCGGTTTTCTTCCTGCGATGGACCCACAGCTGGTCCCGGCAGCACGCGGAAGAGGAATTCCGGCTCAAGCGGCTGGCCCTCGACCTGGACCGCGCGAGTTGGGTCGTCGAAATGGCACTGGAGTGGAAGGACGAGCGAGAGAGCGAAATCCCGGCAGAACTATTGGAACGGCTTACCGCGGAGCTTTTCGTCTCAGATCGGTCAAGAGAGCAGCGGCTCCACCCCGGCGGCGCGTTGGCCTCTGCGATCTTGGGGTCCTCGGCTGAGGCGGAGGTGAACTTGCAGGCGGGCAAGGTCCGGTTCGACCGAAAGGGCCTCGCGAAGCTGGAGAAGCCCGTCACGGCGCAGGCGGAATAGCAGGCTTGCCGCTCCCTCGGTTGTCCTACTCCACCGGCGTCAGCGTGAACCGGATCGGCTGAGGTTCGCCGGTGTCGGCCGCGAGCAGCACGACCCGGTAGGTCGAGGCGGGAAGGAACACCTCCTGGCCAGGGAAGACCCTCGTGGTCAGGGGAGCGTTGTTTGCTGCGAGGGGATCACCGTCGCTCGTGACATCGCCGAGCTGGTCAACGAGGTCACCGGGCTCCACCCGGCAACCGCCAATCTCAACCCGGTCAAGCCCCGCCGCTTCGACCAGGTAGGTCGCGTCGGTCTCGGTCGTGATGATGCGGATGGTGCCTAGACTGTCTACGTCGGAGCCGTGCCGAAGCCGAGTCGTGGTCGGCGAGGAGCAGTCCAACTCCGTCGCGAGGTCGAAGGCACCATCCCCGGACTGGAGTATGGGCTCGTCGGCGCAATCGAACGGCGAAGGCATAACTTCGGCTGCCTCGACATCGTAGACCTGCTCGATTGTGCCCAGATCCATGCCGTACACGTCTTCGAACGGCTCGCCTTGAAGGACTCTCACCACGGGCTCGACGCCTTGTCGCTCGATCAGCCAACGAATGAAGTGCGCTGGAATGCGATACAGCACGTCATCGCTCGCGGACTCTTCGACGAGGTCGGACGGAAGGTACACAATCGGGTGCTCGCTCAGAGCTTCAGCAATTCCCTCGTACCAAAAACTCGCGTAGTTTGGATCCAGCTCAGTCGATACAATGTGAACCAGCTCATGAGCGATAGCCGCGGGGGCCGCGAGGGCGACGTCATCACGCACGCGGTAGCAACCTTGGACATTGCGCTGACACCCGGGAATCTGAATAGAAAATCCGCTATCCTCTGTCTCAAGAAAGATGTCAGCTCCTGAATACGCATAGAGTGTATGCGGCTCCTCGACTTCCGCGCCAAGCGCAGTTTCCACACGGGTGGTAGCCAAGTCGAGCCACCGGAGGTCGCCCTCGCACAGTGGTTCCTCGAAGGAAGTCGCGACCTCCAACTCCTGGGTTACGTACAGAATCGGAAGCCTCTCCAGGTCCGACACTTCCGACGGTTCTTCGCAGCCGCCCACGAGAGTGGCGGCTGCGAAGAGGAGAAACCGTCGAGCTAGCCTACGAGCGTCCACGTGAGGGTCACGGTACTACCACCGCGCAGAACCGTCACGGTGAAGTGCTGGTGCCGGAGAGGAACGAGTTGAAGACGGTCTCGGCGCCGGCCCACGTCGTCACATCCTGGCCGTTAATCGTCTGCACCTGATCTAAGTTGCGCAGGCCAACTTCATAGAGCAGCTCGCCCGCGTCGGCGTCGGCGATCTCGAATCCGCCGGGCTTGGAGACGATCTTGGCGTCATCGCAGGACCACAGCGGTGAAGAGTCGTCAAAGGTCAAGCCCTCTGCGAACGTCTCGTTGACCTCGTATACGCCAGCCACGAGATCAACCTTGTTCGTCGGCCGCCAATCGCTACAGTCCCCAGACACCGATGCCGACTTGCAGGGGAGTACGATGTAGTCCAGCATTTCTAGCGGCTGGCCTGCGACGTCAAATTGCGATTCGCAGTGGTTCTCACACTTGTCTGAACCGTCCCAACACAGGAAGGGTCCAAGGCAGGCGGGAAGGGGCAGCATCACGGAGCTGAGCGTGCAGCAAAGTGGTGATGGCAGGGAGCTCGAGCTGGCCGCGCGGGATGAAGAGCGAGAGCTGCTTGGGCTCGGGCTCGTCAGTGCGCGGCACGACGGCGGAGCGCAGGGCGTGGTGGGCCGAGAGCACGCCGTAGTACAGGACGGTGTGGGCCCGCGGCGGCGGGACGAGTGCACACAGCCGAGCGAGAAAGGTGTCGGGGGTCATCTGGGCGAAGGTGGCCCCGAAGCGATTGGGCTTCTTGAAGTGCACCCGCACTTGCCCGTCTTGGGTGCGCTGTACGGCATCGAGGGCGAAGGGCGGGCGCAGGAGATAGCGGCATACCCGCTCGAGGCGCTTGCGGTCGCGTCCGTCGACGGTGACGGCGGCGTGCAGCTGCATGCCGAAGCCGCGGACGAGCATCGGCGAGGCCGGCGGCGCAGCGCAGGGCGAGGGTCCGACAGCACGCAGCGGCAAGCCGAGCTGGACGCAGGCCACGAGCGCTTCGTCGACAGGCTCGGACAGGTCGGCGTGCAGGCGCTGTAGCGTCCGTAACAGGTCTTGCTCGCCGAGGCCGATGACGGGCAAGAACACCGCCGCATCGTCTGCCACCGCCGGCGCCTCGAAGCAGCCATCGGTGACCAGCGCATGCAGATGCACGAACAAGCCCAGGTCACTGCGGAAGCGCTGCACCACGATGAGCACCCCGGGGTGCAGGTTGCTGCTGCTGCGCAACCCGTGCTCGCGCTTGCTCTGCTGCCGAAGCGTCTGCATCGCCCGCTTCGCAAACCGCTGACACACCCGCCCGAGCAGCTGCCGGTCGTACCCCAGCCGCACCGCCATCGGCCCCTCGAAGCTCAGCACCCACTGCCGCCACGGTACCGCCGGCAGACGATGCTCGACCAGGAGCGCCGCGGTCTCGGCCATGCGCCGGCCCATACACGAGGGGCAGATTCCCCGGCTTTTGCAGGCAAACGGGACACGCAGGCTGTCCCCGCAGCGACGGCACTGCGCCACCAAGAAGCCGTGCTCGAAGTCTCCGCAGGTGATGAACGCTTCGAGCTCGTCCCGCAGAAATCCCGGCAGGGGCCGGCGCGTTCCTCGAGCCGCTCGCGGAACGCAGGCCAGTGCTCGCGCACCAGGGCGAGGGCGTCGCTGTCCTGGGTGGTCCGCGGAACGTAGCGCGCCTGGGCGTGACTGCTGGCCACTGCACGGCGCTGCTGATGCGCGTGCCAGGCCACTCACGCACCGCCGTCTTCGAAGGCGGTTGCGCGGCTCGTGGGTCGCCACGTGGCCCACGAGCGGGCCGGCCGACTGCATCAATGGCCATACCTCGGCAGTCTCGGCAGCGAGTCCTACGCGCGAGCGAAGACGCAAAAACGCCCGACTCACAAAGAGCCCGGCGTCCTTCGTCAGCGTCCTACCGGACCCTACGGCACCGGCGTAAACGCCATCCGAACCTCAACCTGCTGATCCCCATCGGCCAGGTTGCAGACAGAGTCGTCATCCCGCCAGCCGTCCTCGTAGTCGATCACGACCTCATGATCGCCGAGGTTGTCGTCGCCGTTGAGGAACCCATCGGACTCGCGCAGGTTGATCGAGATCGTGAAGCTGTGGTCCGGCTGCGGTGAGAAGAAAGTGTGAAGCTGGGTGCAAGGCCCCGCCCGCGCCGCGACATGACCCTCTACCGGCCCTGCGTTCCGCATGCCTACCGCCTCCCCCACGTCCGAGCCGCTGACACCCGCGCGGTTTGCGATGCTCTTTCGAGCGTCATCGCGAGTGCTGTGGTGCGTGGCCGTGGGCGTGGTCGGCGACCGGGAGCAGGGGGAAGACATCGTGCAGGAGGCAGCATTGCTGGCACTCGGCAAGCTCGACACGTTTCGTCCTGGCTCGAGCTTCCCGGCCTGGATGGGGCAGTACGTCCGGTACCTGGCGCTCAATCAGCGTCGCAAGTCGCAGCGCCGACAGCGGGCGCTCGACGCCGACGGACCCAGCCTCGTTCCCCAAGCTCCGACCGCCCCCCAGGACCCCCAAGCGTTGTTTGACCGCAACGTCGCGCAGGCACTGGCCACGCTCAGCGAATCGCAGCGCACCTGTCTTCTGCTCAAGACGGTCGTCGAGCTGGAGTATGGCGAGATCGCGGACCTCCTCGAGATGCCCCCGGGTACAGCGATGAGTCACGTGTCCCGAGCCCGCGCCAAGATGCGCTCGCTCCTGCAACCAGAATCCAACACAAGCCCCAAGGAGGCGGTGCCATGAACGACCCCGGTGAGTTCGATCCGATTGCGGCCTCCCTGCGGCGCCAGTTCTCGCCGCCGGACTTGGGTGCGCTGGAGCAGCGGATCGCAGAAGCCGCCCTCGAGCAGGAGCAGGAGCAGGAGCAGGAGCAGGCTGACGATCTCGAGACCCCCGCGATCGAGCCCGACCGCGTCGTCGTCCCCCTGCGGGCGGATCCACAGCGCGGTTGGACCGTTGGTTTCGCGGTCGCGTTTGCGGTCGCGGCGGCCATCGTGCTGCTGCTCGCGCGGCCATGGGAGCAGGACAAGCCGTCAACGCTCGACGCTCCACTCATTGCCGAGACCCCCCGACCTCATGAGCTCGTCCCGCCGATGTTGGCCGAGCGCGCGGGGTTCCAGCTCGACGGGTTTCTCCGGCGCGGCGATGCACTGCCGACCGATGCCGCCGGTTGTCAGCCTCCCGAACCCGAGGAACGCTGCGCGACCGATGGCGGCGAGCCTGCACTCATCCCCGGCGGCGGCGTGATTCAGCTCGGAGAATGCGGCGGCAACACGGGCACCGACTGCGGAGACTTCGACCTCCCGGCCGACCGGGCGCTGCTGGTCAGCTACGCGCCCACCGGCGAGCAGGCGATCGTCTGCATCGAACGCGCGTGGACCGACCCGCATCCCAAGCTCCCGCCGGGCAGCCCATACACCATCCACCGTGCCGAGCTTGGGGAGTTCATCCTCTACGAGATCACGCCGCTGGATCAGCCCCAGGCGCTCGAGCATCTTCGGCTATGAGGGCCGGTTCGTCCCATCGCCGCCGAGCCGGATAGAGAGAGCTGCTAGCATCTGCTCGAAAGATGCTGCTGGCCATCATCGCGACCCGGTCATTGCCGCTCGTCATCGCCCCGATCCCCGAGGCACCCACGACCCACCCCGCCGAGTACACGCTGGATTGGACGGCACCGACGACCTGTCCTGACGAAGCTGCGATTCGCGAAGAGATCGACGCGAAGCTTCCCTCCGAACCCGGGGGTCAGGGCACGCTTGGCGTGGTCGGAAAAATCACGCAAACCGATGCCGGATACGACCTGGTGCTGGAGACCCGGTGGGGGGAGAAGTACAGCGAGGCGCGTGTCTCGTCCCCGGTCTGCGATGACCTCGCCGTTGGCGCGACCACGATCGTGGTCTTGTCGATCGTTCCCTCATGGGGAGCGCCCCAGGTGGAGTCCGAAGATCTCGACATCCCCGCAAGGCCCCCGCTCGAAGAGGAGGTGCCACGCCATGGCCCCGCACCAAGGGAAGCGGTGGCACAGGAGCCCCTCGACCCAGCGTTCGCACCGCAGCAACCCCGACCCGAACCAGCGAGCGATCGCCGGCAACGCCTCTCGAGGCCACGGATTTCCTTGTCGCTTGGAGCGGGCCCCGAGTATGGCGCACTGCGAAATACGACCGCCGCGGTCGAGCTGCGAGCTGGGCTCCGATGGGAACGCGCCAGCGTCGAGCTCCATGGCGTGTACCTGACACCTCGAGAGGCCCCGCCCGCAGCCGCGGGTCGCGTCCAGCTCGGGGGTGCGGGCGCGCGTGGGTGCTGGTGGCCGGTGAACCGCCGCTGGGGCTGGTCAGTATGCGGAGGGGCCGAGGCCGGAGGACTACGCTTTGCCAGCCTCGAACCCGCCGGACGTGACACAACCGGGCCCTGGTTTGGTCCATTGGCCAGCTCGAGCGCCCACCTGAGCCTGGGAAGGGTCGGTGTTTTTGCGGGCGCCGAAGCTGTGGTCCGTGCCGTTGGAACGCGGGTGACACGCCTCTCGACCGGCGTCTTCCGCCCCCGGATCGTCTCGGTTCGGGCTGTCGCGGGGCTCCGATTCGAGTTCCGGTGAACTTTTTTCGAGGACCACTTCACGAAACGGTCCGAACCTGGACATCGTCCGATCAGCGGTGAATCTCTCCCACGAACAACTCGGTCCCGGACCGACCTTCAGGACCGCATACCGCGTCTATCGAGGGGTCGTTGCGGCGACGCTGCGCCGAAACGGGGTCTCGGAGGCTTCTCTCGATGATGCGATCCAGGACACGTTCCTCGTCGCCTACCGGCGCCGTGACGACTTTGATGGCCGTGGCGTTCAAGCTTGGTTGCGCGCAATCGCTCGACGCGTGGCACACAATCATCGCCGGACCGAGTCCCGCGCGGCTCGCAAGCACATCGCGCTCGAGTTCGGTTCCAAACGAGCCCCCGCCGATGCAGACGTTCACGCCAACGTTCAGGTCATCGAGCAGTTCGTCGCGTCGTTGTCCCCCACCGAGCGCGAGCTGTTCGTGCGCTCGGAGCTCGAAGGGCAGACGAGCCGAGAACTCGCCGACTCCCTGCAAGAGAACCCCAACACCCTCTACAGCCGGATCCGGGTCCTACGTCAACGACTTCGCCAGGGTCTACATTCGGTCCTCGCGGTCGCTGCCCCAGGGCTCAAGCCTGCGGGTCTGCTCGGCGCCGCGGTGTTGGGACTGGGCGCGACCGTGTTCATCGTGAGCCGGCCCAACGCGCCCCTTCAAACCGTACGGGCTCTCGGTGACGGTTCGGTGATGCCTCTCCCCGGTTCGGGTCCCACGAGAACCGACGCGCACGTGCCCCAACCGACATCATCCTCGCCGCCGGACTCAGCGACCAACCGAGCCCTCAAGCGACCGCCCGCCCCGGCCGTCCCTCAACAAGAAACAGCTCCCGTGCCGCCGCGGCGCGCCAGATCCACCTCCCGACAGCCTCAACCCCAGACACGAAACACCCAGCTGGCCGAGCAGAGTCGTCGCCTCCTCGAGGCGGACCAAGCCTTGCGCCGAGGAGAGTTCGTGGCGGCCCTGGCTCTGCTCGACCAGCACGCGGTCGATTTCCCTCGAAGTGCCCTCGCCGAACTCCGCGAAGCGATTCGAATCGATGTGCTCTCACGCAGCGGAAAGCGCCAAGAGGCTTGTTCTCTCGCACGCGACTTCCTCACCCGCTACGCAAACACGACGAGTTCTGCCCGCGTCGAAAAATCTTGCCCTGACGTTCACGAAGATCGGCGAAAACGGAAATAGCCTCAACATGGAAAGACACGTTTTCTCTCTGTGCGTTTCGTTGTTGGCGCTTGCGGGTCCTGGACTCGGCGGCTGTGTGCTGGTCGACAAGGAAGTTGGATCCGACGGAGACAGCGGAGCCGGCGAGTCAGACTCGGAAGGCGAACCGTCGGCTGCGCTCGGCGTGCCTCCGGAACAACTTTGGAGCCAGGACGACCCCGGGATGAACGTGGAGAGCGTCGCGGCGGGCGAAGCGGGGGGCGTCTTCATTGCCGGCACGCTCGAGGTGGTCACCGGCACCGGACTGGGCGTCGCCGTCCTCGAAAGCCTGTCGCCCGCTGACGGCTCCGTTCTTTGGAGCCGGACACTCGAGGGCCCTGAAGACCACTACTCCGTTCGAGTCATGAGCTACCAGACCGATGTGCTGGCCGTCTGGGACAGTCACGACTCCCCGTTGCGTGCGGCTCGATACTCGGCCGACGGCGACCTGATCTGGAGCACGGAACTCGTCGCCGACGATTCGTGGTGGCTCGCCGCTGCGGTCGTGGACGCCGGCGGCCAGGTGGCGATCGCCGGACGCAGCGGGGGTCTCGACGGTGCTGCGAAGTACGCCTTTGTCTCCACCGTCGATGCAAACAACGGGGCGCCCGGCTGGACGTGGAGCTCGGACGCCGGCGCAGAAGAAGCAACGGCTGTTGGCTACATCGCACAGGGCACGCTCGCGGTCGTCATCCAAGATGGCCTCGACGACACGGAGAGCTACGTGATAGCGCTGGGCGACGGAGGGGTTGAGGAGTCATCGTTCGCGCTGCCGACCCAGCCGTACCCCGCCGGCGTCCGGGGCATCGCAAGCCTCGAGGGTGGACCGGCCCTCCTGGTGGGGCACACGAGAATCGAGCCAACGGCCAACGTGACGTCCTGGCTCGGGTGGGTGTCCGACGGTGGCATTGCTGCGCAGGAAACGAACGTTGCGGAGCAAACCGTGTGGAACATGGCGTTCGAGGTGGCCGCTGTCCAGGGCGGCTTCATCGTTGCCGGGAAGGTCATCGAGGACCCGGGGGCCCCGCTCCAAGGTTGGCTCGGTGCGGTCGACGAGGATGGGACGCCTCTGTGGACGATGACCGATGTTCCCGGAGTCGCGCTTGCCATCGGGGGGGACATGATCGTCACCGGCGCCAGAGGGCATGTCGAAGCGCGGTCATTCTAGCCCTGTTTTTTCCTCAGCTGGATCTGCAAGACGACGCGCCTCTTCCGACATAGAGGGGCGTGACGGATGACCGACCCGCGCTCCTCGGCACGCGCTACGACCAGCTCGCGCGGAACACCATCGACTACTGGATGCAGCCCGATGCACCGACGCTCTCGCAGCCGCAATTGATCGAAGCGGTCGAACACGCACCGGCGCTCCACGACGCATCGCTTCGCCTCTATCTGCACGTGCCCTACTGCGCGCAACGGTGCCGGTTCTGCGCGTTCTCGGGCGGCAACAGCCTCGACTGGAAGCAGGCCGAGGACTACGCCACGCTGCTCGTCCAAAGCCTGAAGGACACCTGGGGCCGGACGGCGATGCGTGGCAAGCCGATCCGTTCGGTCAACATCGGCGGCGGTAGTCCGGACCTCCTGGGCGACAGCATCGACCGGGTGCTCGATGCGGTGCAGGCACTGCCGGGGTTCGGGCCGGACACGGAGCTGGGGGTCGAGTTCACACTGGCCACGGTGAGGCCCGCCTTCATCGATCGGCTCGTGGCGCACGGGGTGTCCAAGGTGTCGTTTGGGGTGCAGTCGCTCGACCCGGTCGTCCGTGGCTACACCCGTCAGCCGAAGACCCTCGTGCACCTGGAGCGGGTGCTGGAGTGGCTGGACGGCAGAATCCCGGTCGTCAACGCGGACCTGATCACGGGGCTTCCCGGCCAGACGCGTGAGGGCGTCGCGGCGGATCTGGACACGCTGATCGCCGACCCGCGGGTGACCGCAATCAGCTCGTACCTGCTGACCGTGGGCGCAGCCCCGGCCTTGGTCGCGGCGATCGACAGCGGCAAGACACCGCCGGTCCCCGCGGGGCTCGAGCAGGCGCTGATGCGGTTGGAAACCTACGGGGCATTTCGGCGGTCCGGATGGATTCGTCGCGGCACCAACACCTATGTGGACCCGCGCGCGGTCCCGCAAAATGTTCTCTCGCGGATGGCGGGCGACGAATGCATCGGCGCCTCCAGCTACGAGACGTTCCTGCTGGGGATCGGGCCGCAGGCCGTCAGCAGCCTGCCCGGCGTTCGCCTGGAGAACCTCGTCGACGTCGAGGCCTGGAGTGACGCGGTCCGCCGCGACGCACTGCCTGTATGCGTCTCGAAGTGCTCCACCGTCCACCAACGAGACATGGCGTTGTGGACCTTTCCGTTGAGATGGGAAGGTCTGCCTCGGGCACGCTGGGAGGCGATGCAAGACGCGCTGAGCCCTGGGCAGGTGCAGACGTTCGAAGCGTTGCAACACGAGGGGCTCATCACCGCGTCCGAAGAGGGCTTCGGGCTCTCGCTTTTGGGCGAGGTGTTCATGGGCCAGCTCGTCCGCGACCTCAAGGCCGACGATGGGCGAGCCGCGGTCGACGCCTATATCGCCGAAGGCGAAGCACTCGGGCACGCCGCGTCCCGCGGAAACGCTCCGGACGTCAACGTGCTCAACAACAGGCAGCACGCCCACCGTTGGTTGCGCCGTGAGTAAGCTGGGCCGTCGACTCCACTCGCTTCCACGCGACCTGCTGCCCCTGTATGCGGGCACCGTCGCGACGAGGCTGGGCACGTTTGTCGTCCCGTATCTGACGCTCTACCTCTCGCAGGACCGCGGACTCTCGCTGTCAGTCACCGGCCGCATCATCGCGGCGGGCGGCGTGGGCTTGCTGGTGGGCAACGTCGCGGGAGGTTGGATCGCCGACCGGGTCGGACGCAAGAGCGCGCTGCTGCTTGCGCTGGCGATCAACGCCGCGGGCATGGTGTTTCTGGGTTCTGGCCTCCCCTCCGCGACCGCCTATGGGCTGGCGCTCGCCTTGGCCTCGGTCGGCGCGGGTATGTACACACCCGCCGCCAACGCCTGGATCGCTGACCTCACCGATGGACCGCAGCGACAGCTCGCCTACACGGTCAACTACATCTGCATCAACGTGGGGATGGGCTTGGGGCCGCTGCTCGGCGGCGTCCTGGCGGCGGCATCCTTTCACTGGCTCTTTGTTGGAGACGTCGCCACCACCGCGGTCTGCGCTGCCTTCATCGCCAGCGCGAGGGGACAGGGCCGGCGAGTCCGCTCCTCTCCCGACGCACCCACGCCCGCGATGAAGCTCTCCCCCAACACGCTCTCGGTGCTGGCGTTCTGTAGCGCGAGCTTCTTCATCATCGCGCCCCTGATGGGCCTGGAGTACGCCGTCCCTTTGTTCGTGGGCACCGTGCTGCGTGAGCCACTGGTGCTCGTGGGTGTCGTCTACACAATCAACGCGAGCTGCATCTTGCTGCTCGGGCTTCCCCTCGAACGGGCGGTTGCGGGGCGCGACCCGGTCCTGATGATGGCGCTGGCTGGATTGTTTTGGGCGATGGGCCTTACCGTGCTTGCGGTCGGACTGTCCGCCTCGGCGCTCCTGCTGTGCACCTTGCTGTGGACGCTGGGAGAGATGCTCGGCTCGGTCGTCGTTCCGACCTTCGTGGCGAACCGGGTCGACGAAAAGGCGCGGGGCCGTTTCCTCGCGATCCCCGACGCCATGCGCAGCCTCGCGGCCATCGTGGCCCCGATCGCCCTGGGCCTGGTGTGGGAGCGACAGGGCTTCGGCACCGTGCTCGGGCTCCTCATCGCCACGCCGCTCATCGGGTCTGCGCTCTACGCAGCCGCGTGGGCAACCCGTCGCAGGAGCGCACCATGAGCGCGGGTCGAGTCCGTCAACTCGACGCCCTTCGAGGCTTCGCGCTGCTGGGCATCGTGCTGGGCAACGTGCAGTGGTTCTCGGGATACGCCGTCGACCCCGCGCCCGCCAAGGACGCCCTGGGCCTCGACGGCTTGGTGACGTTTGCTCTGCAACTGCTTGTCGATGGCAAGTTCTACGCGCTGTTCTCCTTGCTGTTCGGGGCTTCGTTTTGCCTGATGCTGCAGCGGGAGCGGGAGCATGGACGCGACCCCGAGACCACCGCCCGACGGCGCCTCACCGCGCTGTTCGTCCTCGGCCTCGTCCACGCAACGCTGGTGTGGTTCGGCGACATCCTCAGCTTGTATGCCGTCGCCGCCCTGCCCCTCGCCGCCCTGTTGCGTCGCTCCGACGGCGTCGTGCTCCGATGGTCGCTCGGCCTGTTGCTCAGCCCCGCGCTCCTCAGCGGCGCGCTCCTGCTGTGGGCCGACCCCGCACAGAGTTCAGCGCTGATCTACGGCCCCATCGACCAACTCCCCGCCTTCGCCTCCGGGGGCGTCTTCGACCTGCTCTGGGCCAACGCAGCGTTCCTCACCCAACGCTGGGTCCTCGCGCTCGCCTCTGGACGATTGCCACGCTTGCTCGGTCTGTTCCTGCTCGGCGCGCTCCTCATCCGTCGACGCCCGGTGCTCAGCCCGTTCTCATGGGGCGTGCTGCTCGTCGTCGCCATCACGAGCAACTTGGCCCTCGCGACCCTCGCCGGCGCGCCTCCGCTTCCCCCCTCGCCGTTGGGCCTGCTGCGAGATGCCATTGCATGCGTCGCGTTGCCCACCGGCGCCCTCGCCTACGCCACGATCTTGTGGGGACCCCTGGCCCGGCGCGGTGCCCTGAGCGACACGCTCGTGCACGCGGGTCGACTCTCCGCAACCCACTACCTGTCGCAGTCGCTCGTGCTCGCGTTCGTCTTCTACGGGGTCGGCCTTGGCGGTTGGGGAACACTGGGCGCGACGGGGTCGGTCTTGGTGGGCGCCGCCATCGCACTCATGCAGCTCGCGGTGAGTCCAACATGGCGCGCCCGCGTGGGGCTCGGGCCCGGGGAGCGGGCGTTGCGAAGCCTCGACCGACTGTTGCGCGGTAAGGCATGAACGGGCGAGCCCTCTCAAGCGGCGACGCCCAGCGCTTGTTCGAGCCGGACGTTGCGGCTGGACCTCAGCCGTAGGACGAGGGGTGCGCCGGCCATCGATCCTCGGAACAGCGTGCCCTCGCCGGTGACCCGGACCGGGAAATCAACCCGCGCGAACTGGCCGATCGAGATGCTCAGCACGCACCGCGACCCGGGATCGAAACGACGCGCGGCGGCGAAGACGATGGTTCCCGAGCCAACCTGACGGACGGTGATTGGAATCGCTGCGGCGTTGGCGTCCACGCGCAACGTCGCACGCGCCGGTGCGTTGGGGATCTGGTGACCGCGGACGAGGGTGCGGACGAGACGTTCGATCGCTGGAGACATAGGAGCTTTGTCGGTTCCGACTGTGGTCCTAACCCCCACCGAGTCCCCAGCTTTCACTTTTGGCAGGAATTCTGTGGGGCCTGTGCCCGACGAATCACCACCGACTTTGCCGCTGAGCGTCGAGCCGCGAGACCTTCACCCTAGGTCCGGAGCAGGGCACCGCGACCCGGCACGCTCCACGCCGGGCTCCCGCTCATCCTGCGAGTCCGCAGCGTAGGCGACCGACAGGACACCCCAGCGCGCCACGGCGGGGCACGTTGGGTCAGTGTCCTGAGCATGCTGGTGGAACATCGAAGCGATGGCGCGCTCCGCCTGTTGCAGAGACGGAAACTCCGCCGACACCCCACCGACGGACACGATGGTGGACGCTCCTTCCGTCTGGCCCGCACTCCACAGCCGCGCACCGGCGTGGTCGAAGGCACGACTCGCTTCGGCGAAGGACGCGGTCCGGCAGAAGCCACTGAGGGTTCGTCCCCCGTTTGCCACGATTGCGACTGACGTGCGCGGTGCCATGCCCTTCGGTTGTGCAACCGGCGTGCCGAGCCCAAGTGCGACGACAACGTCCGGAGATACCCGATGCCCGCCCGCGGGCGTGAGCCGTGAGCCGTGAGCGAATCTAACCGAGCGCTCGCCGAAGCAGTGGGGCCATGTCGCCGTTGTTCGCGAGATCGATCGAGTCGACCTCGACCAACCGCGCGAGATCGCGTATCGCGTCGGCCACCCGGCCCGCGGTTGCGAGATCGTTGTGGTCCGCTTCCGCATGCGAAGCCTTGATCCGCAGGATCGCATGCTCCCGGTCGGTCTTCACATCCAGCCGTGCCACGATGTGCCCGTCGACCAGCACCGGCAGCACGTAGTACCCCCAGCGGCGTTTCGCCTCAGGCACGTAGATCTCGATCTTGTACTCGAAGTCGAAGATCCGCTGCGCCCGATCGCGCTTCCAGACAACGGGGTCAAAGGGTGACAGCACGGTCGCCCCCTCGAGCGTCCGCGGCGCCCGGCCCTCGGGGTCGGCGAAGGCGGCGTGTTTCCAACCGGGCACGGTCGCATCCAACACAAGACCGTCCTCGACCAGCTCGGCGAGCGAGCGACGGACTTCGCGGATCGGCAGGCGAAAGTAGTCCGCGACATCGCTGGCCGTGCCGACGCCGAGGGACTGCACGGACTGCATGGTCAGCGCTCGCAGTGCATCTGCAGCGGACGGCGTCGGAGTGGCCGCGACCGACTCCCCGATGATGTCTTGGAGTGGACTGAAGTGTTTCTCAAAGTTGCCGCGCCGGCGGATGCCGAGCTCGCCGACCCGGAACAGCCAGTCGAGCGCCAGCGCCCCGTGGGACCGGTTCCCCCAACCTCCGCTCTTCTTCGCGACCGGTCTGGGGTCACTCAAGTCGCCCGGCGCCACCGTGCCACGCTCCCGCACTTCGTCCAACACACTGCGCACGTACCCCGGCTCTCGCTGCGAGAACTCGTAGATCCACTTCCACGTGTGACCGGAGCGCACCCGTTCCTTCATCCAGCGAAACAACGGCTCCGAGGCGACCGGCAACAGCGAGGCCTCGTGTGCCCACGCCTCGAACCACTCGTCGTCGCGATAGGCGATGCGGTCGAGCAGCCCGACTTGGTAGGGGCCCAGGCGGGAGTGAAAGGGGAGGTACTGAGTTCGGATGACGACCGGGATGGAGTCGAGCTGCAGCACCCGCAACCGCCCCATCACCCGCCTGAGATGGCGCCGGTCGACCGAAGCCCCGGGAGCCTTGTCGCCAAACCCCTGCGCACCCAGAGCGAGCCGGCGGGCGACGTCGCCTGACATGTTCCAGTGCCCAGATCTCGCCACGAGGGTGACCATAAACGCGAATCCAAGTCTGCGCGCGGCCGGCCCCGGGGGCGGCGAGCCGTTCCCCGTCGCAGGCCATCGCCGCGGCAAGAATCCGACGCGCCCGGCTCGCCCGAGCCCAGGCTGGCACACTCACCCGATGAGCGCTCGACCGACCGTGCTGACCATCGGCCTGCTGGGACTGTTCTCGATGGTGGGCTGCGGGGACGAATCCGATCCGGCAGCCGCCGACGGCACGGGCGGGGCCACGTCCGGCCCGAGCAGCAGTGGGAGCCAGACTTCGCCGCTCACGGCCACCGCGAGCACCGAGGCCGCGGGCACGTCGAGGGGCTCAACGAGCACCAGTCCGGCAAGCTCCTCCAGCGCCACCGCGGGATCGGAGAGCAGCTCCACCGGAGACAACCTCGACCCGACCACCCGAGGGGAATGGCGGTCCTTCGCAAGCATGCCGATGCCGCGACAAGAGACGGCGGTCGTGGCCGCCGGTGGCAGACTGTTCGTACTGGGCGGCTTTGTCGGCGCCCAGGTCGTGGACTTGGTGGAGGTCTACGACCCCGGCGCGGACACCTGGTCCACCGGGACGCCGCTTCCCGTACCGATGCACCACATCAACGCCGCGGCCATGGGTGAGCAGATCTACGTCACCGGGTTTCTGCAAACCCTGCAGTTCACCCCGGATGGACGCACGTTCGTGTTCGACCTCGACACCGAGACCTGGTCGGATGGCATCCCGCTTCCAACGGGGCGAGAAGTCGGAGCATCGGGTGTTGCGGTCGCCGACGACCGGCTGTACGTGTTCGGCGGACTCCAGGCGAGTCAGGCGGTGGCACAAGCCCAGTACTTCGACCTCTCGGGCGACCTGGGCTGGGTCCCGATCGCCGACCTCCCGAGCGCCCGTGACCACATGTACGGAGCCGCAGCCGGCGGCGAGGTGTTTGCGGTCGGCGGGCGTGGGGGCAGCATCGGAGCCCACAGCACCGAGGTCCTCCGCTACGACCCGGACGCCGATGCGTGGCTCACCGTCGCGCCGATGCCCACGTCGCGGGGAGGCATGGCCGGCGCAGTCCTGGGTGGCTGGATCTTCGTGGCCGGTGGCGAGGGCAACGCCGAGGTGGAGTCCGGTGTCTTCGACGTCTTCGAGGCCTACGACCCAGCCGCCGACACATGGTTCACACTCGAAGCCATGCTGACCCCACGCCACGGTATGGGCGCGGCAACGATCGACGGCCGCATCTACGTACCCGGTGGCGCGACGGACGAGGGTTTCGGCCCCACGGACATCAGCGAAGTCTGGGTTCCGAGCGGGTCCTGAAGTGGGGCCGGCCTAGTCGAAGTTCAGGACGTGGGTTTCGCGCTCCGGCCAGTTGTCGGCAGGTAGACGCGTCGACCAAACCTCCTCGACGACGCACTTGGCAAGCTTCGGGTCGGTGGCGCTGTCGAGCATGACGTCCACGATCTCACGCTCGGTGGTCTCGACGCTCAACTCAATCCGCCACCCACCCGCCGGGGACAGCCGGTGCTCGCAGCGACGTACGGCCGGGTCGAGGAGGTCCTTGAGGTCGGGAGGGGAACTCCCGATCGAACCGCTGCCACCGCCGCCGCCACGCCCGATCAACCCCACATTGCCCAGACCGAACGTGCTCTCCTCGAACCCGGAGGTGGAGGGCCTCACGCCCGGCTCGACAGCCAGATAGGAGGTCACAGGGGACACGGCGCGGCCCTTGTACGCGACCTTGAGCATCTCCTCCTCGGACAAGTTGTGGTGTTCGTCTTCAGAGAACACAAATGCCGCGGTCGCGGCATCAAACTGGGGGTTCGTCCGGACCACCCGCCGAAAATCCCGGGCCCAGATCTTCCCGGTCACGACCACCCGCGATGGGGGCGACGCCATGGCCAGCATCGCGCGGTACCCCGACCCTTCTCCGAGCACGTCCGGGACGTCGCGCGCCCCCGAGAGGTCGATGCCCCGCACCTCAAAGTGGTCGATCGTAATCGGTCGTACCAGCGGGAGCACCATGCGCCGTAGGTTTCCCGCCTTCTCGTCCACCGGAGCGGACACGGTGTAGAACACGCCGCCGTGCGCCGACGCGATCGGGGAGAGGTCGTGGTCGTCGTCTCGCTCGAGTTCGGCCTCCCCATGGTTGAACGGGACCGCGAGGTGAGTGATCGTTCGCCCCGGCGCAGCGGCCAACGCGGTATCCGCCATCGCATTGGTGAAACGACTCCGAAGCTCGGCATCGGTCATGGCGACGATCCGCGTCGGACCTGAACGCCCCTTGAGACTCTTGGCTGCCCGAGCGAGTCCCTGGTCCAAGGCGCTGCCGTTGCCGCGATCCAACGCAGAGACGATGCGCGCCTTGGCCACCGCATCGTGGAAATCGCCCGCAGGCACGAACTCCCCAAACAATCGGCGTGCTTTTCGGTCGAAGAGGACCACCTCCGCGCTGGCATCGGGCGTGTGCTCCAAATAGCTGATCGCGACCTGAATCTGCTCATCGATCGTCTCCGTCGGTACGGAATACGAGACGTCGATGACGAAGACGACGGAGGCTTTGCGGGGCACCTGGCTCAGCTTGGGAGCTGCATCGACCTCCACCCGGGCGAAGCCTTCCGCCTTCGATGCCACGACCCGCCCAAGCCGGGCAGCGAGCGTCCGGAACTTGGGGGGTTGGATTTCGATGCGTGCCTGGCCGCCGTCACCATCCCCGTCGGGGGCGTCGGGGATGAAGACCGGCAATCCCGTTGCGGCCACAGAGATCGGACGCGAGCCCTTCGTAGCCGGCGTCAGTTCTAGGGACCAGGCGTCGAGCGTGCCGACGTCTAGCCCGGCATGATCGGACACGACCAAAGACCAGGTGCCGGCCGCGGGCCGCTGTTGGCCGAACGTGACATCGAACGTCCCCCGCAGGTCGTTCTCGGACCCCGCCCCTCGCGTGACCTCGAAGCGCGCTCCATCCGGGGCGACGAGCTCCACCACGAGGTCGCCTTTGTAAGTGTGGTCCACCTCCAGCTCGACCGCCGCTGACCCGACATTCTCGGCGCGCTCGACCTCGAGGCTGCTGAATGCATACCCGACCCCTTCCTGTGCAGCGCCGTCTCCAATCCAGACGGGGCCCGGGACGGCATCAAGCACGATGGGGCTGCCAGGTGCGACGCGCTGGTTGCCAACGAACATCTCCATCATCGCATCTCCGTAGCCCGGCTCGATCGTGAGCACCGGTGTGGCCAACGGTAGGGTGCGTGAGGGTGACTGGTCCTCGAAGCGAGGGTAGCTGAGCACGTAGCGTCCGTTCGCATACTCGAGCGGAGCGGTGAGCGTGTACTCGACGGTGTTGACGCTGCCGGGCAGGACCGGGAACACCCGCAGCGAGGCTTGGTTCGCCCACACCCACTCCAGCAACGCGGGGTCTTTCGGGTCGGTCACGCCGAACCCAGTGAGTTCCTCATACTTCGCACGGGCTTCGTCCCGTTCCATGAGGACCCCGTCAAACCACCGATCACGGGCACGAATCCGCAGTCCGGTGACCGCCGCTCCGTGGGCCAGGTCGAGGCGGAGTTCGGCTTGCTCGGCCTGCTTGCCCGCGTTGGCGAACGTGCGCCGAACCCGATAGCGCGCCACCCCGTCGTCGATGCGCACGGTCACCGCGTGCGAGACTTCAGCGAGCTCCTGGTCCCGGGTGGCCGCGAGCCGATCGGCGCTTGCGGTGACCGGAACCAGAGCAAGCACCACGACGGCGACAACGGCACGCTTCACGGACACACAGGACAGCAAGGCCGTCCGAAAGTTCCCGTCGTGCGAGACGGACACCGGCCTCAAGCCGGTCGTGGAGCTTCAGCGCCCGCCGACGCCTTCGCTTGGAGCCTCGGGAATGTCGCGGCTCGACCCACTACCGCCACCTCCCTCGCGGCCTCGAGAGCCCCCGCGGTCGGGCGCACCGGGCGTACTCGCCGACACCGAGACCCCTCCATACAGGAAGCGGGTGGCGTTGTTGCCCTCCTTGGTCTCCTTGACCGCGCCAACCGCATCGACCATCGCAAAACCGGCGAAGGTCCCCGTCGGGGTAAAGAACTCGTGCTCGTAGTCAACACACGCGTTGTTCGCGATCGGATTGCTGACCAACCCGACCTCCCCGTACGCCTTTGGTTGCTTCGTGGTTGCCTTCTCATGACCCGTCGAGAACCCAAGCTGCACGCCCGAAACTGTCGACCCCCGGTTACAGACGTCGAAGTGCTGTGTGACCGTGTGCCCGCCCGATACGAGATCGACGACTTCCAAGGTCGTGGGCGTGATCGTGAGGTCTGGTCGCTGCTGTAGCGTGTCGTTGTCCCACGGGTCGTTCTGCACATCCTGCTCGCCGCACGTTTGTTTCCTCGGCCGAGCGGTGAGCCACGGCGGGCTCTTCGAGGCTGGCTTCGGGAACCCGCGGGTTGTGAACGACCGGCACACCGGTGAGTTGGCCGCCTTCGTCTTCATCTTGAACTGGGTGATCGGAATCTGGGGCTCGTCGGAACAGGTCGGTGCGGAGGTTGAGCCGGTGTGGATACCCAAGGTCAGATCGATCTCCGTCTCCATCGGAGCAATCGTCTTGTTCGAACAGTCGCCGCCGATGTTGCGTCGGTAGATGTAGGGGCGCCAGCAGACCTCGAACTCGTACTTCACCTTCCGCCCGCGACGCGTGGGCTTCGCCTCGATCGACTCGACCCAGACGTCACCGACCTGTGCCTTGTAGCCGCAGTCGACTTTGTCGGGCATCCGGTTGATGTTCCGCTTGCGAGGACCAGCAGCCTCTGCCGAGCTCGGAACCAGGGAACTCGAAACCAAGAGCGCACCGCCGAGGCACACGGCTGCACCGCTCACACACACACCGATGACAACCCTGCGAACACCCATCGGGGTCGAGAGTAACGCGAGTCTGTCACGGTACGCGCGGCGGGATCGTCTTTGACCCAGGCCACGTCAGTCTGCGAGGAGCGCGGGCGTCACGAAGGCCGCCGCGTCTCCTCGCTTCTGGGCCCGCTCGGCTATCGGCCGGTTGTTTCGGGGACGCCATAGTCGGCGCCGCCCATGCTCGTGCTGCTGCTACCGGCATCGGTATCGGTGTCGGTATCGCCCCCGGTTCCCGAGCTGCTGCCGCTGCTGGTCGTGAAGTCGCCGGTTTCGGCCACGCCATACTCCGCACCGCCGAACGACGACGAACTCGGGTCGGGCTCTCCGGTGGTGCTGTCGGAGGTGCTGCCCGACGTGCTGCCCGATGCAGAGGTACTGCCCGACCCCGTCGTGGCAGTGGTCGTGCCCGCGCCGGTGTCATCCCCATCTCCATCGGCAGGGCAGGCGGTCAGGCTCAGCCCCATGAGCACGGCGCCCGCGGTCCGTATGACCACGCCACGCTCGTTGCGAAGGCGAACGTCACAGTGCGGGCACGACGACTCGGAGGCCCGGACATGAGCACTGCACGACGGACAAGCTAAGAGTTTTCCCATGCCCCAAGTCTACCAGGCGCCTTTCGGCCGGCGAGGGCACAGGGCATGACCTCGCCGCGGCGGCTCGTGCAGGATCTGCGCTCGATGGGAGGAGTGGAGCCAAAGCGGTACCGGGAGCCCCGCGTGCTTCGCGACACCGCCATCGGGCCCCGAGACCGGTGGGACGTTGTCCTCTAGACCCAGTGCCCGGCGTCGCGGAGGACCAGTCTTCGCAGTTGACCCAGGCACCGGTCACGGCCTCGCGGTGACGACGAACCGGACCCGCAGCGCATCGTGGTCCGAGTCCCGGCTCGGGATCACCACCGAGTTCTCCGGGCGTAGACCACGGTAGAGAATCGCGTCGAGCCGTGGGGCGTCCGCGCCACGGAAGACGCTGGTGAGCCCATGGCGTAGTGCGAACCGCGACAACACATCGCGCCGGGCCCGACTCCACGTGTTGAAGTCGCCGGCGACGAGGAGGGGTCCGGCGTGCTCGCGCAGAAGCGGATCGAGTTCTTGGAGTTGTCCAGCAAGTGCGTCGGCGTTGCGGAAGTTAACGCCGTGTACGTTGGCGACGAGCAACGCCCCCCCACCCGCCAGCGGAATCATGCTCACCAGCGCCGACTTGGGCGTGCGAAAGACGGGCTCATGGGTGTCCGAAAGCAGAGCCGTGCTGGATTTCGGCACGGCGCGGCTGACCGTCATCACCCCGGCAGGGCGGTCATCGCGGGAACGCCGGAACGCCACGACCATGGTGGCGTGGCCGGCCGGTGCTTCGGGCGTCGACTCCTGCAGCAAGACCAGGTCCGCATCCGGCGCGAGTCCATCAAGTGCGGCCGCAGCATCTGCGTTCTTGTGGATGTTCCAGCAGACGACCTCGAACCCGTCGGGCAACGCAGACGCCTGCGCGGTGCCCACCACGAGCGTGGTGGGGCGCTCGGAGACACGAACGCACCCGCAGGCCAACAACACGAGCGTGGCAGCAGCGACCCCGAAGAAGCGCACTCACCAGATGATAGCAACGACCGCATCCTGCTATCGTGGTGCGCATGGGGTTGAGGGGCTGGTTCTGGGTGCTGTGGCTGCCGGTCGCGTGCACCTCGGGCACCGACGAAGGCAACGCGTTCGGTGACAACTCCGGGTCGTTGGGGACCTCGCCGACAACGAATTCCACCGACGACCCGAGTGGCGAGACCACCGACACAGCCGGGTCCAGCGGCGCCGGAACCGGATCCGGTGGCCCAGCAACGACGACCGCCGATGCTTCCACGAGTACGACTGGGGTCGGGACTGGAGGGGACACCAACGGAGCCACCACCAGCGCGTGCATGGGCGCGCCCACTGGCGTCGACGTCCTGGGCGACACGTGTACGGACGGCTGTGAGTGCAGCTCCGGCATCTGCTTTTCACACCCGATCCTCGGAAGCGCATGCTCGGAGTGCCTCTCCGATGCCGAGTGCCAAGTCGCCGGTGTCGGAACGTGCTCGCTCAACCCTGCAACGGAATCGGCAGCCTGCACGGGCGGCGAACTCGGTGTGATGTGCAACCCGGCCGCGATGGGATGTGCGGCCGGCTTGAGCTGCGAGCAGCTCGTCGATACCGGGGGCGTCCTGCCCGACACCTTCTGCAGCGAATGCGGCGCAAGCACCGACTGTGCGGCGGGCGAAGTCTGTACCCCCAACGTCATCATCGACGGCCTCCAACCGGGCGGGTTCCTCCACTGCATTGCCCAGGGAACAGGCGCCGACGGAACGTTCTGTCCCGCGAGCGGTGACGCCTCGCCCTGCGCGTCGGGGATCTGCGCGGTGGTCGACGTCGGCGGACTTGGAATCGCCGAGGTCGGAGTTTGTGGCCCCTGCGCGAGCGATGCCGATTGCGGCGGAGGAACCTGCCAGCCACCGGTGGTCGACGAGACCGGCGCGACACCTTCGCAGTGCGTCTAGCCGCGATGTGTGACGTGTTCCCGGAATAATCCGCGGGCCGCCGGACTATCCTCGGGTACATGCCCCGGGCGCAGAGCACATCCAACCGGCCGCGCGCCTGCAGACTCCTCCTCGTTCTCGGAGCCCTTCTTGCGGTGACCGGGTGCGACGACAACGAGCCAAAGTGGTGGTGCCAAACCGAGGCCGGCGCGGCGAAGGACCGCAAGGGGCTGCAGAAGTGCTACCGGCTCCCGGAGTACTGCGAAGGCGGATGCGAACGAACACACTCCGCCCAGTGTTTCGACATCGGCCTCGCCATCCAAGGCCCGTACGGAGGCCCCCCCGACCGTGCCTGCTACGCGGATGGTGAAACCTGCGCTCAGGCTCGGGATGATCGTGACCGCCGAAAGCACGACGTCACCTCTGGGTGCCGCGGCATGAGCGAGTGACCGGGTCCTCGCGGTCGTCACTGCGGCGGCGAGGCGCCGGTATCCAGCGTCCTCCCTGCGTCGAGCCGGGTCAGGTTCTACGGCGCGGACGGGGCCGGCCTTCAAGTTCCATGGATCCATCGTCGCGACGTTCTCCCCAACCGTTCCGAGGGACGGGCAGCGCGCGAGACTATCGGCGCTCGAAGGTCAGCTCGAGCTCAGTCGGCGCGGGTATCCGGTTCGAATAGTCGACGTAGGTCACCTCGCCGCCGGTGCCGGTCGGCGAAGCAACCGCGAGCCAGAACTGAACGTGGTCTCCGGCAGAGAGCGAGCCGACTTCATCGACGAGGAGCTCGACCAGCGGTGAGATGTCCGGGGAGATGTTCGTCCCGGCCGCCCACGCCAGAGGACCGAACTCGGGCCATCGCACCGTCTGCTCCAAGAGTGTGACCCCGACCGAGGGGGGACCGCCAAGCTGCCACGGAAACGAGTCGCTCCCCATCACAGCCGGGGCATCGGCGCTGGACTCGAGCCAGATCCCGACCGCATGCGTGTTGCCCCACATATAGGTGACTTGGGGTGTGGCCTGCAGCCGCAGACGCGCCTCGATCAGCCGACCGGAGTCCGCTTCGGGGGGCAACTCGAACCGGAAGTATCCGACGTAATACTCGTCGTCCGGGTACTCCCCGAAGAAGCCGTTTCCGACGCCATCCTCACCCGACTGCGCCCAAATGACGCCACCTTCGGGCGTCGCATAGATCGAGCCGTCGTCCGCGTCCTGTGCGATGGGAACCGTCACGACAATCGGCGAGGCGGGTCCCGTCGAACCGCTGCTGGAGGACTCGGAGGTCGACCCCTCCGATGTCTCCGCGGCGGAGGTCGAACTGGTGGTCTCTGAACCTCCTGGGTCCGTGAGAGTCGAGACGGTGGTCGTGCCTGCCGTGCTGGTAAGCGTCGGCGTGGTCCCCCCTGTCGTGCTCCCCTCGGTCTCCTCCGCCACGGCATCGACGCATGTCCCCGCGAGCCCCTGGGCTGCGTGTTCACCAAAGCGGAACCCGGACGAACACGATGCATCGGGAAAGCTGCACCAGCCCTGCGGCTCACAGCGACCCGAAGGGCACGCGCCGTCGGACTGGCAAGCGAACGTGGAGGACTGGCACGCCGCCAGCCCGGCCCCAGCCGAAGCGAGCGCCGCTACAGCCAGCCACAGTCGCATTCCCACTCCGCAACCATACCGCACCGCGATCTTTGGCCGCCGGGGCCGTAGGCCGATGTGCACGGCCGCCCCTGATGTGGGTGCGCTCGGCGGCCCTATGCGTCGCTCTTGCGACCCGGTCCGTGCTGCGCCATCCGATGGGCGATTCGGGACTGCACGCTCGCGCCCCGAGAGTCGCCCCGCTCCGCCAGGAGTTCGGCGAGCTTGGCTCGGGTGGAGGCGCTGCTGCCCACGTCACGCTCGAGGAGTTCGACCAGCGTCGTCAGATGCATGCCCTTGGATCTATCGACGACGAATCGCCGACGCTAGATGCGTTGCGTTCAGGTGCTTCGGCGATTCCGTAGTGTTTTCAGTGATCGTCCGAAGCGGCCTCAAAAGAAGATCGACGATCAGATCCCGGGATCGTGCACTTGGAGATCTGATCGAGCAGATCTCCTACGAAGAGATCTCGCCAAGACATGCCCCTACAGGACAGGGTGGCACCTGCACAGAACATCATCCTGTCAGCGAGCCCTCTGCGCGCTCGGGCGGGTGGTGAGCGGACGCGCAGCTAGCCGAATTTCCACTCCACCCGGGGACCGTCGGCCGCCTGGACAAGTGTCTCGAACAGGTCATGGTCGGGGCGAATCGAGATGACCAGCGTGTCGCCCTCGTTTCGAAACGCGATCTTCTCGTTCCCCGGCTCGAACGCGACGGCATCGCTCTTCTCAGGGTCGATATCGTGGACGAGCAGGTGTTTTCCAAAGGGGAGCCGGGCTCGCACCATCTGCAGGATGCGGCGGGCGTATTCGCCACCGGGAAACTCGACGAGCACGGCGTTGTTCTCGTCTTGCCCCCACTGCACGCCGGGCACGGCCACCGCCGAAACCTGGCTTCCGTCCCGCTCAGATCCGGCCTCGATCGCGGACACGAACGAGGCATCGGCCGCCATCGACGGGCGTTGGATGCCGGTGGTGAGCGCGGCATCCCGCTGGGTAAAGCAGTCGAGGAATCCCTGCGGGGTCCACAGGTCGAACAGGGCGCGCTCGTCCTCGTACAGGCCCACGGCGCGTCGCACCTCCACGATGCCTCGGCCGGTGTCGATCGAGGGCAGCAGCGGATCCGAGACGAAGAACGCCGCGGCCATGTCCGTCTGTGGGTAGTTGGCCTGTTCCGCTGGCGGAGCAAAGAACCGGGTGATCGCGGCGGGGAATGGCATCGCCTGCCCGGCTTCGAGGGGCCGCTTGCTGCCCAACATGTAGCGGCACAGCGCCCGAAGCAGCAGCGCGGGCCACATCGTGGCCTCGCCGGGGACCACGATCGACATCTCGAACTTCACGCCAATGCGTCCCGGGTCGATCGCCTCACTGAACCCATACGTCAGGTACAGGGTTCCCTCTGCGGTGGGAACCGTCGCCACGCTCCACACCGGAGGCCCTCCCGCCTCGAAGGTCTGAATCCGCTGCGGATCGATGAAGTGATTGACGCCTCCGTTCCCCACGGCCGCCAAGGCGTTGTCCAAGGCCTCCACGCTGTCGTCGTGGACCTGCCGAACCTGCCCGGGCCCCACGGAGAATGAGAAGGATTGGCTCATGCCTTCTTCGTCGCTCGACATCGCTCGCACGCTACCGCACGGTCACACTTGTGGTGAAGACACGTCTGACTCACGATGACGTGTCGTCAGATGCCCGCAGAGGTCAAGCCTTCGAGCGCTCGAGGGCCCGTTGGGCCCGCAACGCGTCGGCCAGGCGCTTCTTGGCGCGAGAGAACCGCTTGCGAAGAGCGATACATGCCCGCTGGATGTCCTCGGTTGAGGGGGTGTCTTGCTCGGCGAGAACCCGCGCAACATCGTTCCAGGGCAAGTCCTTGTCGATACGCAGCACCAGGAGCAACTGATCCTCGGGGGACAGTGTCTCCCGAACGGCGTGGAGTTCTCGTTTGTACGTCGTGCGCACGTGAGGCGCCGTCGATGAGGCGGCCGCCTGCACGACATCGGGCAGCGCGGAGTCGGACCACGGACGGTCGGGCGCGACCCGTTGCCGGCGCAGGAGGTCGAACAGCGACCGCTTGGCGATGGTGTACGCCCAGGTTCGACATGAGGATTCGAAGCGAAACTTCGGCATGCCCCGCCACAGCCGCTCGCAGAACAGACTGTACGCGTCGGCCGCCTGCGCGTCGTCACGACCCATCGCCACCAGCACGCCCAGGATCTCTGCCCCAAACCCACGAAGGAGCACCGCCGTGGCCTCGTCGTATCGCTCTGCAAGACACAGCGACTCGACACGCGCTTCGATGGCCTTGGAGTCCGACATCCTCGCGCGCAGTATACTGGGCTGCCACACGCGCCGCGCGAGGGTAGAGGTCCGCACCGCAAACCGGAGCAACGAGCACGATGCCCGAAACGCACGACACGGACGCAGACGACGACGTCGAAGCCGAGCTCCGCGCCCTGCTGCGGGCCCCTCCGGTCGATCCGGATGCGTTGCGGGAACGCGTCGCTCCGGCACGCCTCGCAGTCGGGACGCGCATCGATGACGCCTTCGTGATCGAGCGCCGGATCGCGCAGGGCGGCATGGGCGTGGTGTACCTGGCCCGCCACGAGCTGCTGCGGCGAGCGGTGGCCATCAAGCTTTGTCGGAGGCGCGCGAGCGAATCACAGACCGAGCGGCTGCTGCAAGAAGCCCGTGCGATGGCAGCGCTCGACCACCCCAACGTGGTGAAGGTGCACCACGTGGGGATGTTCGACGAGCAGGTCTACATCGCGATGGAGTTCGTCGATGGCGGCACGCTGGGTGGCTGGTGCGCGGATGCGCTGCGGAACCCCGCTCAGCTCGTCGAGATGTTCGTCGAGGCCGGTCGAGGACTGCAGGCCGCGCACGCGCAGGGTTTCGTCCACCGCGACTTCAAGCCCGAGAACGTTCTCATCGGCACCGACGGCCGGCCGCGGGTGGGCGACTTCGGACTGGTCTCCGCCAGCCCCGTCTCGACCGACGAACCCGGCGAGAGCCGCGGCGGCCTGTCGACGCTCTCGTTTGCGGGCACACCCCGCTACATGGCTCCCGAGCAGCGCGCTGGCGAGCCCGTCGGTCCCGCCGCAGACCAATACTCGCTGTGCTTGTCGCTCAGCGAAGCGCTCGAGAATGCAAACCAGGAGGGGATCCGGTTGGGGCGGCCCCCTGACCGCCCATCGGCGCGGGTGCAAGCTGCCCTGTGCCGCGGAATGCAGCGCGACCCAGCCGAGCGCTTCGGGGACATCGGCGCGCTGCTGGACGCGCTCCAACCCGCACCGCGCTCCTCCACCCGCCTCAAGATCCTGGCCGCACTCGCGGCCGCGGGCTTCGTCTCGGCGGGGACCTGGTGGGCATCCGCCCCGGCTGCAACGCAGTGCCCCGCCTCGCAACCACTCATCGAGGAGGTGTGGAGTCCAGCGCGAGCCCGGGAGGTCGCCGCCGCCGCGCCGGACCTCGGACGCGACCACGTTCGGCAGCTGCTCATTGGTGGATTCGATCGCTTCTCCGCTCAGTGGAGTGACGCGCATACCCAAACCTGCGACGCGTCCGTCCTTCCCACTCCCGAGCTGCAACGCGCCGCCCAGGGGTGCCTTCTCGAAGCGCGGGCCCAGTTCGACGCCGCACTCGAGACCGTGGTCGACTCGGGGCCTTCGGGCGAGGTGCGAGCGATGCAGGGGCTGTATGCACTGCCAAGCCTCGCGACCTGCCTCGACGTCTCGTCGCTTCAGCGCCGCCTCTCCGTCCCGCGAAACGCCGAGGACACCCAGCACGCAACAGCGTTGCGCATCGAACTCGCTCGGATCCGGGCCGCGGTCCTCATGGACACCCCACACCCCGACGTTGTGCGGATCGATGCCGCGATCGCGACCGCCGAGCGCCTCGAAGACCGTTCGGCCTTGGCGCTCGCACTCCTACTCCGAGCGCGGTCCGGCAGCCCTGAGGCGGAGGGTCCCCAAGGCGTAACGCTCAAACTCGAGCGCGCCTTCATCGAAGCCGAAGCTGCCGGCGACGACAAGCTGCGCGCCGAGATCGGTGCCTACCTCGTATACGTCACCGGGGTGGACCAGGGGCGCCGCTCCGAGGCGCTAGCCTGGGCGTCACGCACCGAGGCGGTGGTGGCGAGGCTCGGCGCACAGGCCTTGCCTGAAGCCGGGGCGCTGTACGACAGCATCGGGGCGCTTCATCTCGAACGCGGCCAGTTCGCCGAGGCCACGAGCGCACTTCAGAAGGCGGAGCGGCTCAAGGTCGAAGCCTTCGGTCCACAACACCCCTCCACGGCCTCGACCCGCGTCACGCTCGGCCGCCTGTGGATCCGCCGCGGCCAGCATGAGCGTGCCCGCGCCGTGCTCGAGGCGGCGCGCGAGGGCTACCTCGAGTCCGGGGACCTCCGTCATCCAGGCATCGCTCGAACCCAGCTGCTCCTGGCCGAGCTCGCCGAGGAGCGAACCGACGACGGCGAGGCACAGCGGCTGCTGACCGACGTCCTGCTTCGCTGGGAGGCGGACTTTGGTCTCGAGCATCCACGGCTGATTCGGCCCCTCAACAATCTCGGCCGGGTCCGGGCGCGGATCGGTGACTCCGATGGCGCGTTGACGGCGTACGGCCACGCCAGAGCGATCGCGGTGCAGTCGCTGGGACCCGATGACGCGCAGACCGGTTGGGCCCTGGGGAACGAGGCCGAGGGATTCATGGCCGCCGGAGCCCATCGGGCGGCCATCGACGGCTTCACCGAGGCCATCATTCACATGCGTGCCCAGTCGCGTTCCGGGGGCCTGGACAACGAGGCGATGGCAGGCCGCGCCGAAGCCTACGTCGCGACCGGTCAACTGTGGGCGGCACGCGAGGACGCCGAGCGCGTGCTCGAGCAGTGTGAATCGGCGGGGTGCGAGCCCGGGATCGTTGCCCGTGCCTCGCTCGCCGAAGCTCAGGCCCTCGACGAGCACGGCGACAGACCGGCTGCAGTCGCCCTGCTGAGTGCGGCGTTGACCGAGGCGCCGGACCAGCGCCGCACACACCAGCGCTGGCGCCGTAAGATGCAACGATGGCTGGAGGAGCGCGCACCATGAATCGAACAACCGTCTTCATCATCGCCGCGTCCCTCTCGTTGTTCGCAAGTCCCGACGCAAGCGCGCTACCTGCGTTCCCAAGTGCGGAGGGCATCGCGGGCGCAATCACGGGCGGGCGCGGAGGCGAAGTCATCAAGGTGACCACCCTCGAAGCGTCCGGACCCGGAAGCCTTCAGGCGGCCCTCGACGTCGACGCACCACGCGTGATCGTCTTCGACGTGAGCGGCGTCATCGAGGCCGCCGAGGTCATCATCCCCTATGGCAACGTCACCATCGCGGGAGAGTCCGCTCCCGGAGCCGGCATCACGATCGATGGACGGCTCCTGGCCGAGTACGAGTTCGGCATCGACAACATCATCATCCGCCACGTTCGCGTCCGACCCACCACACCGATGGGTCCCGGTGAGCAGTTCGACGCCATCGCCTTGTCGAGGTGCTCGGGCGTGCTCCTGGACCACGTCTCCGCATCGTTCGCGATCGACGAAACCATCGACCTGTACGAAGCCCAAGACGTCACCGTGCAGTGGTCGAGTATCGAGAGTTCGGCCACGTCGGGCCATCCCGAAGGCGCGCACAACTACGGTCTGATTCAGGGGCCAGACGGCGCGCGAGCGTCGATCCTTCACAATCTGTTCGCCCACCAGCAGAACCGAAGCCCCGCCCTGGCCACCGGCCCGAGTGAGGTGCGCGGAAACGTGGCCTACAACGTCCGCCACGGGTTCGTCCACCACAACCCGGCCGCCGGTGCATTCGCGATCGTCGGGAACAACTACCTCGCCGGAGGGGACGACGACCTGTTCCCGTTCTTCTTCGACGACGAAGCGGGTGGCAACGATCCCGGGCTCGCGTACTTTCTCGCCGACAACTACATCGACGACCCGGGCGTGTTCACAGGCATCGTCGACAACCCATGGACGATGCCGTGGCCGCACCCGAGCTTCGAGTACCTGGGCTTGCCCGAGTCGTACCGGGCGCCCGAAGAACCCGACTGGGAGACACTCGTCCCAGACCGCGTGCCGGTGGCCGAGCGCAGCGCTTCGGACTCGTTGGAGACGGTCTTGTCGTGCGCGGGCGCCTGGCCACGAGATGTGGTGTCCATGCGCTCCGTGAGCGAGGCTCGGGCGCGCACCGGTAGCTGGGGCGCGAGGGTTCCAGACGACCTGATGGAGGGCCTCATCCCCACTGAGCCGCCCCCGGACCAGGACGACGACGGTATGCCAGATCCGTGGGAGCGCGCGGCCGGCCTGGATCCCGCGGACGCGACGGATGCGAGCACGGTGTTGGACACCGGCTACACCGCGATCGAGGCGTACCTGCACGAGCGCGCGGCCGCCTTGGTGCCGAAGGGATGCCCTTCAGCGGCGCAGGGCGACCCCTCCCCTGGGACCGGCACCGGGTCGTCGGGTGACGGCGGAGGTTCTGGCCTCCCCACGACCGGCGGAACGAACGCCGAGACGAGCACCGGCCCAGGCCCGACCAGCTCCGCAACCAGCGACACAGCTGCGTCCACCGGGGTGGCGACCGCGACAATGGATGGAGGCACCGACGGCTGCTCGTGCCGGTCCCAGCGAGCCCCCGCCGCGGCGTGGCTGTTTGGGTTGCTCCTGTGCCTCGTACGACGCCGGGACTGAAGCGTCGCTACTCCTCGACCGTCCACCCGTTCGCGTCGGTATTCACGGCCTCCGGCGCGGGCTCGGGGCTGCTCTCGGCTGGATTCGCCGCAGCTCCGTCCTCGTCCTCGACCGAGGGGGGAGCGGCCTCTTCCGCAAGCGGTGCGCGGTCGGAAGCCTTCTCCATCGGCTGCATGGTCAACTCGATCTCCACCACCGCATCGAACCCAAGAACCTGCCAGGACCCTGAGCGAATCGCGTCGACGGGGATGCCCACGAACGAGGTGGTGCCGACGATCTCGGTCTTGCCCACGTCGACATCTTCGACCACGAACTGCACCCGTTCGCCATACTCCTTGCGCGCGATCACGGCGCAGTTCGCCTCGCTGGAGCCGAACGGGGCGATGGCGGTGTCCTTCACGTAGTCGGTGCGAAGGATGTACTCGCGACCGAGCTGCATCTGAACCCGCAGATCCGGCGGACCCTTCACCTTGTTGAAGATCGTTGTGCCCACCGAGCCGGCGGCGGACAGCGCCGCTGCATAGCCCCCGCCCTGAGACGCCGCGACCAGGTCGGGCAACAGCTTGCGGGCCTTGCGATTGACCCGGCCGATGCCATCCCATGACTTGCCGTTGACCTTCGCCGGCAGGACCACCGCTTTGGAGACACAGATTTCGACGAACTCCGGCAGCGGCGGAAGGTCGGGCTGCACAGGGACGGTCCCCTTGCTGCCACGACCTTTGAAACAGCCACTGAGGAGAACGGAAGAACAGAGCAGAACAGTGGAGAGACGCATGCCGGTGACTTGACGCCGCGACTGTATCAACCGTCGCACCACCTGAGCCCAATTCCGGCCATCAGCCCGTGTTTCGCCCTCTCGCTAGGCCTTGGACAACTTCCGCCGAAGCACACGGCCCAAGTCGGCCAATCGAAACGGCTTGTTCAGCAACGTCACGTCCGCGTCGAGTTGGGTCTGGGGAATCACGTTCTCCGTGTAGCCGCTCATGAAGACCACCGGGAGGTTCGGTCGCGAGGTCGCGACCTGGGAGGCCAACTCTGGCCCGGTCATTCCGCCCGGAAGCACCACGTCGGTCAGCAGGAGGTCGACATCGACCCCTGCATCGAGAGCACGAAGCGCCTCCTCCGCTGTCGCGGCCCCCAAGGCGGAGTACCCGAGCATCTGGAGCTGGCGAGTGACCACGGCTCGGACGCGAGCGTCGTCCTCGACGACAAACACCGTCTCCCCCGCCCGAGATTCTGACCGCTCGTCCCGGTCGGGCACGCCCGCGACCTTCGGGTTGGCGCCTGCACTACGAGGAAGGAGCAGCCGAACCGAGGTCCCCTCGCCGGGCTCGGAGTCGATGCGTACGTGTCCGCCCGACTGCTTCACGAACCCGTGGACCATCGACAACCCGAGCCCAGTTCCCTGTCCGGCCGGTTTCGTGGTGAAGAACGGATCGAACGCACAAGAGCGAACGTCGTCCGACATTCCGGATCCGTTGTCCGTGACGGTAACGGTGACGTAGTGCCCCGCGGCCGCTCCCTCGATCTCGAGCGCGCCCCTGTCATCGAGGTCCAGGTTCGCAGCTTGGATCGTGACACTTCCACCGGCCGGAGCCAACGCATCCCGAGCGTTGACCACGAGGTTGACGATCGTGTTCTCGAACTGGCTGCGATCGACATCGCAAGGCCACAAGCCGGGAGCCGCAACAACCTCGAGGGCGATCGTCTCTCCAAGCAGGCGACGAAGCATCGAGCACAACGTCTCGAGCAGCGGAGCCACATCGGTGGGCTGAGGAGTCAACGGTTGCTGGCGCGCAAACGCCAGCAGGCGATGCGTGAGTTCGGCGCCCCGGTTCGCCGCAGCCAGGACATCGTCGAGGGATTCTCGCTCGGGACCGGCGAGGGCGGAGTCCGCCAGGATCTCGATGTTGCCGATGATGACCGCAAGAATGTTGTTGAGGTCGTGGGCGACGCCCCCGGTCAGCTTGCCAACGGCCTCCATCTTCTGGGCCTGTCGCAGTTGCGCCTCGACGCGACGCGCCTCCGTCTCGTCACGAAACGTCGCGCAAATCCCACCATTGTCGAGTCGAAAGCGATTGATGCGAACGACCCGCCCCGGTGTTGGTGTCAGGTCTTCGGTATGGATAAGTGGCCCAGTTTTCACCGCATGGATTCGTGCTTCCGCGAGAGCGACCGGGTCTCCGGGTCCGAACAAGCCCTTCTTCGCGCTCTCGACGTACAGGTCGAGCAGACGCATGCCGTACTTGGTGAGCGGCTGCACTGCGGGACCCATGAGGTCGAGGTAGCGCTGGTTCCACGAGACAAGTCGCAGCGAGTCGTCGAAGATCGTGACGCCCTCCTCCATCGCCTCGAACGTCGCCTGCAAAAACTCGGAGATCCGAGCCCGGTGCTCGACGTCATCCCGTTCATCCCCGGCCACGCTCCGAGAATAGCAACCCACGGCCTTTGAAACAGCCACTGAGGAGAACGGAAGACCCGAGCAAGACCCCGGGGAAACGCATGCCGGTGTCTTGGCGTCTCGACGGTGTCAACCGCCGCACAGCGCCTGGACAAACACGCGGTCCCCCTCGGGTCTTGCCCCACGAGCCGCGACACGACACACACACCCCCACGAGGCGCTGGAGTGGGTTCGGGTCCACGACCATCGCGACCGGCCCGCGAGGGATCGCGATGCGCGGTCCAGCACGTTGTTATCTGTCTCTTAT
>CAJXVA010000044.1 GCA_913061055.1 uncultured Pseudomonadota bacterium
CGCATCCTCAGCGTCGGGTGCAGGCGTCTCGGGAGCCTCCGCTTCGGTGGACGGGGCCTTCTCCGCCGGAGTGTCGGGAGCATCCCCGGGAGCGTCGGCATCAGCCACAGGAGCGTCGGCCGCGGGAGCATCGGCCGGAGCGTCGGCATCAGCCGCCGGAGTGTCGGCATCAGCCGCCGGGGCGTCGGCCACCGGAGCATCGGCCTCAGGAGCCTCCGACTCGGGCTTCACGGGTTCGTCGGCTGGGCTCGCCGACGCATCGGGAGCATCGGTGGCATCCGGAGCGGCAGCGGGCTCGGAGGCGAGGCTCAGCGCGACGACACCATGAAGGAGACGGACGAACACGGGGGCGCATCCTACCCGGGTGTCCCTCCCCCGCAAAGTGCGGCGGGCCACCTTGCTAGGGCCCCGTAGGAAGGCGATCTCGAGGGAATGGGGGGAAGGACGTCACGCCCGCGGCTGACGTCGCCGGCGCCCGAGGAGGGGAAGCAGAGGCAAGAGCAACGCCCACAGCGCCGGGGGGTTGCCGACCTGGCAACCGCCTTGGGCGGTGTCGTCAGAGACGCCGGCCGTGTCGGTGTCGGCGCTTGGAGTCCCGGTCGTCTCGCCCGCCGCCGACGTTCCCGAACCCGACGAACTCGGAGGCGGTCCACCCGAGGACCCCTCGGAGCCCGACTCGACAGACCCCGTCGATCCCTGCGGCTCGGGCGGATCGTCGGGGGGATCGATGGGCTCGTCTTGCGTCGTGCCCAAGTAGTAGATCGCGTTCGCGAGGATCTGGAAGTTGTTGCCGTCTCGGTCGTCGACCGCGAGCTGTTGCGACTCGCCCGGTTGATAGAAGACGACGTGTCCTGACCAGCTCGGACGACGCAGGTCGTACCCAAGGATCTGGGGTCCAGCGTAGTCGCTCATGAACAGCAGCTCGAGGTCCTCGCGGCCATCGAGGAACAGACGCGTGTCGGGATAGCGCTCGTCGGGGGCGTTGGTGAAGCTCGGGTACGAGTCGCCAGGGATTCGGAGCTGCGGCGCTTCGAACGGGGTCTGCTCGGTGTACTCCAGCTCGTTCGTGGTGACGAAGTGGTCGGAAGAGACGGCGATGACGCGTTGCCCGGATTGCTCGAGCGAGATCTCATCCGCGACGCCGCCGAGCAGTTGCAGGATCGGGGTCTTGCCATCACCGGTGTACAGGCCGTGATGGAACACGAGGACGCCGCCCCCTCGCTCGAGCACGGCTCGGGTTGCGTCGGTCAGGTCTCCCTGGGCGTTGCTCCCCGAGCAGTAGGTCGCGGCCCGGTGGGCAAAGTAGATGAGGACATCGGTGTCCGGCAGCGCGGCGAGGCCCTCATCCACACAGCCACTTCCCGCATCGACCAGGGATGCGATCGAGAGTCCCGAGTCGGCGGCCTGGAGTGCTGCAACGAGGTCTTCCGGTTGGGTGAGCTCGGCGTCGGTGAGGCCGTGGGGGTTCACCTCGTCGCCGATGAGCGTGATGTTGAGCGGCTCATGACGCGGGACGGACGCGGCGAGCGCGGTCCCGGAACTCAGGAGAACGATCAGGCCCACGGTCGAAGAAAGGACGCGCACGGTGCGGGAGCCCTAGCATGTGTACAGCGGTCGTCCCGCTCTTTTCGTTCCGGCAGGCCGGTTCGGCCCCTCCTGGCCGGAGTTCTGCGCGGCTCAGGCGTGCGCGGGTCTTTTGCGGCCTGCTACGCTCCGCCCGTGGACCGAGACCTCGCGCGGGTGGGGGCATCGCTCTCGAGGCGCCTGTTCTCGGGTTTCCCCGAGAAGATCGGGCGCTACCGAATCGCTGGGCGCATCGGTTCGGGAGGCATGGGGCAGGTGTTTCGAGGGCACGACCCTCGGCTGAAGCGACCGGTTGCGATCAAGGTCCTCCGCAGTGGCCGCGCTTCAGCCGCAGGCGCCTTCGACCCGGACACGCTGCTGCGAGAAGCGCGAGCCCTTGCATCAGTTTCCCACCCCAACGTCGTCGAGGTCTTCGAGGTCGGGACCGACGGGGAGCAGGTCTTCATCGCGATGGAGCTGATCGACGGCGCAACGCTCGGACATTGGGTTGCCGACGAGCGACCGCCGTGGGCGGAGATCGTGCGGGCCTATCTGCAAGCCGGCGAAGGACTGCAAGCTGCTCACGAGGCAGGCATCGTGCACCGCGACTTCAAGCCGTCGAACGCTCTGATGGCCGGTGATGGTCGAGTGCGGGTCCTCGACTTCGGGTTGGCGACCGAGAGCGCGCCGGGGACCGGAGACCTGCTTCCCGACGCCATCGCCGGGACGCCAGCGTATATGGCTCCCGAGTGCCTGCGGGGTCGTGCCGCCACGCCGCAGTCCGACCAGTTCAGCTTCTGCGTTGCACTGTGGCAGGCGCTGTTTGGTGGCCGTCCATTCGCGGCCGATACGGCGCACGGCATGCGGCGCGCGGCCGAAGGACGTCGGCTGGTGCGTCCGGAGAAGACGTCGGTCCCGAAGCGCATCGTCGACGTGCTGGTGCGGGGACTCGAGCCCAAACCTTCGGAGCGTTGGCCTTCAATGAACTCGCTGCTCGGCGAGCTGCGGGTCCCCGTCAAACCGAAGGGACCGCTGCGCGCCGTCGTGTTTGCGACCGGATGGATCGGGTGGAAGATCGCTGCGGGCGCGATTTTGGTCGCGATGTTCCCAACGCTGGGGGACTCGGACCCGTGTGATGCGTTGCGGTCCCGACGGGACGGCGACTGGTCGATCTCCCGCCAGCTCGCGACGCAGTCCGCATTCACGGACCACGGTCGTTCCGAGCAATGGTCGGCGTTCGACGAGACGGTCGACGCACAGATGGATGGCCTGGTCGACGCATACGCGCAGGCATGTGAGGCCCGGCGCGTCGACAGCGGTCGTGTCGAACTCGATACGGAGCTCGCGTGTCTGCGTCGTCGTTACCTCTCGCTTGCCGCGCTGGTGGAAGCGGCGCCGGGGGCCGACGCGACCCAGCTCGGTCGCATCGAGGCTGCGGTTCACCACGCGGCGTCGGCAGGTCCGTGTTCCAATGGCGCTCCGGCGGTGGTGTTGCCCTCGCGGGTCGTCGCGGCGGTGGCCGACGCCGACGCGCAGCTCGCCGAGGTCGCGGTCTTGCGTACCGCGGACCGATACGACGAGGCGGCGGACGTGCTGGACGGGCTGGCGAGCACCGCACTCGAGCTTCGTTACGAACCTCTTCAGGCTCGGGTTGCATCGTCCCTGGCCGATATCGAGATGGTCCGTGGCGATACCCGGGCCACGGAGGACGCGCTGATCTCGGCGTACCAGTTCGCGGTCGGGCTGTCGGACCACGAACTCGCAATGTCGGCGTCGGCACGCCTCACGGAGCTTATCGGGGTCGAGAGCTCGCGACCGCTCGAGGCGCTCGAGTGGGCGAGGCACAGCGAGGCGGCAGCGGAGCGCCTGGGCTTGCCCGAGCCCCAAGCGCATCTGTGGCCCGCGCTGGCCAACGTGTACTTCAACGCGGGGCAGCATGAGCAAGCAGCGGTGCTGTTTGAAAAATCAGCGGAGGCGATGCAAGACGACCCGGCGACTTCTCCCCGTGAGAGGATCGAGTCGCTGCGGAAGCTCGGCGGGGTCTACTTGCACCTCGAGCGCCGAGAAGACGCCCGTCAGGCCTTTGCCACCGCGATGGAGATCGCCGAGGTGGAGGATGGCCCTCATGCGCACAACGTCGCAGCGCTCGCATTCAATCGCGGCCTGACCACGGTTGACCCGGCCGAGTCTGCTGCACTCTTCGAGCGCTCGGCTCGCATCTATGGCGACCTGTGGGACGACCACCCCGACCTGGGCGATGCGCTGTATCGCTGGGGCCGAGCGCTCGCCGACATGGGTCGCTCTGACGACGCGGAGGAGAAGATGCGGAGCGGTATCGCGATGCTGGCCCGTGGGATCGGGGAGGCACACCCTTACGTTCTGGACTGCCGAACGAGTCTGGTGAACTTGCTGCTCGACCAGGAGCGGTACGAGGCTGCGTTCGAACTCGCCGTGTCGGTGCATGCGGATGCCCAGGCGAAGATGGGCGATGGACACCCGGTGACCGCGGGCGCCCGCCAGCTCGTGGGCGCTTCGCTCGATGGGCTGGGCGATGTGGAGGCGGCGCGTGCGGCTTTTGAGGACGCCGCCCGCCTGTCGCGTGAGAGCCCGGAGCCCGACATGCGAATGGTCCTGCGGACCACGGCCTCGCTCGCTGAGTTTCGTGCGCGCAACGGCGAGCCCGAGGCCGGCCGCGCGCAACTCGAGAAGGCCGCGGCCGAAGCGACGGACGTCGTGGGCACCACACACCCGTTGTGGGCCGACCTCCAGCTCCGCACGCTGGCGCTGCTCCCCGAAACCGAGGGCGTGCCGGACGATCTGGAGCGAGCTCGGGCCGCGCTCGAGGTGCTTGGGCAGGGCGCGTTCAACCGGAGCTATGCAGGGGCGATGTTCTCGGTGGCCCGGCTGGAACACGCCCACGGCGATCGTGTGGCCGGCCGGGCCCAGGCCGAAGCGTTGTCGGCCCGCCTCCGCCAGAGTCCCCGAGACGCCTCACTCGCGGCCGAAGTCGACCGCTGGCTGGCCGTAGTCGAGCGCTGAGGCGAGCCTCCTAGCAGGCGATCTTACCGCCGCAGCAGAACTCGTCGACGATGACGCATGCGATGCAGATCTCGCAGCCAGGAATGTCCCCGTCGCACTCCTCTCCGGGCTCGACCACATCGTTGCCGCACGCAAAACAACCGCTCGTATTGAAGCCGCAGGATGCGGAGCAGGTGAGCACGCCGCCTTCGAACCCTTGGCTCGCACAGGTCTGGCCGCCGAGGTTTCCGCCATCGCAGGTCTCGCCGACATCGATGTTCCCGTCACCGCACTCGTAGCAGTTGCTCGTGTTGAAGTTGCAGCTGCCGTTGCAGGTGAGGAAGCCGCCGTCGAAGCCCTGGCTGGCACAGGTCTGGCCGTCCAGGTCCAGGCCATCGCAGGACTCGCCCGCGTCGACGTCTCCATCGCCGCACTCGAAGCAACCCGAGGTGACGACATCGCAGTTGCCGTTGCAGGACAAAGACCCGCCGTCAAAGCCCTCGGTGGCGCAGGTCAGGCCATCGAAGTTGGAGCCGTCGCACTCCTCGCCTGCGTTGACGTCCCCGTCGCCGCACTCGAAGCAGCTTCCGGTGCTGAAGTTGCAGCTGCCGTTGCAGGAGAGTGAGCCGCCGTCGAAGCCTTGCGAGCCGCAGGTCTGCCCACCAAGGGCGGCGCCGTCGCAGTTCTCGCCCGCATCGATGTTGCCGTCGCCGCACTCGAAGCAGCTTCCGGTGTTGAAGGTGCAGTCGCCGTTGCAGGCCAGCGCGCCGCCATCGAACCCCTGCGAATCACAGGACTGCCCCCCGAGGGCTGCGCCGTCGCAGTCCTCGCCGCCGTTGACCGAGCCATCTCCGCATCCGTTGCCATTGCAGCTCGCGGTATCGAAGGTGCAGGCGCCCGAGCAGGCGAGCGTACCGTCGAAGAACCCGAGCGCCTCACAGGATTGGCCGTCGAGGTCGAGGCCATCGCATGCCTCGGCGCCGTCGATGGCCCCGTTGCCGCACGAGCTGCAGTCGGATGCGTCGACCGTGCAGGTGCCGGTGCAGGACAGGTCGCCCTCGGTGAAGCCGAGCGTGGTGCACGACTGACCATCGAAGGCATCGCCGTCGCAGTCCTCGGTGCCAGAGACCGTGCCGTCGCCGCAGGTGAAGCACTCGGAGGTGTCGAACGTGCAGTCACGGGCACACTGGAGCGCGCCTCCTTGAAAGTCCTCGCTGTCGCAGGTCGAGGTGCCGAGGTCAGCCCCATCGCAGGCCTCGTCTCCGTCGCGCATGCCGTTTCCGCACAGCGCACAGTCGGAGGTGTCCAGGACGCAGCCGGGGGTGCAGGCGATCGTGCCGGAATCGAAGCCTTCCTCGCTGCAGGTCTGGGTGACTTCGGCGGCGGGGTCGCAGGTCTCGGGTGCGGTGACCATGCCATCGCCACAGGCGCTGCATTCGCCGTAGTCGTAGGTGCACGTGTCACTGCAGCCGAGCGCTTCGCTCTCCTCGCCCAGCCCAACGTCGGCGCAGCTCGTCGCGTCGCCGAGGACGGCACCATCACACTCCTCGCCCGGGTCGATGCTCCCGTTGCCGCACTGGGTGCAGAAAGAGGCATCGAACGTGCAGTCCGAAGCACACTGGAGGGCGCCTCCGGCAAAGCCTTGGGTCTCGCAGGTTTGCGAGGCGAGGTCGCTCCCGTCGCAGGCCTCTTCGCCCTCGGCGATGGCGTTGCCGCACTCGGCCTCGACCAGCGGGCCCGAAGTGTCTGTGCCCGTGCCGGGTCCGTCGGTGTCGTCTCCGTCGGTGTCGGAGCCGCCGACTTGGTCGGGCGGTACACACTTGCCCGCCACCCCTTCGGGGGCGAGGTCACCGTAGCGTTCGTTCGACGCGCAGAGGGGATCTGGAAAACTGCAGAATCCCAGCGGTTGGCAGGTGCCGGCCTCTCCGTTGCCAGCGCACTGTGAGTCGTCCGAGCACAGGAACGACGTGTCGGAAGTGCAGCCGCTCGCGAGTGCGGCCAGCCATACGCCGGCGACCAACGCCCATCGTTTTGCTATCGAAAATCCCACCGCGTTCCATCCTGACCGTATCGCAAATGCTCGTTCGTTGCTGGTTGTGGACACCGCGTTCGTGCGAGGATCGGGTGATGAAGAGCTTGCAGATGTGGGCCGCGCTCGCACTATCCGGGATGACCTTGGGCTGTGCAGGCGGTGATGATCCCGGCGGAACCGACGCAGGGTCGAGTTCGAGTTCGAGCAGCAGCGACGGGAGCACCACGATTCCGCCCTCGAGCACGACTGCGGCGTCGAGCTCCAGCTCCACGACCGACGAGGCCGAGTCCAGCTCTTCCAGTGGTACGGCGGCCAGCTCGTCGTCGAGCGGTTCCTCGAGCAGTTCGAGCACGGGACCCGGTTGCGAACTCGGTACGCAGGATTGCGCATGCGACCGCGACGGCGAATGCGAAGGTGTCCTGGAGTGCATGGAGGACGTCTGCGAGACCCCGCAGAACTGCCCGCAAGAGCGCTCCGAGCCCAACAACACCGAGGGAGAGGCGCCGGATCTTGGGGAGTTCAACGACTCGAACCCCACCTTCGAAGTTGTGGACGGCCGGCTCCCGGCCGGGAGTGACGACGAGGATTGGTTCACCTATCGCTGCGACGACACGATCATCGGCCAGGTCGACATGGCGTACGAGATCGACACCAACATCCCGGTACGGGTGTGTCAGTTCTTCTTGTGCGACGAGCCGGACAATCCAACGGTGACATGTCCCGAGAACTCGGAGGCCGCAACGTCCCCGGACGGACACCTCGGTTGCTGTTCCGAGCAGGCTGATCTGGTCGTCGAGGACATTGTCTGCAACCCGGACAGCGATGAGACGGGCCGGGTGTTTGTACGTGTCGACATGCCTCTGCAGGACATGTGTGTCAGCTACGACCTCGGCGTCCGCTGCTGAACTCGGGTCACGACATCACGCGAATCGTCCCGGGCATGCCACCTTTGGGGCGAAGCGTGACGCCCGGATCCGTTCCTACCTGCTCCGGGCTGTGCACCTGAATCGCGAAGCGCTGAATGAGGGTGGTGAGGATGATCTTCGCCTCCATCAGCGCGAAGTTGTTGCCGATGCAGATCCGGGGTCCGGCGCCAAAGGGGATGTACGCGTAGCGGTGGCGGTTGGCGCTGCGCTCAGGGAGGAAGCGGTCGGGGTCAAAGCGCAGCGGATCCGTCCACAGTGCGGGGTGCCGGTGCAGGGTCCACGGGCAGGCGGCGATGATGGTATCGCGCTCGATCGCGTGTCCGAGGATCTCGTCATCCTCCACGGCGGTGCGTTCGAAGATCCACACCGGGGGATACAGTCGCATGGACTCTGAGATGACGCGGCCCGCGACCTCGAGCTTGGGTAGGTCTTCCATCGTCGGCGTGCGGCCGCCAAGCACGGAGTCAGCCTCCTCTCGAACCGCTCGCGCCCACTGCGGGTTCTCGGTCAGGAGCTTCAACGTCCAGCTCATGTGGGTTGCGATGGTCTCGTGCCCGGCCAAGAACAGCGTGAGCACCTCGTCGCGCAGCTGCTGGTCGGTCATCTGTTCGCGGGTGACCTCGTCTTCGACCGACATCAGCATCGAGAGCAGGTCGCCGCGGTCGTGCGGGTTGGCGCGGCGCTCCGCGATGATGTTGCCGATCGCTTCGTCGAGGATCCGCTGTGCGGAGCGGAAGCGAAGGTTACCCGGCGTGGGTACCCACATTGGAAGTCGAATCGCGCTGTCCGCCTCTGCGTTGGCCCGCTGCAGTGCGGTCGTGATCGCCGGGCCTAGGCGTCCGGCTTCGCGGGAGAGCTCGGTCGAGAACAGGGTGTGTCCGACGATCCGGAGCGTCAGCCGCATCATCGCGTCGTGCAGCTCGACCGTGGTGCCGTGGGCGCTCGACCACTCATCGGCGAGTTCCTCCGTCAGCCGCCCCATGGTCGCTGTCAGCTGGGCCAACCGCTTTCGGTGAAACGCCGGCTGGCTGAGCTTGCGTTGCCGCTTCCAGAATTCGCCCTCGGAGGTGACGAGGCCGTTGCCCATCACCAAGCGGAGGCCATCGTATGAGCGGCTCTTCACGTATCGGCTGTGGTGCCGTACGAACACGTGATGGATAGCCTCGGGGTCGTGGAGGACCACGAACCGGAACGGGCCGAACCGGTAGCGGACCAGGTCGCCGAACCGGTCGCGCCCGTCGGTGAACAGGCCCAGGCGGTCCGTCATGACGTCGAAATACGAGCCGAAATAGGGGAGTCCGCGGGGTCCGGGAAGGGACGCGGCGTGCGCTAAAGCTGAGGACGTCCTCATGTTTGACAAAACATGAGGAGAGCCTCAAATTCGTCAAGCGTTGACGAGTAAGACCACGAAAAAACGAGGGAAAAAGGTCACCCCCCGAAAACAGCCCCAGCAGGAGCGCAGTCGGCGCCGCCACGACTCCATCGTCGAAGCCGCGGCCGAATCGTTTGCGGAGTTCGGATTCGACGCCACCACGATGGAGGGGATCGCCGCGACGGCAGGGACTTCGATCGGGTCGGTGTACCAGTTCTTTCCCAACAAGAAGGCCGTGTTCCGAGAGGTCGCCCGACGTGCGATCGAGGCGAGTGGAGCCACGTTTGCTTCGCTGATGCTGCCCGGCACGGACCGGCCGTGGCCGGAGCTTCTCGAGCAGGTCTGCGACCTCTACTTCGAGCTGCACCAAAGCTCGGTGATGATGCGCGCGATGGTCCGCAACTTCGAGCTCTACCGAGAGTTCGAGGAGGAAGACACCGCTCAGATGCAGGGCTTCATCCAGATCGTCGCGATGTTGCTCAGCGCGTGGGCACCCGATCTTTCACCGGAGCGGAGCCACCGCGTCGCGCGGACACTGGTCTACACGTTCGCGATGAGCATGCTGGTGATCGCCAACGAGTCCAAGGAGGTCGGGCTCGAGATGCTGACGGAGACCAAGGTCATGCTTCGGCGGTACATCGAGGGTTACGCGCCCGAGCCTGGCTGACCGCAGGCCAGCACCATGCACGTGGGACGCGAACAGTGAAACGTGCCCGCGCTGACCTGCTGTTCAAACGTGCGAAGCCATCGGAGTACGACAGCCCAGCAGGGGTCGAACTCGGCATCGGTCCCGCCGCCGGCGAGGTAGTGCCGCCGGGTGTCCTCGCGGGGTCCGGTCGGCATCCACTGATCCATGCGAGCGAAGTCGAGCTGCGTCTTGATGTCGACCGCTTGGGCATGGTCGTCATAGGGCGGTTGGGCCCATGCGCACTTGTCCGAGGCGAACGCTTGGATCGCCAGTGCGCTGCCTTTGCGAAGCAGGGCAGGGAGTCGGGCTCCGACGTCTCCGTCTCCTTCACCGAGCGCGCGCTTACCCTCGTGGCACAGCAGCTGCAACTTCAGCAGGGACGCCCGCTCCGTAGCTTTCAACGGCACGCTGGTGCCCATGAAACTCGTGGCCATCACAAGGTTGTCGGGTTCGGCGAGCAGGACAACGCCGTCCGGCTTGGTCACCCGCAGCATCTCCGTGACGACCGCTTGCGCATCGGGCACGTGGATCAGCACCGTCTGGCACGTCACCACGTCGAACGAAGCGTCTTCAAAAGGAAGCCTGCCGGCGTCGGCTTCCAAGTAGTTCGCGGTCAGTTTCGCCGCTTTCGCTGACTCCTGCGCGGCGTCAAAGAAAGCCGGTTCGCGGTCGATGCCCGTGAGCGTCGCGTCGGCCGACATCCGCCCTGCGACCGCGCGCCCCCAGTGCCCCGCACCACAGCCGACGTCGAGCAGGCGAGCGCGCCGACCCAGGTCGAGCCGCTGACCGAGCAAGTCCAGGTAGTCCGAGTTCCACCACGTATCTCTCCAATCCCCGCCGAATCCGGCGAGGCGGGCGTACGTCTCCGGGTCGTCGTAGCTGGGCCGATCGGTGGTCACGCCCGAACGGTACCGCGCTTGTGCCGCCCGACAAGCTCGACTCTGGCTAGAGGCTGGTGTCGAGCGCGACTGTGGCCCAAGTGACGGGCTCGTTGCGATCGGACTCCGCCGGCCAGATCTCGGCGACGGTCTGGGTGTTGGTCACCCGGAGCGCCAGGCCGATCTCGCAGCTGGTCGAGAGATCGATGCCCAGCAACGCGAATGGAATCGAGTACTCCACAGCGTTGGCGGGGCCAACCAGGCCGGGCGTACTGTCCCAGTCCGGGTTGTCGTCAACGCACCCGGGCCACGCATCGAGCATGCCCTGGGCTCCGCATTCCTGATCGTCGGTGTGGAACCACCAATCGTCGGCGCCGAACATCACCGACTTGTCATTCATCGGGTCGATGTAGAGCTCGGGGAACATGATCAGACCCCCTTCGGCCAGGGGCTGAAAGCCGACGTTCAGGTTGGCGCCGTCGTGGGAGAGGATCACGTTGACCTCGGTGGCCTGCACGGGGATGGCCACAACGGTCGCTCCGGCCCACTCCAGGGGATCGATGGTGCCGTTGGCGTCGATTGCTGCACCGGCCGGGATCATCGTCTCGGCTTCGCAGACCAGCGGCGTCCCGGTCGAGGAGGAGTCCGCCGCTGTACTGCTTTCCTCGCTTCCTGTGCTCGTGGAAGCGTCGGTGTCGGTGTCGGTGTCCGCAGCGCTCGTGGAGGAGCAGCCGAGGAACATCATCAAGAGCGCGCAAGGGGCCGTACGCATCATCGACCGCGATGGTAAACCCAGGGCGTTCCTCGGTGATGGCGCACTGGATCCGCAAGCTCACGATCGACCAGTGGCGAGCGATCGACGCCGACATGCTCGACCGTCCGTTGCCCGAGCGCCGGGTCATCTGGGTGCTCCTGACGGCCACGCTGTGCCTGATCTTGCCGATCTATCTCGGTTCGCCGAAGTTCGCGGACGAGCACCTGCAGCCGGTTTTCGAGGGATTCCCCGATCGCCATCTGGGCCCCTGGCTGTATTGGTCGCTGTTCAAGATCTTCAACTACGTGCTGTTGCCGTGCCTTTGCTTGCGGTTGCTGGGCGACCGGATCGCCGACTGCGGCCTCCGGCTCCACCGCAGCCGGCGCACATGGGGGCTCTACGCGGCGTTGCTCGTCCTGGTGCTGCCCGTCGTCGTTCTCGCGGCGGACTCGTCGGCGTTTCTGGACCGCTACCCCCGCTATCCCCACGCTGCAGCGACATGGTCGCGGTTGGTCTTGTGGGAAGCCGCCTACGGGTTCCAGTTCGCGGCGCTCGAGTTCTTCTTCAGGGGGTTCCTGCTGTTTTCACTCGCGCGTTCCTTGGGCTCGGCGGCGATCTTTGTGTCGCTGGTGCCCTACACGATGATCCACTTCGGAAAGGCGCTGCCGGAGACGGTTGGCTCCGTCATCGCGGGGATCGTGCTGGGTACGCTTGCGCTGCGGACTCGGTCGATCTACGGGGGCGTGCTGCTGCACTGTGGTGTCGCTTGGACGATGGACGGGCTCGCTTTGGCGCACCGTGGTGACCTGGCCCGCCTCCTCGGCAGTGGGTAAACGGGAATTGGCCCGCAGCGGGCACGAAAACGCTCAGTTATGGTTCAGTTGAGGTCCGAGAGGACCTACCATGCCCCCCGTGTCGGCCCCCTCGGCATCGGACACCTTCACCCGGCAGAGCTTGGTGGAGGAGATCCACAACAAGCAGCAGCACGACGCCGACCAGGAGTCGGAGCGGCGGCACCAGCACGAGCGCGCCGTGAGGGCATCTCGCCGGGCCAAGGTCCGCAACCGCGTGCTGTTGCTGGTGGCGGTGGTGCTGTTGCTGGCGGCGGTGGCGTTTGGGGTCAAGGAGTTCGCCGAGAATCGCCGGATCGAGCAGGGACTTGCAGCGGCACAAGAGCCGCTGGCCGCATCTTCGGTCGCAAAGCTCGAGGCTGCGCGGACGGTGCTGGTCACCAACCTCGACGTTGCGCCCGGCCATCCGGCGACGCTCGGCCGCATCGCGTTGGTGGTTACGCACCTTCACATTCGCGGCGTCGTCGAGGCCGACGAGGCGCGCACTGCGGTTGCGCAAGCTCGCGAGGCGGGCAGAGCCGAGGGGGCGCTTTGCGAAGGCATGTTGGCGGCGCTCGACGGAGACTTCGACCAAGCGCGCCGCGCCTATGAGGGGGCCCTTGCCGACGAGGACCCGTGGGTGCGAGCGGACGCGGCGTGGCTTCAGGCGGTGGTCGCGTTGGGTCACCCCTACGACGTCGCAATGGAAGATGCCGCGGTCGCACAGCTCGAGTCGTCGTTGGAAGAGACGGCGTCGGCCTCCAACCTGCGGGCGTTGGCAACCCTGGTCGCGCGACGCGGAGATTTGGAACTCGCGCTGTCCCGAACAGCCGAGGCTCGGGCGCTCGCGCCGGAGGACACCGGACTCTCGGTCGACGAAGCATTCTTCAAGGTGCTCAAGGCCGAGTCGGTCGTCGGTGCGCTCGAACTCGTCGACGCCCTCGATGGAACGGTGCGAGGTCCAGACGTCGCGCGGCTGTCGATCACCAAGGGATTGGCGCAACTGCATGAGGGCGAGCCCGACGATGGCGTCGAGGCGTTGAGCGACGCGTGGCGAGCGCTCTCGCCTGCGGACAATGACGCGCGTCTTCATGTCCTCGAAGGGCTGCTGAGCTACGGCCAGGTCGACCGGGTCGAGACCCTACGCAAGGGCGTCCACCTGGGTTCGCAGGCCGACGGCGTCGTGGATGCATGGGAGGCGTTGGCACGAGGACGGAGCCAGGAGGCTCTGGCTGCGCTCGAGGCGATGCCGCAAACCCTCCCCCGGGTTGGTCACCTGCAGGCATTGGCTCTGGTGGAGCAGCATCGCCATGCGGAAGCGCGGCGCTGGGTCGAGTTTGCCAGGCAGCGATTGCCCGACCGTCCAGACCTGGCCGTCGCAGCGGCCCGCGTCGCAACCGCGGCGGACGAGTCCCGGCCCGAGGCGCTCAAAGAGCTCGAAGCGCTCGCGGATGCCCACCCGTGGACGTACCGGGTTTGGACTGGTCTCGCGGAGGCGCGGTTGGTCGCACTCGATGCCGAGGCTCCAGACGAGAAGGCTCTGGAGGAGGCCGTCGGGGCGCTGGAGCGGGCCATCGATCGCGAAGCGGCTCCGGCTGAGGCCTCGTTCCGGCTCGCCAAGCACTACCGGACCCGAATCTTCGATGAACCCAACGACGCCGCCAAGGCGCTGAAGCACTTCCGGGAGGCTGCGGAGACGCCGCCCAAACTGGGCATCTACCGTGCGACGTACGGGGCCTTCTTGGCGCAGCTCGCCAGGGCTCGGGAGGCGCGGGAGATTCTGATGCCGCTGGTCTCCGATGCGTCTCTTGGGCCGGGGCCACTCTTGGATCTGGCGCGCGTTTCTTCGACCGATGCCTCGCTCCGCGGGACGCCTGTCGACGAGGGGGTGCTCGGCTGGTTGAACGAGGCCGCAGCGCGCGGCGCCAACCCGGCGCAGCTCGAGCTCGAGTGGGCGCGGTATGAGCTGGCCCGCCGAAACCCACAAGCGCTTCAGCAAGCGCGGGCTCGACTCGAAGCGCTCGTCGCCTCCGACCCTCGCAACGTGGAGATTCGTGGGCTCTACGCCACCAGCCTGCTGGCGCTCGGCGAGCTGCGGTTGGCGAAGGTCACGCTGCGGGATGGAATCCGGCGGACGCTTCGCACACTGGATGGGCGGCTGTACGTTGTCGACGCGAGGGTCGAGCTTGCCGGTCGGCAGAAGCGACGGGCGGCGAGTCTTGCGTATAAGGGCTGGCGGAAGATGGTCCGGGAGCCGGACCTTCCGGTGGGGGCGCTTCTCGATACGGCCCCCTTTGTCGCAGGCCTGTGGATGGAGCTGGGGCAGCCAAAGGCCGCGGCCACCGTCGGCCGCGGGCTGACGCTGCGCGCTCCGGTGAGTCCACGCGCGTGGGTGCTGCGCGGGGGCATCGAGCTCGCGGGCGAGCGACCGGGGGCCGCCTGCACGAGTGCCGATATCGCGGTCGAGCTGGACGAGCGGTTGCCATCGGGCTGGGAGCTCCGTGGCGACTGCCTGAGCGCACTGGGCGAGCACGCCACTGCGGTCACGTCGTATGACCGGGCGGTCAACCTCGCCGAGGGCACGGTCGCCGAGCGTGGACTCAAGCGGAAGCTCGCCGGCGCGCAGCGCAAAGCCAAGAAAAAATAGATGCGCCTGCTGATGATCACCCAGGACTTCCCGCCGCAGACCGGGGGGATCCAGACGTACAGCGCAGAGCTTGGACAGCGCTTCGCGGCTTCTTGTGATCGCTTCGAGATGGTCGCACCGGCGGACGAAGGGTTCGAGGCTGTCGATGCAGGGCTACCCTATCCGGTGCACCGACTCCCGGTCCCCTCCGACCGCATGGTGTTTGCGACGCTGCTTAGTGGAGCCGCGATCGCGAAACAGGGCTTCGACGCCGTGTTTCACGCCCAGTGGTACACGCTTCCCGCCGGGCTCTGGCTGCGCCGACGAGGCCACGTGCGGCGGGTGTTCGTCGCTGCGCACGGGCGGGAGTTGCTGCTCAACGTCGTCGAGCGCGTACCGGCGGTGGGTTCCGGCTACGCGGCAGCCCGTGACGCGATGTTGAGAAAGGCCGACCTACTCATGCCGGTCAGCAGCTACACCGGCGGATTGCTCGAGGATGCCGGAGTGTCCTCCAAGGCGATCCATGTGGCGCCCAACGGCGTAGACGCGGACGCGTTTCGGGTGGGCGATGGGGTCGCGTTCCGGGCGGAGCATGGCCTCGGAGATGGTCCGCTGATCACCACCGTCTGTCGGTTGGTGCCGCGCAAAGGCATCGACACCACCCTCGAGGCGGTGGCTCGACTCCGCGAGCGGATCCCCGGCTTGCGCTACGCGATCGGTGGCAGCGGTCCGGATCGCGAACGTCTCGAGGTCCGGGTCCGAGATCTGGGGCTGCAGGACACCGTGCGTTTCTTGGGTCGCGTGCCCGATGCTGAGATGGCCAACTGCATGACGGCCGCAGACGTGTTCTGTATGCCCGCGCGGAGCGAGCCTCCCGACGTGGAGGGCTTCGGCCTGGTGTTCTTGGAAGCGGGTGCCTGCGAGACGGCGGTGATCGGGGCTCGGGCCGGCGGCGTACCGGATGCCATCGTGCACGGTGAAACCGGGCTGCTGGTCGAGCCCTCCGACACCACCGCGTTGGCGGATGCGCTGCATGAACTCCTGACGCAGCCCAAGGTTCGGGCCCGGATGGGCGCGGCTGCGCGAACGCGAATCGAAGCGCAGTGCACCTGGGACCACGTCGCCTCGGGGCTGATGGAAACGATGCGAGCCTCCCTCGCTCGTTGAGAGGCGCGACTGTGGCCGCTGCCCCTAGTTGTCGGAGCGGGCGGAAGCCCTGACGACGCGGTTTCGACCGTCGCGCTTGGCCTGGTAGAGCGCGGCGTCGGCACGTTCGACGGCAGCGCTCAGCGCCTCTCCGTCGCGTTGGGCCTCGAGCCCCATCGAGACCGTGACGTTCATCGTTGCGCCGCCTACTCGAATGACCTGCGCCTCGATGGCTCGGCGCGCCCGCTCGGCCACCTGCTCTGCCTGCGGGAGCGTCACCCCGGAGAGCAGCAGGAGGAACTCCTCACCACCGTAGCGGACGATGGCGTCGGAGGCCCGCAGCACGCGACTGAGCTGACGGGCGACCCGTCGGAGCACGACATCACCGACGACGTGGCCGTGGGTGTCGTTGATCGCCTTGAAGTGGTCGATGTCGACCATGAGTACCGCCATCGGATTGTCGGTCGAGGGCGTCTCGGGCTGATAGCCCTCCTCGAGGCCGCGTCGGTTGAGTGCCCCGGTGAGCGGGTCGAGCTTGGTCAGCCGGGACAGCCGCGCGATCTCGAGGGGCGGGGCACAGATGGCTGCGACCAACTCGAGCAGCTGCTCCTCGGTCTCAGAGAACGGCTTGTCCCATCGAACCACGCTGAGCGCTCCGAGGCACGCATGGGTGGAGAGCAGCGGGGCCCCCAAGAAACAGCCCATCCCAGTGAAGCCCGGTTTCGCGACGAAGCGAGAGTCCTCGGTGGGGTCGTCGAGTCGGAGTGGAGTCGAGTGCTCGACCACCCATCCCACCAGGCCCTCGCCGCTGCGAAACTCGGCTCCGAGACCGGGGTGCAGCGAAGGGCCCGAGCGACACGCGGCCACGAGGTGACTCTGACTGGGGTGCATGAGCCGAACCGACGCATGGGTCGCACCGAAAAGCTCGGCGGTTGCGTCGACGAGGGTCTGCAGTTTCTCCTCGAGCACTGCGCGCTTCTGCACGGCACGCGCGACCTCGGTCAGCGCAGGGAGAACCGCGTCCAGCACGGGGGACGTGTACCCCCGGGGGGTCACGGAAACAAATGCGCCGGGTCACTCGCGTCTGGGGCCCGACATGTCGCACCTCAGAGGGCCTGAGTCGCCCGCCCGGCTCGAGCATCGAGTTGTGCCTCCACGCAGTGGATATAGGCACGTTCCCGCAGATCCACCTCGTCCTCGAGGGCTCGGGCCTGGTTGGCGATGGGGAGGAGGACCCGCTCGATCGCCCGTCGCTCGGCTCGCGTTTGAGACCGGGCGAATCGGCGACGAAGCAGGCGCTCCGAGCGATGAAGGCCACGGAGCGCGTGCTGGGCTTCTCGGACGTCGTCGAGGCGGACCTCGCAGGAGGGGGAGACGGCAGCGGGATCGGGGGTCGGGGAAAGCGCGGTCCAGACGAGGGCGAGGGCGAAGGGGAGCATGTGTCGGCCCTTGAGCAAGGGGCACGCCCGACTCGGATGGACACGATCTCAGGGGCTTGCGTGCGAACCCCTGTCTTCCAGGGCGTGGCGCCTGCAGTTGCGATGGCTCAAACCCTTTTGGCCATGCCGGCCCGGGACACTGACCATGGCGACACCTTCTCGCGCGCCGCTGCGCGGGGCATGCTTGCCCTTCTCCGTGTCTGAGCCGTCCCACAGCGACCGCGGCGAGAGCGTCGTCCCGTTGCGCGGCGGTGGTGAGTCGATCCCCTCTGGCTTCCTCCCACCGGACGAAGTCCTTGGCCGGTACGTGGTGCTCTATCGCCTCGGCGCCGGAGGCATGGGGGTGGTCTATGCGGCCTACGACCCGAAGCTGGACCGCAAGGTCGCGATCAAGCTGCTGCGCAAGGCCAGCAGCGATCCCTCCAAGCGCAAGCGTGGTCAAGAACGGCTGATGGCGGAGGCTCGTGCGCTCGCCCGGCTGAGTCACCCCAACGTGATCGCGGTCCATGACGTCGCCGTGCACGACGGCCGCATCGTGGTCGCGATGGAGTTCGTCGACGGGGAGACGCTCACGAGCCGTCTCGCTCGGGAGCCGTTGCCATGGCGGGCGGTGGTCAAGCTGATGATTCAAGCCGGTGCAGGTTTGGCCGCGGCGCATGGTGCTGGGCTGGTCCACCGCGACTTCAAGCCGGACAACGTCATGCTCGCCCGAGATGGCCGCGTGCACGTCATGGACTTCGGGCTGGCCCGCGAGTTCGAGCTCGACGATGGTCACACCTCGTGGAGCGAGCAGGACCCTGCGGCCCCTCGGGCAGGCGTGCGAAGCCGACTCGCGGGGACGCCAGCCTATATGGCACCGGAGCAACACCGCGGCATGGCGGTCGACGGCCGGACCGACCAGTTCAGCTTCTGCGTCACGCTGTACGAGTCGCTCTACGGTCACCGCCCCTTTGTCGCCGAGGGGGCGCAGGCCATCCTTGCGCTCATCGATCAGGCCGACGTCCCCGCGCCCCCCTCCCACGTGAAAGTTCCCGGCCGCATCCGGGCGATCGTGCTCAAGGGGTTGGCGGTCGATCCCGACAATCGCTACTCGAGCATGCAGACCCTCCTGGACGCACTCGAGCGGGCGTCGGCCCTGAGGCGTCCCCAGTTTGCCGCCCTGGCGGGGATCGGTGGCACCGCCGTGGTGCTTGCCGGGTGGGGCGTCGCGGCCGGGTTCGCCGATGAGGACCCCGTCGCGGCCGAGCCCTGTGCGGGGGCGGAGCAGCGGTTCCTGGCGGTGTGGGATCAGACGCGGCGCAGCGCGATCGAGGCCCGTTTCGCGAACGCCGGCCAGCCCTATGCGGAGGCGACTTGGATCGCCGTGTCGAGCGAGCTCGACGCCTACCGTGGGAGCTGGATCGAGATGCATACCGACGCCTGCGAAGCCACCCGGGTTCGTCAAGAGCAGTCGGACGGCATGCTCGATCTTCGGATGGAGTGCCTGGGCCGCCGGCTCGACGAGTTCGACGCGCTCACGGAGCTCCTCGCGGACGCGGACCCGGAGCTGATCCGGACGGGGGTCGCTGCGACCGCGAAGCTCGTTCCGGTGCGAGTCTGTGCCGACACCGATCGACTCAAGGCGCCGGTGCCCGTACCCGACGATCCCGATGTCAGGGAGCGCATCCGGGATCTCCGCGCGTCCCTCGCGCGAGTCAAAGTCCACGAGGATGCCGGACGGTACGCACGGGGGCTGGCCTTGGCGAAAGTTGCGGTGCAACGCGCTCGGGTTGTTGGCCACGCCCCCGTGCTTGGCGAGGCTCTGCTTCGCGAAGGAAAGCTCGCACTCGCCACCGGGAATACCGACCGGTCGGAGCCTCTCTTGAGGGAGGCGATTCAGACCGCATCCGCCGGGCGGGATGACCTCACGGCTGCCCGGGCCTGGATTGCGCTGGTCGCCGTGGTGGGGCACGGCCAGGCACGTGTGGAGCCTGCGCAGGAGTTGATCGATGCCGCAGGGGCCGCGGTTGCCCGAGCCGGGGCCCCGGTGGAGCTTCAGGTTCAACTCGCAATCGTTACGGGTGCAACCTTCGTGCAGCAGGGCCGTCTGGAAGACGCGCAGGATCAGTTCCAGCTCGCGCTGGAGCGGCAACGCGCGGCGTCGGGCGCTGAGCACCCTACGATGGGCCGAATCTACAACAACCTCGCTGCTGTGAACCTGCTTCGCCAGGATTCGCACGCCGCCAAGCGCAACCTCGAGCGCGCGATCGAGCTGCAGGAGCGAACACACGGCCCGCGGCACCCGTCGGTGGCCCCCATGAAGGCCAACGTCGGCGCGCTGTTGCTGCGGCAAGGCCGGACCCGGGAATCGAAGGAGCTGCTGATCGAATCGCTGCAGGTTTGGGAGGCTTCGGGAGCTCGCAACGACGTCTACATCGGGCAGGCAAACCTGAGCTTGGCCCAGGCGGAGCTTTTCGATGGCCGGGCGGAGGAGGCCGAGAGTCGAGCCCGTCGATCGCTGAGCACGTTCGAGGCGACCAACGCTCACCACCCCGACGTCGCTCGGGCGCTGACCATGGTCGGTGCCAGCGTGCATGCCCAGGGCCGTGCGGCCGAGGCCCTTGTGCTGCTCGAGCGCGCGCTCGTGGTCGGTGAGGAGACGCTCAGCGAGGACCACGATGACCTCGCTTCGCTGCTGACCGACTTGGGCTCCGTGCAGCTCGACCTCGAACAAGGGGAGGCTGCCCGGGGTTCTCTCGAGCGCGCGTTGTCCATTCGCACCACCCGGCCAGGCATGCCGACCGAGTTGCCACGCCTACGCTTCGCCATGGCGCGGGCCAGCCTGACGACTGATCGTGACCGTGCCCTCCGCCTCGCCCGCAGTGCGCGGGCCGGATTCGAAGCTCTTCCCCGCGAACATCCCATGCGTAGACAGCTCAATGATGTCGATGCGTGGATCGCCAAACATGCAACCGAGGCCGGATAGCCGCCGCGCCCTCCGACCGGTACAGTTGCCGCCGACCCCTCCAAGCCGCGATGCAAAACCAACCGCCGTACACACCGGGTGGACCCCTCTCCACGGGTCACTACGAATTCTCCGACGAGGAGAACGAGCAGATTTCGCTGACGGGCGCGCGTGCCCGCTTGTGGGGCCTGATCTCGCTCATCACGGGGGCGCTCGCGCTCGTGGGCCTCATCGTTTCGCTGGTCTTCAAGGATGAGCTGATCCTCCACGGGCTCGAGCCGAACTACGTGACGGTCTTCGTCGTGTCGCTCCTTCCCATCGTGCTCACCCACCTGGTGATCTCGATGCTCTACGTCGGTGCAGGCAAGTCATTGCAGGCTGTCGTCGCGACCCGCGGCAACGACATCGAGCACCTCATGCAGTCACTCGACAAGCTGGGCACTGCGTTCCTCGTCGAGTTCGCAATCGGGTTGCTCGCGCTCGTGGTCAGCGTCGGGATTGGCGCGCAGATGGCGATTTCCAACTTCGAGGCGAAGAAGGCACAGGAGGCTGCTCAGGCCGCGGCCGAAAACGAGCGCATCGCTGAGAACGCCGAAGACGAAGACGAAGACGAAGACGAAGGCGACACGGACGAGGACTCCGAAGAGGAAGACGCCGACGAGGAAGACGCCGACGAGGAAGACGCCGACGAGGAAGACGCCGAGGACGGGGATACCGACGAAGGCGCTGACGAAGACGAAGCTGCCGGCTCAGGCGGCGAAGACGCCGAAGACGGTGAAGACGCCGAAGGGGTCGAAGACGCCGAAGAGGTCGAAGACGGTGACGACGCCGAAGACGGTGACGACGCAGAAGAGCCTGCGGATGAGCCCACACCCGCACCCGCTGATGAACCCGCCGCCGGCTGAGCCGCGTCGCACGAAAGGACACCGCAGTCATGACTCAGCAAACCGTCGTTGCACCGCCTCCCAGCGCACCGCCCGCGTACGAATTCAGTAAAACCGAGAACTCGACCATCTCGCGCTGCGCCACCTGGGCGAAGGCGTTGTCGGTGATGTTCTTCCTCTCGACCGCCGTTCAGGTCTTCAACCTCAACATCCTGGGGATCCTGGTCGACCTCGCCATTGGCGTCACGTTCTGGAAGGGCGCCAACCTGCTCGATTCCGTCGTCGACACCGAGGGGGACGACGTGACGAACATGCTGGGCGCGCTTGGCCAGCTGCAGACGGCATTCACAATCCGCATCATCATCACGGCGATCGCCGCCGCGATCGGCTTGATGGTCTCCGTCGGCTTCTTCATCCAGTACGAGTTCCTCGAGGAGCCCGTTGCGGACACCGCTGCGGTCACCGTCGATGACGTCGACGAAGAAGAGGACGACGAGGAAGAGGACGACGAGGAAGAGAACGCCGAGGAAGAGGACGCCGAGGTCGCACCCGCGGACGCAGACCCCGCGGCTGCGGCTGATGGTGCTGCTCCCGAAGGTGCCGCGGATGCGGCGGAAGCCGGCGGCGGCGAGCCAGCGCCTGCAGCTGACGCTGTGCCAGCCGAAGAGGCCGCGCCGGCGACCGCAGGCGACACGCCGCCGGCCTAACACTCGATGCTACGCTGCGCCGCATGCTTGACGTGGGGTTGCAGCGTTTGCAGGAACTCGCCGCTGTGCACGGCGTTCGGGGGGCGCAGGCCTGGCTCACCACCGCACTCGACGCAATCGATCCGGACGCCTTGTCAGGTGTCCGGGTTTTGCTTGCGCGCTGTGCTCGAAAGGTCGGAGATGCACCACTGCCGGTGGCGGATCTCGAGGCCGAGGGATGGACAGCCCGCGACGCCGCCCGTGCCTCTGTAATCTTGCGCGTGTTCGAACGGGCAGGGCTCGAAGCCGCGGTGACGGCCTACGGACAGTGGCTGCGTCGCGGCGAGCAGGGAGAGCAAGAGTCGCTGCTTCGGATGTTGCCGCTGCTTCCCGAGCCGGAGCGCCTGGTGCCGCACGCGGTCGAGGCGTGTCGCACGAACTCCGAGGTCGTGTTCCGGGCCATCGCCTGCGGCAACCCGTTTCCGGCCGCGCACTTCCCCGACGACAACTTCAACCAGCTCGTCCTCAAGGCTGTGTTCATGGGCGTGCCCGTCGGTGAGATCGATGGGCTGTCGGGCCGGGTCACGGCCGAGCTCCTGCGCATGGCCGATGACTTCGCCGCCGAGCGAACCGCGGCCGGCCGCCCCGTTCCCACCGACATTGGACTGCTGCACCAACTCTTGGAGTCCCGATGAAACTCTTCGACCCCCACATCCACATGACGTCCCGTACGACGGACGACTACCAGGCCATGGCCGACGCGGGCATTGCCGCGATCGTTGAGCCTGCGTTTTGGCTCGGTCAGCCGCGGACCCACACCGGCACGTTCGAGGACTACTTTCTCTCGCTGATCGGTTGGGAACGGTTCCGGGCCAGCCAGTTTGGAATCCGCCACTTCTGCACCATGGGGCTCAACCCCAAGGAGGCCAACAACCCCGAGATCGCCGAGGCGGTGATCGAGCTGGTCGACCTCTATCTGGAGAAGGACGGCGTCGTGGCGGTCGGTGAGATCGGGTTCGACGATCAGACCCCCGCCGAAGAGAAGTACTTCATTCGCCAGCTCGAGCTTGGCAAGGAGCACGGCCTCCCGATCCTCATTCACACCCCGCATCGCGACAAGGCCGCAGGCACGCGTCGGACTCTCGACGTGGTCAAAGATGTCGGAGTCGATCCGGCTCTGGTGCTCGTCGATCACAACAACGAGGAAACCATCGCTTCGGTACTCGACACCGGGATGTGGGCCGGGCACTCGATCTACCCCAACACCAAGATGGACGAACACCGCATGGTGAGCATCGTTCAGAACTTTGGAGGGGAGCGCGTCATCATCAACAGCGCGGCCGACTGGGGCGTGAGCGACCCGCTGAAGGTGCCCAAGACGGCCCAGGCAATGCGTGAGGCGGGAATCTCGGACGACGTCATCACCGAGATTTGCTGGAACAACCCCGTCGCATTCTTCGCGCAGAGCGGGCGACTCGATCTCGAGGCCGTCGCGACCAACGTTCGTGTCGACCAAACGAAGCTGTGGTTCGGCAACTCGGTCCTGCGTGGCCAGACCCCGCGCGTCGACGATTGACGATGCATCGCACGCTCGTTCTCAATGTCGTTGGGCTGACGACCGACCTGCTCGGGCCCAACACTCCGAACCTCAATCGGCTGATCGAGCGTGGCGCCCAGGCGTCGCTCGATACGGTCACCCCCGCGTTGACGTGTAGCGTTCAGAGTACGTTCGTCACCGGCGAGCTTCCGCGTGGGCATGGTTGCGTCGCCAACGGTTGGTACTTTCGCGACCTGTCTCAGGTCTGGCTTTGGCGTCAAAGCAACCGGCTGGTCCAAGGCGAGAAACTCTGGGACCGCGCGCGCAGGCGAGACGGTCGCTTCACCGTGGCCAAGATGTTCTGGTGGTACAACATGTACGCAGACGTCGACTATGCCGTCACGCCGCGGCCGATCTACCGCGCCGATGGTCGCAAGCTTCCCGATATCCACGCAGCGCCCGGGACGCTTCGGAACGAGCTCCAGGCTACGTACGGGCAGTTCCCGCTGTTTGAGTTCTGGGGGCCGCGGGCGGGGATCGCTTCGTCCGAGTGGATCGCACAGGCCGCGCTGCACGTGCATCGCAGTCGGCAGCCCACGCTCAACCTGGTCTACCTCCCGCACCTCGACTACAACCTCCAGCGGCTCGGGCCGAACGACCCGCAGATCGCCGAGGATGTTCGGGCGGTCGATGCGGTGTGCGGCACTCTGATCGACGAAGCCGAGCGGGACGACGTCCGCGTGGTCGTGTTGTCCGAGTACGGCATCACCCCCGTCAGCGGTGCGGTGCACATCAACCGCGTGCTCCGAGAGGCCGGACTCATCGCATTTCGCGAGGAGTGCCACGAGGAGCACTTCGATGCGGGCGCCTCCGAAGCGTTCGCCGTCGCGGACCATCAGATCGCCCACGTCTACGTGAAGAACCCCGGGCGGGTCGCGGAGGTGAAGGCGCTGCTCGAGGGGGTCGAAGGCATCGAAACCGTTCTCGACGACGAGGGCAAACGCTCGGTGGGTCTGGACCACGAGCGCTCCGGCGAACTGGTCGCGATCTCGAAGGCGGATCGCTGGTTCACCTACTACTTCTGGCTCGACGACTCCCGGGCGCCGGACTACGCCCGCAACGTCGATATCCACAACAAGCCGGGCTACGACCCCGTCGAGCTGTTTGTCGACCCCAAGCTCCCGATGCCGACGCTGTACGTCGCTTCCAGGTTGTTTCGCTCCAAGGTCCTCAATCAGCGAGCGCCGCTCGACGTGATCGGCTTCGACACGTCGCTGGTGCGCGGCTCTCATGGCCGACCGACCGACCGGGCCGCGGCGGGGCCGGTGTTCCTCACCAGTGAGGCCCGGCTTCTCCAGGACGAGGTCGTCCGGGCCACTGACGTGCAGGCGTTGCTGCTCGAGCACCTGTTCGAGTGAACCAAGACGAAGGCCGGCGACTGCGATGCAGCGCCGGCCTTGTTTTGGTCGAGAGCGTCGGCTAGGCGACGATGTCGGTCAGCGGGGTGTTGGACTCGAGCGGTCCGCCACCGACGGAGTCTGCGGCGGGGTCGAACGCCTGCAGGCAGGTCAGCAACACGTCAGACATGTTGCCGGCTCCGTTCGGGTTGTTGTGGTTGTCGTTCCACGGCGTGGCTTGGTAGTGGATGCCTGGGTGTTGCAGGTATCCGCGGCCGTGTCCCGCGAGCAGGATGGGCTGACGGCCGACCGCGTGGGATGCACCCGTCGAGCAGTCGCTGGTGGCGTAGATGATCGACGTGTCGAGCAGGGAGTCGCCGTTGAGGTCCTCGGTCTCGGCGAAGATCTCGAGCAGGTCGGCGAACTTCTGCATCTGGTACGTGACGCCCGCCTGGTACGTGGCGTTGCCCGGCCCCTGGTGGCTCGCGCTGTGGTGGATTTCCCCAGCGTCGATTTCGTCGAAGACGGTCGCAGACACGAACCGCTTGAGCTGGAATGTCGCGACCCGGGTGATGTCGCAGGTGAACGCGTAGGCGATCAGGCGCGCCATCGCGTCGTTGGTCTCGGACAGTGGCTCCACGCCGCCGCTGTCCGTGTTTGTCGCGGTCGGGAGGTCCGGCAAATCACACGTCGGCGGTGTGGCTAGGATCTTCTGCTCGAGCTCGAACACCCCCTCGAGGTGCGCGTCGATCCTTTGCTGGTCCTTGGTGCCCAGGTTGCCTCGCAGCGCGCCGGCATCTTCGCGGACGTAGTCCAGGATGCTCGTTCGCAGCTCGCTGTCGTCCGGCTTGGGCACGAACTCACCGAACAGCAGCTGCCACACCTCTTGAGGGTTGACCTGCGGCGTCTGAGCGACGAGACCACCGCCTTCGGTCTCTCGGTGAGACATGGCGATGTACGTGGTGCCGCCGTCGCCATCGGTGCTCTCGCGCTTGGAGACGCGGACGTGTGCAGCCCGAATCGGGGTAACGCCTTCGAGCGTGTCGGCGATGCGTTGGTCGATCGTCGGGCCGCCGGCGTTGGTGTTGAACCCACCGGCCTGCTCGAAGTTGTATCCGTTGAAGCCGGACATTCCTTCGTGGTGCGTGACGATGTTGGTGGACCGGTTCTGCATCCCGGAGACGACCGAGACGTGGTCCTTGACGTTGGCCAGCGGCATCAGCTGCTCGGAGAGCTGCCAGTCATTGCCAACCTGCTGGGGCTCCCAGCGGTCGATGACCATGCCGTCGGCCCAGTACCAGGTCATGAAACGCAGCGGGAGGGCGGCGCCACCGGCGAGGGCATCGCCGTGGCTGTTGAGCATCGCCTCGAGGATCGGAAGGCCCACAGCGACGGACGCACCGCCGGCCATTCCACGAAGCATGCGGCGTCGGCTTAGCTTGAAGTTGCGCATCTTTGTTCTCCTTAGCGGTGGGCCTACTTGGGTTCGTCGACGAGACGGAACAGGGGGTGGGCGGCCATTTCGACCAGAAGGGACTGCACGCTGTAGCCGGTGTCGGCGAACGTGAGGCCGAGGTCCTCGACACCCGGCAGGGATTCCTCGCTGGGCGACTGGCCGAGGCTGCCGCGCATGAGGTTTTCGATGAGGCAGTCGCCGGTGCGGGGGTCGGCAGCGAGGACGTCGCCGAGCTCGCGGGCGTCGTTCCACATCCCGATGCCGGCAACTTCGCCGTCGGTTTCGACCGGTTTACCGTTGTCCATCAACCGGAGCGCTCCGATCGCGCTGTAACGCTCGAATGCGAACCCGAGAGGATCGGTGAGTCCGTGGCAGCTCGCGCACCCGGGCTGATCGAGGTGCATCTCGAGAAGCTCTTTGAGGGTCAGGTCCTCTCCATCCGGCAGCTCGAGGTCGACGCTGGGGTCCGGTGGGGGGATGTCACTGCACAGGATCCGCTCCTGAATATAGAGGCCTCGCTTGGTCGGCGAGTTGCGCAGCGGGCCCGACTGCCAGGTCAGGAAGCTGCCCTGCGAGGTGTAGCCGGCACGGAGCTGGTCGTCGGGCCAGTCCACGCGGGCGAACAGCTCCCCGGTCCCCGGCGAGGGGATCCCGTACAGCTCGGCGAGGGCGTCGTTCACGTAGGTGTGACGCGCATTGAAGATCTCGCGGAAGTCGGCATCTCGGTCCCAGACGACGTCGTACAGAAGGAGGAGGGTCTCGTCCTTCATCATCTCGCCGAGCTCGGGGCTGAACTCTGGGAACACCTCGGCGTTCTTCGGCGCGTCGGCAAGGCTGCGCAGACGGAGGGCTTCGGAGAAGAACCCCTCGAGCGCGGTCCGAGCCTCGGGGTTGGCGACCATCTGGACCGCTTGAGCTCGAACTTGCTCGGCGGTGTCGAGCTGACCCGACTCCGCCGCGTCGAGGAGCTCGAGCGTCGGCGTGTGGCCCGTGAGGAAGAACGACATTCGTGATGCCAGCTCGACTCCGGTGAGGTGGCGATAGCCTGACCCGTCGTCCGCCTCTCCAACCTCTTGGATGTAGAGGAACGATGGCGCCTGAAGAATCGCCATCAGCTCGTAGCGAAGCCCGGTCATGAACGCGCCGTCGTCAGCCCACTGCTGACCCGCGGCTCCGACGGCCGCGATACTCTCGATTTCATCGGCGGCGAGGGAGCGCCGGTACGCAAACCGGCCGAGCGTGGTGGCGACCTCGCGATAGCAGGCCGCGTTGGCGTTCTCGGAGACACAAGGGACCAGCGCCTGGAGCTCGGCGGGGCTCTCCAGCACCGCGTCGGCGACCGCAGCCGCCGAGCGTTCGTAGAGCTCGATGGTGTCGGCGGGTAGCGCGAGGATGGATGCACCCACCGCATCGAACCCCTCTTGGGCGATGTCCGCGGGGGGATTCGCGGCCGCCGCAGCGGCGTCGCCGAGCATCACGTCGATGGAGGCCGTGTACTCACGAGAGGTGAGCTTCCGCATCCCTCCGGGCAGCGGTACGAATCCCTCAGGGTTCGGCCCGTCGGTATCGCTATCGGTGTCGCCGTCGGTGTCGCTGTCCGTTCCGGACATCGTCCCCGAAGGGTCCGTGGGCATGGTCTCTGAGTTTCCGGTGCCGCTTTCGGTGTCCGTCTCGCCGGCGCCTGACGGGTCTTCGTTGCAGCCCGCCGCGACGAGGGCCAGCAGTCCGAGCGTCACGAGGGGGCGGGACGTGGAGAGGTTTCGGGTTCTCAATTTCAACGCAGAGCTCCTCGGATCCGTGTGCGCCCTTGCAGGCCTTTCGTGCATGGCCCGACCGCCATGCAACCTTCAGCGGTTTCGCATAAACCCGAAACCCGCCGCCTGCGGCAACTCTACCTCCGATTCCTCGCGCACGGGCCGTCCGAACTTGCGCCTGCAGCATTGCGCGTGTTGCGATGGACCTGGTGTCTGCCGGACCTGCGCCAGTGAAAGATGCATACCTACATTGCCCGAGGTGCCTCCTGCGCTTGGGCTGGGCCGATGCAAGCCAGGGCTGCGCCGAGTGCACCCGCTCGGCACGGGTGGTTGGCGACATCCCAGTCCTCGTCTCGGACCCCTCCGAGATGGTCCGCGACTGGGGTGCCCAGCGGGCTCTGTTCTCCCGTGAGACGCGTGCGACCCGTGATGTGGTCCTTGCGCAGCTCGCCGGTCAGGCTCTCCCCGCCACGACCCGGACTCGACTCCAACGTCTCTACGACCGTCTCGGCCGACACCTCGGTGAGGTCGAGGCGCTGTACGAAGCCGCGGGTGTCCCGGCGGTGGATGAGCCGGTGTCGCGCGGTGAGCGCGTCCCCGGGGAGGGGATCGCGACGGCGTACTTTGACCAGATTCATCGGGATTGGGGCTGGGACACGGACGAGCCCGGGGCCGCGCTCGAGATCGTTCTGGAGGTGCTCGGGGACCGGCGACCTCAACGGATGTTGGTGCTCGGGGCGGGGGCGTGCCGATTGCCGTACGAGCTGCATCGCGCGGCAGGGCTCGAGACCACCGTCGCGATCGACATCAACCCGGTTCCGTTCTTCGTTGCCCGGCGGGTGATCGCCGGCCAGAGCGTTGCACTCACCGAGTTCCCTCGATGCCCGCGCGACAGCCATGCGGTCGCCGTCGACCGAACGCTGCGCAGCTCGAACCCCGGTGCCGACGGGTTTCACCTGTTGTTTGCCGATGGGCTCGAGCCACCGGTGCCCGACGCTTCGTTCGACCTGGTCCTCACGCCCTGGTTCATCGATCAGGTGCCCAAGGACCTCGCCACGCTCCTGCCGACGATCCATCGGGTCCTTCGAGCGGGCGGCGCGTGGCTCAACCACGGACCGCTGCTTTATCAGCCGACGCACACGCAACCCGCCCATCGATACCGAGAAGACGAGGTCCACGAGCTGACCCAGGCGGCTGGGTTCTCGCTGGCCCGGCACCGCTGGGACCGCCTGCTCTACATGCAAAGCCCCGCCGGCTCGCAGGGCAGAACCGAGGGCATCGCGACGTTTCTTGCGGAGAAGAAAGACCGGCCGGGTCGCGGTGCTGTCGAGGCCGAAGCCCCGGGCTGGCTCGAGGACGCTACGCTCGCTGTGCCTCGGTGGCCCGAACTCGACGGCTACCAGCCTCCGCATCCCATGTTCGCAGCGGTCGCGAGCCTGATCGACGGGAGTCGATCGTCACAGATGATCGCGGACGAGATGGTCCGCCGGTTCAGCCTGCCCGCGGATGCGGCGCTTGGGGGGGTGACGACGTGCCTGGCAGAAATGTGGAGGGCCAGACGTTCGCAATGAACGACTGGCCCTCGGTCGCATCGTGTCGCTGGCGGCTAGCGCAGCGCGTACTTCGTCGCGCGGGCTTTGCCCTGGTACGTCACTTTGCCCTCTTCGATGAGACGGTTGAGGGACGTGCGCAACTGAAGTGGGGTTCCGCCGATCGCCTTGCGGAGCTTCGAGGAACCGATGGGCTTCTTCGAAGCCGACACCGCATCAAAGACCGCGATGTCGTAGGCCGCGCGGCCTTCTGGCGTGCGGGTGTTGACGTTCTTGCTACCACCGGTGCTCGATCCACCTGCCGCCTTTGCGGCCGTTTTCTTGGCAGCAGCTCCAGGAGCTGCTGGTTTGCTTCCACCCGATTTCCCCGGGAGCGCCCAAGCGATAATCTGACTGACCGACTTTCCGCTTCGGTCCGCGAGTTCGGAGATCGTCATGGAACCGACGAACTCTTCGAGAGGGGATTGAGCCATACGGATGTGTAGCGGCTCGCTGGCTCATTCGCAATTCGAGACTCAGGTGCCGGCGATCCGCGATTGTGCAGCCAGGGATGCCCCGAAGGCCGCAACGCAAACGAGTGCCAGGCCCGTCGCACCGCAGTTCGCGATGACCATCGCGTCGAGCAGCGCGATACCGGCAATCAGAGCGCCGATGGCTTGCCGAATCTTCTGCGGTTTCCCGCTGCGAATCAGGGAGATCGCCCTTTGTACCCACATCGCGTAGCCGCCCAAGAACGAGCGCAACCATGGAGCGCCTGACCACGTCAGCAACAGGGCCACGACTGGTGCTACGAGCCCCAGAAGTGGAGCCCAGCGCCCCATCCCGCCGCTGCTCTCAAACTTGGCAGCGTAGGTGAGGCCCAGGACGTATCCCATCAAAAGCAGCGCGCCGATCCACACCCCGGACTCCGGGGTTGCGGTGACCGCAAATGCCCCAATCGCATACACACCAAAGCGGCAAAGACCCATGACGACTGGGCTCAATGCATTTTGTTTGTGCCAAGCGTTGTAGGCAACGATGGCCGCACAGGTCGCCAGGGCGGCAAGCCCCGCAGCGGGGCGCGTTATGAATGCTAGGATCGCGCCCAGGACGAGTAACCCGTATCCCCAACGCCACACGGTGGTGCGCGACACTTCGCCAGCGGGAATTGGCCTCTCAGGGCGCTCCTGGGCGTCGATCTCCGCATCAAACGCGTCGTTGAGGAACATGCCTCCGACGTACAGCGACGACGCGGCGAAGGCCGCAAGGACCAAGAGGGACGGCGCAAGGGCGCCTCCGGAGAGCGCGGCGGCGGCGAGGACGTTGGTCCAGACCGTGGGGAGGTTGGAGGTTCGACCAAGCCGGAGTGCAGTGTTGAGGTTCATTGAGAGTGCCAAAGTGCGCGCGTCCATTGCAGTTCTCTTGCAATGGACGCGGAGCGTGAAAGCTCGCGCAAGTTCGGAGGAAGTACGGACCACGTATAGGTCTCGACTTCGAAATGAGCGCAAGCACTGCGCAATTCAGGGAGCGCGGAAGCGATGAAGTCTGTGGTTGCACTCAAGGGAGCCTGGAGGCGCGAGAACACCGGAACGTGGAGGTGCACTCTCCACGGGCCGTGGGCGATCAGTCCCTGCCGCGCGCGATCGAGGGCCTCGGGGAGGTCGAGGATCCGGACCAGCCCCGCGTCGGTCTCGACGACGACCTGGTGCAGGTACGTATCTTCGGCGAACGCCTCCAGGTCCTCGAGTCCGGCTGCCGTCGGCTCGGCGAGTTCGAGGCCCGCGGTCACCTGGACCTTCGCGATGCGGATCCCCGCAGCCTGCAGCTGGCGGGCCCCTGCGGCTGGATCCTCGAACTCGACCGCAGCGTGGCAGGTGTCGAAGCAGACCCCCAGATGACGGCGCAGGGCCACCTCGGCCTCGCTCGTGGTGCAGCCGCCGCGCTTGGCGAACAGCTCCCGTCCCGCCGCGGAGAACACGGTGTCCTCGAAGAACCGGATCGCTTCTTCGGTCGTCTCGAGCATGCACATCGGTTCGGGCTCGAGACCCAGGCAAAGGTCCAGGCCTGCGGTTTCGCTCCAGTACCGACAGCGAAGGGCGGCGGTGATGAGCCCTGCCAACAACGAACTCGGATTGCTCGCGGCTGGATCGAACCGGAACGCGCCGGGGACGGTGCTGATCGAACCGGTTGTTCCGTCGGGAACGAGCTGCGCCAAGGTGTCGATGAGGTCGAGCGTGTATTGGACGCGTTGGGGTGTGGACCAATCGGGTCGATAGACCTCTTCTTTCACGGGTGTTCCGTGAAAGGGCCCATAGGGGAATCCATTAAGCGTGAAGACATACGCGTCATTGGCATCCATCCAAGCGCGAAAGGAATCCAGCGCCTGGGGGTCGCGGAGGGCCCGGGCTGCGACGGCGGACAGACGCAAGCCGAGTCCAAAAGCGCCTTCAAACGCCATCTCTTCCCGAATCTGCGGGACATGCACTGCGAGCGCGGCTGCGACTTCGGGCCACGACTCTCCGGGGTGAATGTTGGAGCAATACGTCAGGTGCGCGGTATCGCCCGTGCTGGACTCGAGCTTCATGGTGCGCTTCGGTGGTCCCGCAATCGCTCAATGGCAGTGTCCATACGCGGGTCATCGATTGTGTGGACTTCGACGCCACGGCCAATCTCGTCGAGGAGCGTAATGGTTAGCTGACCCCCAAGGTGCTCGCGAAACTCTTCCAGGCCGGCGAGCACAAGACGTGTGCCGTCCTCGCGCAGGTCGAGCGCGTCGTGCCAGCGGGGCAGCCCAAGCGTGCTGAGCACCGCTTCGATCCGGCGGACATGCTGCGCATCGAGTCGGTCGGTGAGTTCGGCGTAGTGGGCGTCGAGCGTCATGCCGATGGCGACAGCTTCTCCGTGACGCAGCCTGTGCTCGGAGAGAACCTCGAGCTTGTGCGCAGCCCAGTGGCCGTAGTCCAGCGGTCGGGCGCTCCCACGTTCGAATGGATCGCCGCTCGTCGCGATGTGCTGCAGATGGAGCTCGGCGCACCGCCGAATCATCGTTGCAGTCGCTGAGCCCTCTCCAACATGAAGCGCTTCGGCGTGGTCCTCGATCCATGCGAAGAAAGACGCATCGCGGATCAGGCCAACCTTCACGGCCTCGGCGATCCCGGCGATTCGGTCGCGCGCGGGCAGGGTTCGGATCCAGGAGATGTCGTTGAGGACTGCGGCCGGCGGCTCGAAGGTGCCCAGGAAGTTCTTGCCGCCAAACGCGTTGATGCCGTTCTTCACGCCGACGCCTGCGTCGTTCTGGGCGAGGACGGTCGTGGGCACGCGAATCAGGCGAACGCCTCGGTGCGCGAGGGCGGCGGCATAGCCCACCGCATCGAGCATTGCCCCGCCGCCGAGGGCGACGACATAGGCATGGCGGTCGAGTCTCGCCTCGGCGATCCTGCCGAGCACCGCGTCCACCGCCCGGCTGCTGGCCTTCGCCGCCTCTCCGCCCGCGACGTGCTGGACTGGACCCGCGAGCTCGAGGCCGCAATGGTGGGCGAAGTACGCTTCCAGATCTGCGTCGAGGGACGGCCAGTGCGCCGCAAGACCGTCATCCACGACCACGAGCGCTCGATGTTCACTGCCAGGCTCGAGCCGAGAGAGCGCCCACGCCAGGGTGTTGTTCTGGGTGTCCAGCAGATCGCGCGTGAACACGACCGGGTACTCAAAGGGCACCGTGAACCGCTGCATGTGGACCGCACTCGGGTCCGGTGCCGTCGCCATGCGGCGGAGGATAGCGTAACGGCGCTCTTGCGGCTCCCGGGCTGATACCTTCGCGATGATGAGCGCGACGGAAGCTTGGTTGAAGGCCTTTCTCCTGCGTCACGATGCGGTTGCCGGCACCGTGCATGTCACCGTGCCCGGCGATCTCGACACGTTGGCGCTACGCGCGGCGGTGAACATCCCGCCGAAGGTCCAGGAGGTCACCGCCCGGGTGCCGCGCGGCAAGGGCATGGCC
>CAJXVA010000045.1 GCA_913061055.1 uncultured Pseudomonadota bacterium
GCCACCACCGCCACCACCGCCACCACCGCCACCAACCGATCCCAAGACGAGAAAACGGCCCCTAGCGCGGTGCTAGAGGCCGTTTTGGAGTGGAGGCGCCGGGAGTCGAACCCGGTAGGGACAACAGCCGATCGTGACCGATCGTTAACCATCGTTGCCCCTGAAACCGCCGAGGGAGATGGGTCGAGCCCAAATCGTGTCGACGGCGTCGCCGATGTTGGCCGATCGTCGCCCCTCGACTGTCGTGAAACCACGACAGAGATCGACGCGGCAATATCCGAGCTGGAGCGGGGGAGGGTGGACCTGGCGCTGGACCGGCTGAGAGCGTTAGCTCTTACCGTCCGCCACGACCGATAGCCGGCCCGCGTCGCAATCGAGCGGCGCCAACCCGCTCACACCGCTGATGTGCCGCCGCCTGATATGGGAAGCGTCGCCCGCGCTGGGTACCCGATCTCCGAGGTGACGGCGCCCTGTTTCCCATATCCCCATATCCCCCTAATACTTGCGGAACAACCGGCCGGCGGACGCGTCTAGTTCGTCAAACAGGTCTCGGCTCATTTGGGCAAAGTTCTGGACGACCATACGAGCGTCCTCGATATCCACGTAGCACTCGGCGAGTTCGCCCATCGCGCGAACGACATCATTTGAGTGAAACCCAACGTCCAGATTACGGCGATGCTGATTGAGTGCGAGTCAACGCCGGCGCTCTCTTTCAATCTTGGAGACTTGAGGAGTCCCAAGAGCCCGAGTCAGATTGGCGCGGTGCCCGTTGGAATGACGCGAGCCCCAGCCGAGGGCAGCTGGAGCCGATCCACTACCGCCATGCTATCGATCGAAGGCGGGGTCGATTTCTCCGATAGACCGGCGGAGGTTGGTCGGACCAGCCAGATCGATGTTCCCGCACCGACGCGCGGCAGCATCCCGCGCTACTTACACGTGCAGACCTGCACGCCGCGTGCGAGCTGCCATCCACCGGGACCGTCGACCAGATGGACGGGCTGCTTCGGTCGCGAAGCTGCTCGGCAAAGCGTGCAAACCCTGTTCGCACCTGAGAGATAGGTCGCGCCTGGCCGCTTCCGGTAGTTGCCATCGCTGCGGACCCATTGTGGATCGAGGCCCGAAGGAAGACTGGCCGCGATCACGCCGTAGGCCGCCGCGTTTGTCTCTGCGCCGTGGTGAGGTGCTGTCACCAGGGGCGTACGTGTGGCCGGCACGGAGCGCAACGAGGCCAGGTCGGAGTCCGCGCTGAAGATGACGGCTGAGTTGTTTGGGTCCTCGGGGGCCACGAAGACCAGGGACTCCCGGTTCGCGACGCTCAGCCGAAGGAATCGCAGCGCACTGACCTTGCGGCGAAGCATGTGCGCTGTCAGCTCGACGGAGTTGATCGGGTGAAGGAATGCCTCGCCGCCCGCGGGCGTTCCGCGCCGTCGCGCTTCCTCGAAGTCGAACCACCTAATTCTCGCGCCATGGTGATGAGCGGCTCTCGCGACCTTGCGGATCCGTGCGGCCGCCTGCACCGCCTCAATCCACAGGGCCCCTCGTGCGCTCCCAACGAGATCGGTCGACGGAAGCCAGACGCCGTCTGCAAGCCCGTCTAGGATGTCCGGTGCCAGGGGATCCTCCAAACCGAGCGCCGCTTCAACCCCATCGAGGTCAACGTCTACGTCCTCCCCGCGTTCCGACCCCTCGCGGGCGTCGGGCGACTCCAGGGAGCCCGCCTCCTGCTCGGCGCGCACGTCCGTGAGCAGTTCGTCGAGGAAGTCTGCCGGCCGGACGATGAGATCTACAAGGCGCTCTGTCCACCGCCCGGGGAGCCACACGTCGCGGACCACTGCAAGGGAGGCCTCTAGCAGCCCGACAAGACCCTCGGCGTGATCGGCATCGGCATGCGTGCACACGGCCACGTCGATCGCGGGCGTGGGCCGCACCAACATCAGTTGGGCCGCGAACACCGTGCGCGCGCGACCGCCATCCACGAGTATCGTCTTGCCGTCCGCGCGTTCGAGCAGGAACGCATCCCCTTGGCCCACTGGGACTGCCGTGAACGTGGCGACCACGTGCGGCATCGTACAGATTGACGGATGCCAATTGGAGTCGGGCTTGGTATCGGCTGCCGTGAGGGTGTTCGTCCAGTATCCTGGGAGGGTGACGCTTCCGCCCAAATTCTTGGAGGCCGACTTCGACCTACTCGGATCCCTGCTGGAGTTCGACGTCGAGCGGAGGTTCGGACGTAAGGTTCAGGTCCTGCATGCCTTCCTGAACAACGACTCGGTCGTTCGCACGGCCCACCAGCAGCGCCGCGAATGGAAGTCGCGGGCGAAGCCGGACCGGGCCTTCGAGAACCTCGGCTCGGAAGCTCGCCACTGGTACACATTCAACGCGGGTGGTCGGACCGAGGCACAGCTCAACGTCGGGATGTTCGGCGGCAGGGATGGGCACCTCCGAATCGGGCTTGGCTTCGAGATGACCGAAAGAAAGGGCGGGCGGCCCGCGGCCGTCCAGTTCATCTTTGCGGCCTTCGTCAAGCTGCTGAAGGAGCGGACCGAGCTCGTGCACAACGTCTCGCACTTCGTGGAGGAGATGGGCCTCGAGGTCGAGTTCTGGGGACCATCGTCAACCGAACTCGAGATCGTCGGGACGTCCGACGCGCTTCGGTTTATCACCAGCCTGACCAGGACGGCGCACTGGGTCTTCTTGGGCAAGCTCCTGCGCCTCGACACCGATGCGGCGGTTCTTGCAGAGCCGGCCGACCTGGCCTCGGCGATCGACGACGTGTTCCGGGGCATCCTGCCGATCTGGCGGGAAGCCAACGTTGTGGGCTCGTTGGGGTAGTCGAGCAGCATCTATCCGGTAGCACGCATGTCGGGGATGACGGTCCGAGGCGTGTGCATGAACTTTCCTGTTGAGGTAGAGCCCGTATCGTTCGACTCCATTTCGGCGTCGGGCCGCGAGATCGATTCGCGGTATCTGGTGCCGCTCCGCCTGATGCGGGACGACGTGCTCCTCGTTGACACCATGCAGGTAGTTCCTCGCGAACGCACGGAAGAGCGGCGGGCGGACGATGTGGGCCAACATACGAGAGTCGGCGCGACCAACAGACGATGAACTATCCAGCCGCGGCCGGCTCCGGCATCGCTCGTCGAGCAGGCCGACCGATTCCCGGGAACGTGGAGTGGCCCCGGCGCTACCTCCTCGCGGCCGAGCGCTGGCTCGTGCTCACACTCGGGGTCGAGGCCGCCGCGTTCGCGCGCTGCGAGTCATTCTCCATTCTCCGAGACCCATCGGAAGAAACACGCGACGTTCTACGCCGACCCCGTTCCCGGCTTCCGTGATCTCGACCTCGAAATAGTTGGTCGGTGATCGGGGGCAGCCTCTGGGAGCGGTTCCCGGACGACCGGGAAGAGTCGCCGTCGCCTTTGGTCGTTTCGTCAGTGCTATCCCAGGGCTGGCGGGAGGTACGAACTCGAGAACCCTGACGAGGTGCTTGGGGTTGTTGGTCGGTCGGTCTCGCTAGCCTGCCGCGCGCGCACGCCGGCGACCACCGAGTGGGTTCGAGCCAGCTAGAAACGTCCGGCGGAACTCGAGCCAGCCGCGTTCCAGCTAGTCAGTCGGCGCTGGCTGGAGTGTCCTGCCATCAAGATCCAGGTACAGCTGCGCCGCGTCGTAGGGGCAACGTCGGGTGCCTCGGATCGTCCAAGGTTCGCGCATGCAGGTCTCGGCTCGTTGAGGCGCATCGCAGCAGGAGTACAGCGGGCACATCCAGCGAGCGGCTTCCTCCGATCGAAGCGACTGAACCAGGTGCGCCATCGAGCGAATGAGAAAAACCGCCTGCTCGCCCGGGGTCTCACGCCCTCCGGCAAAGACCTGCCCCTGGGCGTCCTCCATCGACGGCAAGGGAACCTCCTCGAAGAGCGGCCTGACGTCCAAGGATTGCTCCGGCGATTCGGGATCTGGCAACCGGTCCAGCGGGAACCGGCGCTCGCCGTTTCGGTTGCGCGCCAGGCTCAGGAGGGCGATCTCCTGGTACCATCTTAGGGCGACCAGGAGTGGGTCCTCGTCGCCTGCAGCGGCGTGGTGCTCGACGAACTCTTTCAGTGTCGCAGTGATCTGCGCCACCGTCCGATCGTAGGTCGCTGCTAGCGTGTGTCTCCGGCACCAGTCATAGACCTCCTCTCCCGACGGGTCTGTGCTGTTTTGGCCCATGTCGGAGAAACCATCCAGCAAGTTGAAGAGGTGCGGCCCTGGGGTCGGGTGTTGGAGGGCCCAATGGCACATTGCGATACGTTGCCGTGGGGTGTGGAGCCCGACCGTCGCCAAGATCCGATCAATCGCGACGTACTCGAACGACGTCGATTCCAGGACGGGCTCGTCGTCGGCGAACAGCACCTGCAGCGCAACGGAGTACGCCTCCTTGATCTCCCAGGGGCCTACGCTGTGATGCATGATCTCGCCAGAGATATTGTCGACGAACTTTGCCTTGGCCACCATCACTGGCTGCGACTCGGCGTCGATCGTCGCAGCTTCAAGGCAGTAGCCCTCGTAGGCCCACGGCGTCCCACTGCCCCAGGTCTCCCGGGGTTCCACCGCACGCCGAAGTCGAGGCTGAGCGAAGTACCATGGGTCATCTATGGCGGATGGATCGTCTGTCAGTGGGAGCGTCACCGCCTCCCCCATGTGCCGAACTGCGCGCTTCGTCGCGTGGACCGAGTCGAGGAAATGAATGAAGTCGATCGCCCCGTACACCGAGCACAAGTCCTGCAAGAGGTGACCGTACTCGTGCATGAACGTCCACAGACCGTGGGGAAGAGGCTGTCCCGTATCTGGGTCCAGCACATCCTCGCGAAACCATATGTAGAACGCGCTCGGCCGGTAGTAGGAGCGCCCTGAGCTATCGTGGCGGATTGGCATCGTTCGACCTGTGACTGTGTTCGCGCACCCGCTGCACGCGGCGCGAGTCTCCAAGATACGCGAGGCGGGCCCCTTCATTCGCTATGTGGACCAGAATGGGCCGTTGGCCTGATATTGATCGGTCAGGCCCGCTCTCCAGCACATGGCGGCCTTCAGCAGCGTCAGCCTGGTTTGTTGGCAATGAGCGACGTTGGAGGCGCTCTGGCCCGGTTCAGCGTATCCTTCGCTCCTGCACTCGCTGATGGACACGACAAATCTCCATTCCGAGCTCGAAGTGGTTCTTCGCGCTGGCACCCACCAGCTCGTCTTCATTGACGACGGTGGAGCCGGGCACCACACTATGGACCCCGATATCCTTGTTCAGGACCATCTTAGTTTCACCGCGGTCATTGTCCCAGCGTGCTCCTTTATCCCGTTGAACGACGCCTTCGTTTCGTGGCTGTCCGAGGTGCAGAAGGACGCCCCGTCCGTCACCGAGCTTCATGCCACAGCACTCATCAACCCGAAGCGCGGCCAGCCTTGGCGGGACGTCAAGGATGTGGACGTGCGAGCCGGGCATCTCCGGCGCGCCGCCGACGTTTTCCTCCCCCATGTGGAGACCGTCATTCACGCCCACATCGGCAAGGAGCAGTACGAATCTCTCCTTGCCTCGCATGCCGAGCAGGTGGATGGCCTCTACGACCATGTCAAGAAGGACCTCACGAAACACAAACATGGCCTCGAACTCGTGACGCTGCAGGCGGTCGCAAAGCACGTGCAGAAGCGCGGGGTTCCTTCCGTAGTATTCGAGGATGAGGGGCGCTACAGGGTGAAGAACAAGGACGAATGCACGGTGAAGTTCATGTTCGATCCCGTCGTTCCGATGTGGAGAGGTGCTGTTGTCTACCAGCCTTCGCACGCGTGGCCAGGGCTGCAGGTCGCAGACATGCTGGCAGTTGCATTCGCGCGCGAGTACGTCACCGCTCAACGGGTGCGGATTGGCAAGCACCCTCTCCCTTTCGATCGTGTTTGCAAGCGAATCCGCGAGCAGGTCGCCGAGAAGAAAGTCTTCGCCTTCGACGCCTGATGTGTGGACACGCGGCCTGCCACTTTCCGTTCTGGGCGCAGAGCGCCCGGATGCCGGTCCGAGATTGGGGCGGTCGCGGAGAAGGCCCGGGCGGTGCGAGCGCGTGCCCGTGTTGCCGGCCGAGTTCGTCTTGGCAATCTGCGGCTTGTCGATCTTGACGGTCCTGCGTGGGGATGGATATCTTGGCACCGTAACGCCCGTTGTACGTTTGCCTTGGCGGCATGCGCTCTTAGGCGGCCGCTCCATGAGCATCGGGAGTTTGTGAGGGCAGATGGGCCACATCCGGCTTGGGAAACTTCCACGCACGAGACGCTGGGCAGAGGTCGTCGACCTCTTGGGCCTCGGTGCGGGCTCCGCTGCGGTCGCCGCCGCCACCCTCGACGCGGCCGAAGCGGACCTACGCGGCGCCCCTGAAGACCCCGCTGTCCTTCACGCTTTCTGGCTGCTGACGCAGCTCCCTGACGCGGCGCGTAGCAGCGACTTTGCCGGCGCACTTCGTGACATCGGGGTCCAGGTCGAGAGCGCGCCCACGGTCGCCGAGCTCGGCGCCGCGCTTACCCGGGCCATCGACCGGCACGCGCTCCAACAGCGCAACATGTCCGACCTCGGCGAGATGGCACAGCTTGCTGTCGTCCAGAGCCTGACGGGTCTGCTGCAAGCCCGCGTGCCGACGCTCTTCGGGACTACGCCCGACGACGTGCGCTCGGAGGTCGCCAAGCTCGCGACCGGAAAACAGTTTGGGATGCTCGCCAAGGAGTTCTTCGCCGGCTTCTCGCAGCGGTTCCTCACCTACTACACCAGCCGCGAGCTGCCCTCCCACGTCGGACGGGGCCGAGCGTTCCCGGAGCTGACGGACCACGAAGCGTTCAACCAGGCGCTCGACATCCATTGTCAGCAGGCGTCGCGGATCGTCGAGACCTTCGCGGGCACCTGGTACTCGAAGAGCCGATACGAGAAGACGCTAACTCCCGAGCGCATGGCGGGGTTTGTCGGGTACGCGCTGGGCAAGATGCGGCGCGAGCTGAGGCGGGGGGGCTGATGTCGTCGTCCCTGCCTCGGAGTGTGCGTCACGTCGCCTGTGGGAGCGCCGCTCGCAGCGCCCCCGAGGATGCGCTGCGCCTGAAGCTCCACGGGACGTCGCCGAGCTTCAGCGTCGACGTCGCGGGCCTCGACCAACAGCTGACGACTCGTGTCGCCCCGCGCTTCAGGGATCTCATCCGCCTCGCGTCCTACGTCCTCGTCGCAGACCAGGCGGTCACCCGTGGGGAAGAGGACTCCCTCGACCTGGGGAAGCGCTGGCGCCGCGAGTTCAAGTTCGTCGTCGGCGTCGAGGACCTCAACGTTTGGGACTGCGACGAGATGCGCGACGTTCTCGAGTCGACGCTGCATACCCTCACCGACGACTTCTACACGTTCGAGTTCGTGCCGCAGCTCGACTCCGAGCCTGAGCAGCTCAACTTCGGCGCCGTGGGCGACGACCCCTTCCTCCCCCTCGAAGGCTTCGCGTCGGTGCAGCTGTTCTCCGGTGGGATGGACTCGTTCACGGGGGCGGCCGAGGAGATCCTGGGCAGCGATCGAGACGTCATCCTCGTGAGTCACCGGTCGGCGACCAAGACTTGGAAGCTTCAGCGGGACCTGATCGACGACCTCCGCCAGCGAGCTCCGTCGCGCCGCATCCTCCACGTCGCTGTGAGCATGGTGAAGCATGCGAAGGAGCTTCGCCGCGAGCGAACCCAGCGGTCGAGGTCGTTCCTGTACGCCGCCCTGGCGGGGACGGTGGCCAACCTGGTGGGCCTCGACTTCATCCGATTCTACGAGAACGGGATCGTCGGCATGAACCTCCCTGTGCTACCGCAAGTCATCGGCACGCGGGCGACGAGGACAACCCATCCGGAGGTGCTGCGGGGCTTCTCAAAGATCCTCTCGCTCCTTGGCTCCCAGAGTATGCGGGTCGAGAACCCGTTCGAGTTCTTGAGCCGCGCCGAGGTGGCCGGGCGGTTGAACGGCGCCGGTGCCATCGACGTGCTGAGCAAGACCGTCAGCTGCGCGCACGTGCACAAGAGCAGCAAGATGCATCCGCACTGCGGCGTCTGCTCCCAGTGCGTGGACCGGCGCATCTCAATGCTGGCGGCCGGATTCGCCGAGCATGACCCTGCCGAAGGCTACGCTGTGGACATCCTCCGCGGTCAGCATCCCACGGGCGAGGGCGACGTCCTGACCGAGCGCGACCGCACGATGATTGTCGGATACGTCCACGCCGCTGACCGCTTCCGAGACCTCGCTTCGCCACTCGAGCTTCAGCACCGGTATCCCGAGGTCACCCGAGCGCTACTCGGCCTGACCGAGCGCTATGTCATCGACGCCGATGAGGCGCTCCGGCGTGTCTACGAGGTGCACAAGCGCCACGGTGATGGCGTCGGTAGGGCCGTCGAAACGCTCTTCGACTCGGACACGGTCAGGGCGCTGCGGAAGCCGAACGGCATCCCTGCTGACAGCCTCCCCGCGCTCTTGGGTGCGCGCGGCCTTGGCATGTCCGGATCCCATCAGCAGAAAGAGGAGGTGGCTCTAGAGATCGTGCCGGCAGATGCCGAGCATGTCTTCCGCCGGCAGGGGCAGAACTGGACGCTCAAGTACCGGGGCGGCAAGCCGCTGATCATGAAGCACACGAAGGGGCTGAACTACATCAGCTTCCTGTTCCGGCACCCGAGTGAGGAGCTGACTGCGTTCGCGCTGATCGACCTAGACGAGGGGCGTGAGGTCGGCCGGCACTCGCTGTCTACGTCGTTCTCGATCGACGCGAAGACGCTCAGCTCGGTGAAAGGCAAGATGCGGGAGCTCAAGTCCGCCCTCGCCGACGCGATCGAGTACTGCGACGACGCCGGAGCCGCTCGCATCCGGGCTGAGATCGAGACGCTTGAGGACTACGTGAGTCGGGAGACCGGGCTCGGGGGAAAGGTCCGGCGGGAGTCGCCGGACCGGAAGAGGGCGAGATCGTCGGTGTCCAATGCCATTACGCGCGCTATCGGCACGGTGCGCAAAGAGCACCCAGCCTTCGCCGACTACCTAAAGCGGCAGATCCAGACCGGGTTCTTTCTCCAGTATCGCGACGTCAGCACCCACTGGCTGTTGTAAGAGCTGGCTCTCGACGACGGCCGGCAGAGCGAGGTGAATTCCGAGCGCTGTTTTTCGCACTCGGAGGGATCCGTTTGCATGCAGGCTGTGTACGGGCCGAAAAAACTATGCCGCTACGCCTGACGTAGCGCCTGCAACGCGGCCCGTAGCGCCTCCGGGTTGAGCCATGTCGGCTCGCAAATACCTGACCCGGAGGTTCACATGAAGCCCCAAGAAAAAACTGAGCGGAGCTGCCGAAGGTGTGGCGGACTCGTCGGCACCCGATGCGCTGTCCACGCCCACGATAAGCACACGCGCGCCAAATCCGTGGCCCGCGATCGCGTGATGACCGTCTGCCCGTGCCGCGCCGAACTCGATCAGAAGACGAGTGGGGAGCGGGGCCTGGAGCTGTGCGCGGCCACGACGGTCAGCGACGCTCGGAGTGCAGCTCATAGGCCTCGGGTCCAGCGGCCGCCATCGCAACGGCTTGCGCACGCCGTCCGTCTTGTTCTGGGCCGTCGCACCTTTGACCGTGTCCTCGGCCCCACGATGGCGGATGTGTATCTTGAGTGGGTCGAGGCCCATTCTTCCGGAGATCTGGTCGAAGCGAAGCGCGTGAGAATTCGGTCGGCTTTCTGCTTGTCTTGGGCCGCGGTGGCGTATCTGTTGGGACGCGTCGCGGTGGTCATGGACGACTTTCGGAAGAACTTCGGTCCGAAGCGTTGAGGTCGATTGAACGGGGAAGCCGCTCTCGCTGGAGCTCTGCTTCGTACTGTTTTGGGGACAGCGACGATGGTTCCTCGGTCCCCCGCGTCCGCGTCCGCGTTCAGATTTTTTTGCGATATTCGTTTGCCACGACCTCAACAATCATCCCGCCGGGCGCATCCACTCCGATTGAGAGAAGAAGGGTCGTCAGGAGGCCGTCAACCCTTCTTTGAGCATCGTTCGAAAGCGACGCATACTTCGCGAAATCCCCTCCGGGGATCAGCTCCTCGATGTCAGTCGCGAGAGCCCCTTTCCTCAGCTGTTCAGGCTCCGAAAGGCTGCGATATGCGTCAGCGATCTTCTTGCGGCGTCCCATACCCGATCTAAACACACTGTTTCACCTCTTCCAACGGCAGGCCATGGCTCATGGCCAAGGGGCTGGCTGGACGGGGGTGGACGGAGGTTGGGGTCCTCGGCTTTTTGGGTTTGGGGACCTGGCGCTTTGGTGCTCAGGTGTTCGGCCGGTGCTATGGTTCCGACGCTCGTGTCAATGGCACCACACGGCGCGCACTTCAGGAGCGTGTTTGAGCAGCCCGAGTGTGCCACGGTAGAGCTGCGGCCCGCGCCCTCGACCGAGCACTTCTCCGGAAGCGACTCGTCAACGCGGAAGGCTGAGCCCGGGAGCCTCGGCCGCCCCGAGGCCTGCACCAACGACCTGTTCAAGGAGAAGTGCGACGCTGCGTGCGAGCACGTGTTCGAGAGCTACTGCGGCGACGGCCCAACCAAGTGCGGAGCGGCATCAGCGTGACGGACGAGTACAAGCGCGAGCTACACATCCCCCTGCCACAAACCGACACTGGGAAGGTGCAGATGGTCTGCCCGCGCGGCGACTGCGAGCCAGGTCGGTTCTTCCTCGGCGACGCTCCTAGCGAACGACCCGAAGCCGGCAACAGCACTCCGACACGCCGCGAACCAGGGACCGACGGCGTGACTTGCCCGTATTGCGGCAAGGACGATTCTGATGATGCGTTTCGCCACCCGGACGACGCTGCGTATCTCGAGAAGGCCATCGATCACGGTGTTGAAGAGGTTGCGCACGAGATGATTGGGGAACTGCTCGACAACCACTTCACCCAGCCTTTCAAGCGAATGGGACGGGCGTCTAGGCGCAGCGGGTTCAGTGTGACCGTGGAGTCCCGACCGTATCGTCAGCAGCCGAAGTCCCCACCCCGGCCGCCGGCTCGGGCGGACCTACCGCGCAACGTGACCTGTACCGCATGCGCGCGCGCGTACGGAGTCTTCGCTATCGCCCTCTTCTGTCCCGACTGCGGCTCTTCGAACGTCCTGGTCCACTTCGCCCGCGAGCGCCGGCTATGCGAGGATGAACTTGCCAGCGCTCGCGAGACGTCCGATCGTGAAAGAGCTCTGCGAAAGCTGGGTAACGCCCACGAAGACGCTGTTTCAGCCACCGAGGCGTATCTCAAGTCTATCTATGCCCTCGTCATCGGCGTTCGAAGACCTGCCGATGGGGAGAAGAAGCTAACCAAGGTCGGGAACGCCTTCCAGAGCATCGAAAGAGGCAAGAAGCTCTTTGCGCCGCTTGGGGTCGATCTCTACGGGATGCTCATGGAGGGGGAACTCAAGTTTCTGGACGCTTCGATGGCGAAGAGGCACGTGGTCACGCACAACCTCGGAGTCGTCGACAAGAAGCACGTAGAACGAACCGGCCAGGGGAAGGCCGGGGAGCTGATCAGCCTCACAGAACGGGACGTTCGGCGTCACCTCGAACTGGTCGAGCGGGTCATCTCCGACCTTGAGCGGAGTGTTCCGGAGTTGCAGCCGTCGCCCTAATCACCATGTGCCGAAGTCCCCGAGCCGAACTGTGCCACGACTGGTGTCTGGGCGAGTCATCTTCGCGCGGTCGAGCCGCCTTCCGAGGTTTGCAGGAGTGGTTGGTTCTGGCGGCGACGGTTCAGCCGGTGGACGAAGTCTTCGAGCGCGTACGCCACGCAGAGTAGGTGGATGGCTTACGAGGCTATGGCCTCCAACGGTGGCTGATCTTGCAGGAAGCCATCCGCGAATCCATGCCGAACGGGCCCCTCGGGGCTGATGAGGTGATAGTAGACCCGGTTGCGGAACGACTGACCGGAGCTTTTTCGGCTCACATGAGGCTATCGTACGTGAGGTCCCTGGTGCCAGTGCCACACCCTTGAGGCCACGAAGCGTCTTCTGCTGGGCCTCGGCTTCCGCGCTTCTCGAGACCTGTGCATACTTCGAGGAGCGGACCCGCTGAAAACCATCCATGGAGATCCCTGACATCGATTTCACGCGAATAAGGTCACTCGGCCCCGGCGGGCAGCGCGATGGGTACGAGCAGTTTATCTGCGAACAGGTCGCTCAAGAGCAGCCCGCGCCGGACGCCAAGTTTGTGTCTCTCCACGGAGCGGGCGGTGACGGCGGGGTCGAGTGTTACTGGACTCTCGCGGACGGCACCGAGTACGGCTGGCAGGCCAAGTATTGGACGGACCACAGCGCCGTCGACAAAGGGCAGCTCGATAAGTCCGTCAAGGCTGCTCTCGAGCAGCACCCGAAGCTGGCGCAGTACACGATCTCCATCCCCGCCGACCCGACTGGTCGCACCGGGCGGAAGGCCAAGTCTCTCCTCGCGAAGATCCAGGATCCGAAGGGATGGCTCGACGGCTGGAAGGCCATGGCTGCGCTACGCGGTATGTCTGTCGTTTTCGAGGTCGAATGGAGAACGAACATCGTCACGCGGCTGACCCGTCTCGACGTCTCCGGAACCCAGCGGCGCTACTGGTTCGACGTCGATGTGCTCGCCGAGCGGTGGTGGGACGACCGGAAGCAAGACGCGGTCTCAGCCGCTAGGCCCCGGTACATGCCGGAGCTCAATATCGAGGTGCCCGCCGCACGGGCCATAGCCGCGCTCTGCTCGGACGACGAGTGGTGGATGGTCGTTCTCAGTCAGATTGAGACGGTCAAAGAGGCCGCCAGTTCGCTCCGCTACGCCGATGAGACGGTGCTGGCCGCGGATCTGGCCGCAGCGGGTGACGCAGTTGCAAGAGTTGTGGACGCACTTTCCGCGTGGCACGCATCCCGCGGCACGACAGCGATTGACGATCTCGCCCAAGTGCTCGAAGAGTCCTTAAACAGCGTCAGCGACCAGGAGGCCCTCGAGGTTGCGGCGATGGACGCGAAGTACGCCGACGCTACCTGGGATACTCCTGGCTGGCGGCAGTTTCAGGCCGAGTACATGGTCTGTTTTCCGGCGGCAGCCGTCGATGGGTTACGGGAACTCGGTAAGAAACTCACGGAGACCTCCGAGGTTCTACTGAGCCCGACTGGAAGGCTCGCAGGAGCCCAGGTCGCACTCATCACCGGTCCGGCCGGAATCGGCAAGACGTACCTCGCCCTGGACTCAGTCGTCCGCCGACTAGGCCAGGGGCGCCCAAGCGTCATGATGCACGGTCGATGGTTCAGCGACCACGAGCCGCTAGCCCATCTCCGCGGTGTACTCAGCATGCCGCCGGACCTGAGCAGCGAAGATGCGATCGCGCTCCTGGATCAGCATGCCCGTGTTGTGGGCGCCACAACCCTCTTGGTCGTCGACGCGCTCAACGACACCCGCCCACGGTCGCTCTGGCGGGACAACCTCGAACGGATCATCGCCACGATCGGCAGGTATCCGCACGTCCGGCTTCTGCTGACGGCGCGCACCCACTATCTCGCCCACGTTCTCCCGCCCGGATTGACGGTCGCGCAGTTTGAACACACCGGCTTTGAAGGAGTCGAGTTCGAAGCTGTTAGCGAGTACGCCGCTTTTTACGGCCTCGAGCCCCCCACGTCCCCGCCGATTCACGGCGAGTTTAACAACCCGCTGTATCTGCGTCTTGTATGCGAGGCTCTTCAGGCTACCGGCCGCTCGTCTCTTGAGCAGGCCAATATGGGCCTCGACGAGCTGACGAAGATGGTCCTCGACGACGCCAACGCTCGTATCAGCGACCGTATCGATGCGTCCCCGTCGGACCGGGTCGTTCAGCGTTCCATGCATGCCCTGGCCACCGCGCTTGCGGACGGCGGAGGCGGTCCGCTCAATCGAGCAGATGCACAGTTCGTGCTCACCCCGATCTGGTCGGATCGGAGCGCGGAAAAGTCGCTGCTCGACGCGCTCATCGCCCAGGGCCTCGTCGAGGAAGACGTCATTTCGGACGGTAGCACCTACGGCGCCGACGTTGTCGCCATTACCTTCGAGCGCATTGGACACCACCTCATCGTGTCCGATGCCCTCTCCGGTGTAACCGATGCGGACGGCGTCCGTGCGGAACTCGGCTCACGCCTTGGGCGGCTCATCGGTCTCGGTGGGATAGTCGATATCGGCGTCCTCGAGGCGACCTCCGTCGTCGTCGCCGAACGCCTCGGACTTGAGCTAACCGAGTTCGGGGCTGAAATCGGGGACGATGACGCTCTTGCCACGGCAGTCATCGCAGGCATTGGATGGCGTACGGCGGACTCCATCAGCGACGAGACCCGTCTCATCGTGACGAACGCGCTGCGACGCGAAACCACCCGCAAGGGCGCGCTCACGATGCTGTTTCGGCTCGCCTCACGAGCTGGGCATGGTCTGAACGGCGAGTTCCTCCACGGGCTCCTCGGCCGAATGAGTCTGGGTGAGCGTGACGAGTTTCTTCCCGCTTGGCTCCACAGGACCCACGGCACTAGCGGAGGGGTCGATCGGCTCATCCGCTGGGCGCGGGAGAAACCATTGGATCTGGTCGGTGCGGACACAACTCGGCTGTGGGTGACCGCGCTGCTATGGATGGCCGGGGCCAGCGACCGACGCGTCCGCGAGCCCGCGACCATCGCCGCCGCCCGCCTCCTCGCTCGTCACCCGGACCAGGCGGCAGGGCTGTTGGAGCGGTTCACCGTGGTGAACGACGAGTGGGTCGTTGAACGCTCCCTTGAGGTGGCCTACTCGGCGCTCTTGAGGAGCGGCAGCACCAACGACTGGGCAGCCGCCGCAGGCGTGGTCTGGAACCGCATCTTTTCCGTGCCCATGGACGTGACTCCGAATGCTGCGGTTCGTGACGCCGCCCGCAGCATCCTCGAAGCAGCGAATGAACGTGGGGCGCTCCCCGCTACCGTGACCGTTGCGCAGTTTCGGCCGCCGTACACCAGCGACTGGCCTCCTACTTGGCCCACTGAAGCCGACATTGGGAGCTATGACAACGTCGGCTACCCGAAGCTTGTGTACTCGACCACCAGCGATGACTTCTTCACCTACAAGGTTAGTTCCGAACTCAAGGACCGTCCCGGTATCGACGTGGACGCAGCAGCCAGATGGGTCGTGCAGGAAGTCATCCGCCTTGGGTACCGGAGTGACAGGCATGCCGAGTTCGACGGCTATGTGATGAGGACCTACGGCGGCGGCCGTTCCAAGCCTGCTTGGGTTGAACGGATCGGCAAGAAATACCAGTGGATTGCGCTCAACCGGCTCATCGGCATGGTCTCCGACCACGTACCGAAGACCCCTAGTTCGTGGGACCCCCCGGCCCCGCCTGTCCCCGGCCCTGTCTCCGGCAGGTGCCGGCAGGTCGACCCGACAGTCCTCGAGTTCCCGCCTACTGACGCCGCGGAAAGGTCGTGGGTGCCTGGCTACGATTGGGCACCCGCAAGCGGCAATACCGACGCCGAATGGATCGTTGACGACACTGACCTGCCCACCATCGCCGTAACCGACGCCGTCTTCGACGGCCGTCAGTTCGTCGTCCTTTCCGGCACCTACGACTGGACCAATGTCACCGACACGGGCAAGCCCGCCCGCCGCATATGGATCCATCTCGTTCCCCACCTCGTCGCTACCCCGGATCTACCCGCCGCTCTTGGCGAGGTCGAGGGTCGCGACCTCCTCGGCCACGAGCTGTCCCGTTGCCCCCTGATGCCCGACGGGTACGTCGGCGAGTATCCGTACGGCCATCACCATGGTGAGAGCATTCACGTAAAGCAACACGAGTGGCGAGAACCGCTTGGGGTCCCGACGAGCCCGGCTGCGTGGGACATCCTCGGCGAATACGAGTATGCCCCCGGCAATCAGCACAGAATTTCCCTCGATGCTCCCGCCCCTGAGTTCTTCGGTCCGGTACCCGGCGACCTCCGCTGGAACGGGCGCAATGGCTGGAGCGACAAGAACGACCAGATCATCGCCGTTGTTCGCCACACGAACAACACGGGCCAGAACGAGCTCCTCATCGACGCCATCTGGCTCGAGCAGTGGCTTGTTGGCGAAAAGAAGTCCCTCATCTGGGTGGAGAGCACGGCCAAGGAAGCCTTCCGGGGGCTCGGTGGTAAGACCCACCCCGGACGCCTCACTCGCTCCCAAGTGCACTCGTGGGCACCCGGCAGGGACGCACAGACCTCAGCACCATTCTGGGATCGTCTTCCAGCACGCGGAGAGTAGTCCGGCCGTGAACACGGCGGTGTTCGGCACCCTGAGCAGGGTGCAACCGTCCCGCGCGACCGTCTACCGAGCACCGTGGCTGTCAACGCCATGCCGAAGGCCGAGACGAGCTTCGGCGCGAGATTGCCAACGGGTTGGAGCGCGTCCTGCGGTTGCGAAGGGCAGGGCAGCAGAGCCGGCGGTCCTCAAACCTCCGCGGCGCCGGAGGCCACGCGCTCGATCACGTGATCGAGGTTTATCGCCCGCACAGAGCCTCCGGCAAAGTCCGCGGGCGCCTTTCCTTGTGGCAACTCGTCGAGGTCGAGATAGTCCTCCGGACGTGCGGTGAGGACGACGATCTGGATCTTGTCCGCGGACCTGCGCAGCATCTTGTGGAACCACGCCGCGCGGCTGCGGTGGGTTTGGGCCAAGTGGTCGTCGAGGATGAGCATGGAGCCCAGTTGCTCGGCGATACACAGCCGGAGGATGGTGGCGAGTTGATCCTGGGTCCCGGCGGAGAGGTCGCCAAAAGAACGGGCGACGCCGGCAACCTGCACCGCGTCGGTCGCCAAATGGGCGTTGAGGCGGATTGAGTCGTATCGGTCCTGGGTCAGGCTCTTGAAGCGCTCGCCGACTTGGCTGCCCAGGGCCTGTCCGATATGGGCGCCATCCTCGTTTTCCACATCGCGCAGGGTCTTGGCCAGCAAGCGATAGGCTTCGTAGTCCAACTCGATCTCGTGTTCTCGGATCCGCGCCTGGTCTCGAGCCTCTCGGTGGGAGGTGAGCGTGTCCCGCGTAACTTCGCCGCCCACTTGCTCGAACGCGCCCTCTGCGGTGCGCACGTCGCCGCGGAGTCGGTCGGCCAGTCCATCAGCCTCGACGTGGCTGGCGGTGGTGGCTTCGAGCTCGGCATCGGTGGCCGGGCTCTCGGGGCGTGGGAGTTTGGCGAGGGCTTCGGCCAGCTCGCAGGCGGCGTGTCTGGCGGCATCGAGCCCCATCGCCTCGACGTGCCCGGTTTCCACGTCGAGGCGCGACCGCGCAGCCACGAGGGCTTCGCCAGCGTTCTTTGTGAGGGTCGCAGCGAGGATGCCTGCGTCGCGTTCCTGCGCCAGCGCGGTCGTGGCCTGCTCGACGGCCTTGTGCGCAGCGGCGACTTCCGCGAGGCCGGCTTCGGCCAGGGAATCGCGTTCTTGGCGGGCTTCGGCTCGGTCCGTGTTGGCGTGCTGGAGTTGAGCCTCGATCCGAGAAGCGGCCTCGCGGGGCTCGGCGTCGAGACCCTCGGTGCTAGCTTGTAGGGCGGTCGCGGCGGCAGCCTCAGTTCGTTCGGCGGCCTCCAGGCTGGCAGCCAGTTGGGCTTCCTTCTCTCGGCTGGACGCCAACGCCTTCTGGGCTTGCCGCAGTGTGGTGTCGGCCGCTGCGGTGTCTGCCTCGATAGTATCCTCCCAGCCGCCCGGTTTCGAAGCGGCTTCCAGTTCGAGTTTGGGGAGCGTCTCGCCCCCCATGCTGGCTTCCCGCTCGGCGACCTTGGCTGACAGCCGCTCCACCGCGCTGGCTGTTTCGGCGTGAGCGGCAGCGTCGTTGAGGGAGCTCGCGGCCTCTGCTTCGTGTTGTCGCAGCTGTTGTGCCCGGGCTTGGGACTGGCGCACCACCTCGCCGAGGGCGACGAGATCGGGAGCGCCGGTGCTCGTTAGAGTGGGGACTCCCTCGTGCTCCCAGCGGGTTTGTAGGGCGGCGGCGAGTTTGTGGTCGTCAGGGCTTCCGGCGCTCACCGTCAACTCGGCGACGTTCTCGAGGATCAGGGCGATGGTGCGGGACGCGTCGATGGGGGCGCTTGCGTCGGCTACCGCTTGCTGAGGGCCCCCGTCGATCGCGACGTGCAGCGTCAAGTCGGTCATTGGCCTGACTGCGACAGTGAGGCCCACGCCGACCTTGGCCAGAGCCACGTCTAGTTCATTTCGGAGAGCCGTGAGCGCCTGGACCTCGTCGGCAGTCGGGCAGGCAGTGGCCTTGATCTGGTCTCGAAGGTTCTTGGCTTCGGCCTGAGATTGCCTAGCCCTGACGAGGAGGGCGGCACGCTTCTCTGCCGCGGAGCGCGCGTCCCCAAGGGATTTGTGTGCCTCTCTTAGCCGGGCCAGCTGGCAGAGCCCTCGGTGGGTCTCCAGATTCTCGTTGGCCTCTCGCTCCCGGGCTACCAGGGCATGCCGTTCGGCTTGAGCGGTGGCGACTGAGTCGTGGAGCACTGAGGTGCGCTCACGGGCTTTACTCAGTTCCGTTTCGCACACTCGGGCAGCCTGCGCCGACTTGAGGGCGCTGTTGAGCTTCTCGATCCGGTGCTCGCACTGGGCGAGCTTGCTCTCGACTTTAGCCTTGTTGAGTGCGTGCTGCTGGTGCGAGCTCTGGCTCTTGGCGCGCTGTAGGGCGCTCGTGGCTTCTTGCAAGGTGGTCTCGGCCGCGGATATCGAAGCTGCGCAAGCCTGGTCGTTGGCCTGGGCGGCCTGTGAGGCGCGGTCGAGTTCGGCGATCGCCGCGGCGTCGGTTGCCAGTCCCGCCACGGCCTGCTCAATCTCCGAGACCTTAGCTGCTGCGACGGCCAGCCTGTCCTCGGCGTCCAGCATGGCCTTGGTCTGATCAAGGCGCGCCCGAACGACGGTGACCAGAGCTGCGGCTTCTTTGCTGGTGGCGCGGGCGAGCGTGAGCTCTGACGTGAGCGCCTCCAAACGCTCACGGGCGCGTTCGGTCTCTTCCTCCTGAAGTTCGAGAATCGCGATCTGGTGCGCCAGCCCGTTGATCTTCTCTGTGATCTGCACAAACGGGGAGTTTTTGCCCTTCTTCTTACTTCCCCCGGGCGTGTAGGCTTCGTTCACCCTCCCCTGCGCTTCAGTAAGCACCTGCTTGAACAGAGGGTCTTGCGCAAGCGCCTCAAGTGCCAGTCCCAGCTGCGCTCGAGCGGTGTCGTCCGCGTCCTTCAACAGGCTCAGACCGAGCAGTTGGGCAGCGCCTACCTGCTCGCCGAGCAGGGCATGACTCAAGAAACTCTCGGGCAAACCGCGAGCACCACCCTTGCCCCCGGGAGGCTTGATCCCCCAGCGAAGCAGGGTCCGAAGTTGACCATCGACCTTGCGAGCGGTGGCCTCCGACGAGTAGGCGGTGTCATCCTTCGAAAAGCGAAGCTCGGACGCGCCGGGATCCCCGTAGTTGCGAGTGACTCGCCAGAACTTGTTGGTGTCTGTGGCGAAGGTGAGCTTGACGGTAGGCTCGCCACCGGCCCACGAGCGAAGCGACGACCGGGCCGAAGAGCTGTGAGGGAGTAGTAGTCCGGCCCGGACCGCATGGGCCAGCGTGGACTTTCCGATATCGTTCTCGCCAAAGAGAATATTCAGCCCCGGACAGAACTCCAGCTCCGCGTGCTGCACACACTTGAAGTCGTCGACTGTCAGCCGTAGGAGTCTCATCGAGCACCGTCCCGACTAAGGCGATACAGGTGGTACAGGGCGCGTCTCGCCGCTGGTGCTGCCTCGCCGGTCGTATTGCGCAGGCGCTCCGCGGCCCGCCGCAGCACGTCCGGTGCATTCTCGAATGCGGTCTCCACATTTGTGATGTCGAGGTCCAGGCTGCTTCGGTCGAGCTGCAGGATCCCGACCTTGCCGTGTTTGGCGTTCGTTCCCTGGAGGTCGCTGAGGATCTCCTCAGCACGGCCGTACTCATCGGTCGGCAAGCTCATCTCGACGCTCAGGCGCACCACATGGTCGGTGAGATCCTCAAGCCGGAGTTGCTCCAATTCGGGCAGAGATCTGCAGGTCCGGTCCTGCCAGGTCCATCGGGCCACCCGCTCCTTGTGGACCCTCGGCTTACGGCCCAGCCGTTTTACGAACACGACCGCCGCATAGCCTGCCTCGGTTTCCCCAAAGCTGGTGGGCTCCGGCGCACTCGGGTAGATGGTGGGCACGCTTGCGTCGGGGGGGACGTGGCGGAAGGCGTGGGTATCACCAATGGCCAGATAGTCCAGCCCCCGGTCCGCGGCCGCCGTCCGCGAAATGGGGAAGTTCATCTGGTACCCCGGCATGTCAAACGTGGAGCCGTGCACCAACCCGATGCGGATGCGGGTGTCGCCGCTCTGGCGCTGGGGCAGGCCCATGGCCAGATCGCTCTGGCCGGACTGGCTGCGACAAGGGGAGGCGTACAGCACGGCCTCCTCTGAGAGTTCGACCTCCTGGTTGTCGTCCTCAATGACGTGCACCCACGGAGGCAGGGCCTTCCGAAAACCATGCTCCTGGCTGTACACGGAGGTGGCTGTGAGTGGGTCGTGGTTGCCCGGCAGCAGAAACACGGGCCGGTCCGTCCAGGCGAGCCGGTTGAACTTGTCAGCCAGTGCTTGCCACCAGTTCTTGGAGGGGTTGGGCGAGTCGAACAGGTCGCCGGCACACAGCACGGCGTGCACACGATTGCGCTCGGCCAGCCCGAACACGCGGTCAAGCACGTCCAGTCGCGCGCGGGTGAGTTGGTCCCGGTCGGCTTGTTCAAAGGCCGGGAAGTCCTTGCCGAGGTGCCAGTCGGCTGTGTGTACGAACTTCAGTGCCACGTCTTCATCCACCTCGGGCATCAATGACGAACTCCACGTCTAGAAGGGTTTCACTACTCGGGGGCTCATAGCGCCGGGTCTGTGCTGAGGTTTGCCACCGCTCGTAGGCGTCGTCGTCTCTCGCCCGCAGTTTGGCGATCTTCGCCTCCACGTCCTCGGCAGCCGCGCCGTGACGGGCGACCGCCTCCTCGGCCTTGGTGCGCTGCGCTGCGCCGACCGCCGCGTCGAGCACTGCCTGCGCGTTGCGCAGTCGCTTGCTGGCATCCGTTCGCTGCCGCTCCAGCACCATGATCCGGTCCTCCACAAACCGCTCCAGTTGCTGCATTGCGCGGGTGTACTGGGCCTCCTCCTCGATGCTCACCTGCGCGTCGTCCGCGAACAGAGCCTCCTCAATGGGGTCGCCGATCTCATCGTCAGAGATTGGCGCCGTGGGCTCCGGCCCCTCGGCGAATGTGGACGCTGCAAGCAGCCTCGCGGCGTCCTGCGGCTCAAGGGCGCCCGCGTCCGGCAGCACAAACAGCGGTAAGACCTGCTCGGCGGGTTCGAAGCCGTGGTAGTGCACCCTCACCACTACAAGTCGACCGCGGCGTCCGACGTGGAGGCGGAGAGCGTCGTTATCGGCCAGATCCAGCACCAGGCGAATAGTGTTGAGCTGTGCGGCCCGGGCTCGCGCATCGGCCACCGCGGCCAGGACCAACGGGTGCTTGAGGTGCACAGGTTCCGCCCCCTTTCGGCCGACAGGGTTTCCGAGCACGACAGTTAACCCCTGCTGCAGCTGGTCGGGGAGGGCACCGGAAGGTTCTACGACCAGCTGGGAACCCCCATCGAAAGCGTCGAGTCGGTACGTCACACCGAGCACATCCAGGTAGTCGCGGAGGACTTGCTCCACGGCCTCGTCGAACTCGGCCAGATCTGCAGGCAGGGACTCCTGGATGCCCCGAAACACGCGTCGCACGCTGTCGTCGAACTTCGACTCGATGAGCCCCGCGGTGCGGGCGTGCAGCGCCTCAAAATCGGAGCGCCGCGAGTCCATGGTCTTCCTCAGCTCTCGGAGCTCGGCCGCGATCTCGTCCACGGTGCGGGCGCGTTCGTAGATTCGTCGCAGCGTCGACTCGAAGTCAGCCGACAAGGCGCCCGCGAGGTTCTCAGTGGAAGTGTCTGCGGGGGTGTGCAGGACGGTGTCCGAGGCGTCGAGCACGGTTCCGAACAGCTCAAGCTTCTTGCTCAAAATCTCGAACGTCAGGCGCTGGGCCTCGTTGTCCCGAGCGAGGAAGTTGATAACGGTCACGTCACGCTCCTGGCCGTAGCGATGGCACCGGCCGATGCGCTGCTCGATGCGCTGGGGATTCCACGGCAGGTCGTAGTTGATGAGCGTGTCGCAGAACTGCAGGTTCAGCCCCTTGGCGCCGGCTTCGGTTGAAACGAACACCCGCGATCGAGTGCGGAACTCGTGCACGAGCGCCAGTCGCACGGCAATGTCGCGGCTGGGACGGCCCTGTCGCTTGCTGCCGATCTCTGCAATCCACCGGTCGAGGGCCTGCTGGGCCCGGGGCGTGTCGTTGGTTCCCCGAAACAGGGTGACCTCGTCATTTGCCACGACCTTGGACTCCAGGAGGAGGTCCCGAATGTAGTCCTGGGTCGCAAGTGACTCCGTAAAGATGACAAGCTTCCCGGTGCTCTCGCCTTCCTCCTCTCGCTCCATAGCCAGGCGAATGGCGTGGACGAGCGCGCGGGCCTTGCCGTCGAGTTTGAGCGCGCTGGCGCGCTTAGAGAACCCCTGCACCAGCTGCAGCTCGGCCTCGATGGCGTCGCCGGCTGGCGGCCCAGACTCGTCGATGTCGTCCTCGGAAGAGTAGTCGGATTCTTCCAGGTCTTCGTTGAACGCGGTCAGGGTCTCGTCGTCGTCGCCCGAGGGGATGTCGCCGCCGGCCAGCATCTTGCGCAGACGCTCGGCCACGCGGTCCAGGCTGGCGGCGAGGGCCCGGTGCGACGAAGCCATGCGGCGGTGAAAACCGATCAGTAGAAGGCGTCGTTGGCTCCCGCGGAAGGCGGCCAGATTCGGGCGCAGGAGATAGTCTGTGACGTCCTCGTACAGCTGTTTCTCCTCGGGACTCATGTCGTACTCGAACAGCCTCGTGCGGCGGCCCACGAACGGGCGAGTCATGAACTCCTGGGCCTGCCGGCGCAGCGTTCGCTTGACCACCGCACTCATGCGGCGTTTCAGCTCATCCTCCTGCCCCTTGACCAGTTGCCGGTCGTCACCGTCACAGAACACCTGCCGGAAGGTTCGCAAGTCGCCCAGTAGCGTGCCGCCGCGATCTACGTACTGCACCAGGCCCCACAGCTCGGTCAGGGAGTTCTGGATCGGCGTGGCCGTAAGCAGCAAGACCGGGGTCTGCGTCCTCTGCAGGAGCTCGCGTAGGCTTCCCGCGGTCTTGGCGTGTTCGGACGCGGAGTCGTAGTTCCCGTACTTGTCGTACCGGCGGTAGATCCCAGCGAACACCTCGTGGGCCTCGTCAACGACGCACAGGTCAAAGGGCGCGGTCTGGTTCAGGGCACCGGACCCCGCCGCCGTCCCCACGAACTCCCGGCCAACGAGGAATACGCCGTCCCCGTCGAGGGCCTTGGGGTTGGCGCTACCCTCGGTGGTCTCAATAGCGAAGAGATCGAACAACTCGTTGCGCCACTGCCCAAGCAGGGGCTTGGGAGCGATGAGCAAGATCCGCCGGGCTCCCTCGGCCAAGAGCTGCGCCATGACCACGCCGGCCTCGATGGTTTTGCCCAGGCCAACCTCGTCGGCGAGGATGCAGCCCCCCTCGCGGACTCGACCCAAGGCAAACATGACAGCGTCGATCTGATGCGGGTTGGGATCGATGCGCCCGCAGCGTTGGGATGCTACGTAGCGCCGTCGCTCTCCGGAGCGCCGCTGGCGGACGAGGTCCTCTGCCTGCAGCAGGCGGCGTAGGGGGTGAGCGGACATGGTCGGGCGGGGATGCTAGCAGCTGATCAAGTTCTGCTCGGCACGCATCGGAGGCGATGGGGAGCAGCCTCCCCGCAAGGGCGAGAGCGAGGTGGGCGAGGGGACGCGGTCGTGGGGAAAGCCGGTCGGCCTCGTTGACCGGCTGGTGGCCAAAGCTCGGAAACGAGGGCGACATTACAGGTCGAACTCGACGACTTCTCTGATGTGTGCGTCGCGAGGCTGGGCTGCCAGGGCGAGGTGTTGAAACGTCGGCATGCCGGCGCCATTGCATGGGTTGATGCGCTTCGCTCCGAGGTCTCGTTTCCTTGGGTCGCGGGGGATGTCGAGGCTGACATGGGGGCTGAGCAGGACGAAGGTGACGGACAGACGCAGATTCGGATATTCGGGCCCAGGCTGGGTAAATCCCGGTCGCCGGAGCTTCACCGTCTGGCCTGCCGCGAGGTAGCCTCCGAGCGCCGGCGTTCCGAAAGCCGAGCGCCCGGCGACGCTCGTGTCTACGCAGGGCACGGCGAGCGTATGTGGACAGTTGAGTAGCAGACTACTTGCCGGTGAAGACGGAGCGCGACGGTATGACGCTCGGGGACTTTCAACAGAGGCTGCCGGGACGCGGACGGTAGACTGCTCCCTGTGCTCACCCAGATGTGCTCGAGGCGGCCAGCCTGTGTTGCCCTTCAGCCGGCATTCTCGTCCCGCAGGTGGCCCTCGATGTTGTCAACCGCGGCCCGCACCTGAGCGGCACTCTCCTTTCCAACGACCTCGATTCGCACGAGGATGCCGGTGCCGCGGGGCTCCACGCTTGCCTCGACGCCAGTGGGAACCAGCGGGCAGGATTCCATACCTGCGGGCTCCTGTCCCACGACGGCGTTTCTCGCGATGTGGCAGTCGAGGAGTCTCTGCATCGCCTGGGCGTCCAGGCCTGGGACTCTGGAAAACTCAACTTCGTAGGTGCCCGAAGCTCTTTCTTCCGAGACGCGTTCGACCCGGGAGATGTCGCCGACATGCAGAAACGGGCTGACATCGCGGTCTCGTTGGGGGATGCCGACGCAACTGCGCTCCTCCGCTTTCCGCAGAGCTTCAGAGGCTTTCCGGTGCTGCTCTGCAATGACCCGGTGCTTTTTCGCCTCCTTGGCGTGCTCGCTGCTTGGGTTGGACCACGTGTCGAAACAGTAAGTGGAACACCCTCCTGACCCGGTGGACCAGCCTTCCTCTCGGAACTGTTTCTGGTGCGCTTCGGCTTCGCGGTCTTCCCCTTGTGCGGCTTGTTCATGGGCTGCTGCACTCATCTCGTTCGGATGTGTGCCCGTCGCGGCGCACCCCGCGAGGAGGGCCGCTGTGGCGACCGTGACCCGGAAGCCTATGCGCTTGGTTCGTGATTCCCTCTGCATTTTTTCGTCCTCAGTGTTCATCAATGGCCACCTGTGGATTCTCGATCGGGGTTTCGGCAGGTGCTCTCCGGCCTCAGGTTCCTCTTGGTCTCCAGGATTTCCTCGAGACAGTCGGCTTCGGTCATGGGCTTTCCCCGGTCGGCGGTCGGCACCCACGAGTTCCAGAGAATACTCCGTCTTCGCTTGCTGCGAACCCGACCGTCCTGCTGCCGCCGTCCCCTTGGTCGTGGACCCTGGCCCCGCCAGTTTTTTCATGGCTACGCACATCGCAGCTGAGCGCGCTCTGTCCGCCGGAGAAGGTCATCGTCATCGTCGGCCTTTCGGTCATCGAGACGTTGACCTCGGCGAAGCTGCCGGGCTCGACGTCCAAGAAGCGAGACGATGGCACGGTGGCGGAAGCGGGGGCCGCCGAGCCACACGCGCCTTCGGCGTGACTTCCACACGCGTGCTCCCCTGCGACCGCTGAGGCTGGGATTGAGCCTGCGGGGGGAACTTCGGTCGCCGAATCCGCCTCCGGGCAGCCCGTCGCGAGACTGCCCGCGGTGAGCGTCGCGAAGGCACGGGTGAGCTTCGATGTCTTCATGGGGGTCTTCGGCTGGAGCGGAAAGCGGCGGAGTGTGAAGGTCTCCTGGTTCGCGCTGCGCACTGGTTCTGGGCACGCTCGTGTCTGACCGGCATCACGGAAGCGACTGTGCGAAGGCGCCGAGGGCACCAATGTCCTCGTGCGACGCTCCTCCTTTTTGGAAGCCGTGCATCGGGGACCCTGGGTGGCCGAATCGTGCCTTGTGGTGGAACTCCCAGGGATTCTCGCGCGCGACAGATCCTATTGTTTCGAGGTGCTCGGGTTCGAGCTCTTCTTCGGGCTCTTCGCTCTCCTCGGCATCGTCCTCGTGCCCGTCGTCAACGTGAGGCATTGTCTGTCCGCTGCCACCGTGGCAGCTGGCGCACGACGGTTCAGAACCGATTCCGTCGGCGAAGAGCGCCTCGCCTGGTGGCGGAGCGGGCACGAAGCTGCCCGAGTCGTCGATGATATCGCTGGTCGACACCGCGCCTTCGAGGCAGAACCTCACCAAGTCCCAGAGCTCGCGGTCGCTCAGGAAACGTCCGTACGCGTGGCCCGCCGGATTCTCACCAGGCTCCTCACTCAACAAGTCGAACAGCCCAAGGGGGGAGAGTTGCGTTCGAAGAATTCCCGGAAATCCAGTTCGGTGGTTCCCCGTCCCGTACTGACCATCGACGCCAAGGTAGTCCCAACCGTGGCACTCCTTGCAGCGCCAGGTCTCGGTTCCACCGACCCCGCTACTGGAAGTGTCTGGCCGCGCCGCCCATAAGGGATGATCCCCAGTGAAGTCCTCGGAGGGAGTCTCGGCCCAGATGCGATCGTACAGCCGGCCCCCCTCGTGAAGGTCCGCGGAGTCGTAGGCATCGACAGGATCCTCGGTTTCTGCACACCCCGACGAACACGCGAGGGGAAGCAAGAGACAGAACACGGCGATGTTGTTGGAGCTGGACAGTCGCATCGAACCACCACTGTTTCGGTAGCACCGGGGCCGAACGTACGGAGCGAAACTACTGCTGTCGGTCGAGGAAAGCGTGTGGCCGGCCGGGATACGGACCGGCGGTGCTGGTCTCGCGACGTCGCTGTCGATGCTGTTGTCGGCCGCGAACGAGCGGTAACCGCCTGAGTCACAGAAGCCGACGGAGTCCCGCAACACCTGCCGCGCTCAGGTCGGCTTCGCTGGGCACTGTGTAGGTCATGCGACGCGTGCGAGTGCTGCTCTGTGGTGCCCTGGTGATGACTACGGCGTGCGCTGGAGGCATGCCTGCGTCGCAAAAGAGCGTTCCTGAACACGAGGCCGCAGCCAAGGCCAACGCGGAAATTGCGGTTGCCCATGACCGGGCCGAACAAGAGGCGCCGCCTTGCGCGGACATGAACGACATCTACGAGATCTGTTGGACTCGGTCGGACACGGCCCAGGAACACCGTTTTCAGGCCCAGCAGCACCGCCGTCGTGCTGCGGAGCATAGAGCTGCGTCCGAGGCGCTCCGGACAGCGGAGTCCGAGGCCTGCGACGGAGTCAGTGCGGTCGATCGAGACATCAGCCCGTTCCTTCATTCGGGGGACATCGTGGGCGCCGAATTGCTCGACCCAGCAGACACCGAGAGCCGGGAGACCACCCCCGTCGTTCGCGTCACCTTTCGGCCGGTCCCCGGTCTCGATGAGGGGACGCTGAAACGTCTCATCGGGTGCCACCTCGCCCGGAACGCCTCGCTTGGTCACGAAGTTCCGGAGATGGAATTTTGCCCTCTGGTCCCTCCCGGCGTGGAAGCGAGCGTCGGCAAGGCCGATGACAATTTGTTCGTGATCATCGCCGCCCACGAATCCACGTTCGATGAGGTCCGGCGTCGCGCTCTGACCCTGGTGGAGCGAGCTCAGTGACGCAGTGCGCGGGGTCTGCCCCCGGTTCGGTCTGGGACGAGCTGGGGCTCGGGAGACAGGTGTTGGGTTTTGGGTGATTCTTCTGTTGTGGAGCTTGCGACGAAGAGGCGACCTGTGGAGCGGCCATCACGACTTATTGGACGTCAGCTCGTTCTTGGGTTTGGTCTGATCGCCGTGATCGCTGCAGCCATGTGCGTGATGCTGCTGGGCACGATTCGGCAGGTTGGCGACGTGGTGGCGCAGATGCGGCGGGACGAAGCCGCCATTCGAGGGGGGCTCCGGCTCTCTACGGGTGCGCGGGAGCAGTACATCCACATTGCCCACTCTCTGATCGAAGGCGACGGGAGCCACCTGGAGCACTATGAGGGCGGGCGGCTACAAGTGGTGGCGGATGCGCGAGCACAGTCGGAGGGAGCTCCCGAACAGCTGCAGCGACGACTTCAGTCGGTCATCGACCTCGGTTCGGAGATGGACAGAATTTTTAGGGACGTTCTGCTTCCCGCCGCCGAAGAGGGGCGCCTCGACGAGGTCCAAGGAGAGCACCGCAGAGTCGAGGAGATCTCGCGCGACGCCGCAACACAGGCCGACGCAGTGGCGCTCGCAGCGGAGCGACGGATGGCCGACGCCCACGACGAAGCCAGACTCGCAGGCCAGCGAGGTATGGCGATGGGAGGGGCATGTATCGCCGCGGTGCTCCTCGTCGCGGCCGCGTCCACCATTCGGCTACGTGCCGCTGTGCTGCAGCCTCTTGCCGCGCTTTCCCGTGCCGCAAGCCTCTTCGGCCGAGGGGATTTCAAGCACCGCGTTGGAGACGTCGGAACCGGGGAACTCGCGGAGCTTGCCCGTGCCTTCGACACCATGGCGGAGGAACTCGCGGCGCGCGAGCAGAAGCTACTCTCCAAGGAGAGGATGGCGGCGATCGGCCAGCTGGCGGCCGGTGTCGCTCACGAGATCAACAACCCGATCGGGATCATCCGTGGCTACATCAAGACGATGCTTCCCGAGACGAATGATCCGCAACTTCGAGAAGAGTTGGAGGTTCTCGACGAAGAAGCTGCGGCGTGTCAGAGGCTGACCGGAGACCTTCTGGCCTCCGCGGAACGGCCCCGCCTCGAGCTCCGACTCTTCGAGATGCGGGAGTTCCTCGAGGATGCCTCGGTTCGCGTGGCCGAGGGCATGCCGTCGGGGGAGCACTCGGTGATTGTTCAAGCGAAGAGGGGGGAACTCATGGCCGACCCCTCGCGTTTGCGGCAGGTTCTTGCAAACCTTGTGGTGAACGCGGCACAGGCCTCGCCCGCGGGCGCGTCGATTCACGTGTCCGGAGGGCCTACGGATGCAGGCGGATACGAGTTTTCGGTGATCGACTCGGGCCCGGGCGTCGCCGCTGACGACCGCAAACAGATCTTCGAGCCGTTCGTCTCGAAGCGCCGAGGCGGTTCGGGGCTGGGACTGGCTGTCAGTCGAAGCATCGTCCTGGCCCACGGAGGATCGATCGAGGTCGAGCCCGCTGCGGAAGGCGGCGCGTGCTTTCGCGTCGTCCTCCCTGCCCATCGGACCCGCTCCAACCAAGAGGAAGACCGAGCATGAGCGAACAAAGACACTCCGTCCTCGTCGTCGACGACAAGCCGAACATGCTGCGACTGATGACCAAGGTCCTTGGTGGTGTCGCGCAAGTCCACACGGCGGACAATGGGAATGATGCGATGGCGCTCCTCGACCGCGAAGTGGTCGATGTCGTCCTGTGCGACCTCAGGATGCCCGACCTCACGGGACTCGAAATGCTGCGGTTTTGCAAAGCGCGGCAGCCCCGTGCGCGGTTCATTTTGATGACCGCCTACGCAAGCGTGGAGACGGCAGTCACGGCGCTCAAGGATGGCGCATACGACTACTTGACGAAGCCCTTCGACCCTGACGAAGCGAAGACTACGGTGCTGCGAGCACTGCACAGCGTCCGGCCAAGGCCTGCTGTCGCGGAGGGCGACGAGGTGCTCCCTGGGGTCCATGCGCGCTCCTACGTGATGAGAGAACTCGCCGCGGTGGTTCAGCAGATCGGACCGACGAGCCTCAGTATCCTCATCGGCGGAGAGTCAGGCGCGGGCAAGAGGCGGCTCGCCCACGCAGTCCATCGCCTCTCTGCGTTTCGCGACCACTCCTTCCACCGCTTGGATTGCGCCTCGCTTCCGCCTGGAGGAGTGCAAGAGGCGCTCGCGCGGCTCGGCCGCTCGGGACCCGAGTCTCCGTCCGTCTCGTTCGTGTCCGGGACTCTCCTCGTCGACGAAGTGGATGCGCTGGGAGCTGCCGACCAAGCGGCCTTGGAGCATGCGCTCGAGCGCATGCGCGGGACCTCGCTGCCTGTGAGTCCCGGTGTTCGACTGGTCACCACGACGCGGCGCAACCTGGATGCGATGGTGGCTGACGGGGCCTTTCGGCGCGACTTGTTCCTCCAAATCCGGGTTGCGTCGCTCGCGGTCCCTCCTTTGAGGAAGCGATCCGAGGACATTCCGGTTCTCGCCGCGAGCCTGTTGCGCGCAGCGGAGTCCGAGACAGCCGGCCTGCGCGGGTTCACGGCCGGCGCCATGGAGCGCCTCTGCGCGGCGGCCTGGCCTGGCAACGTTCGCGAGCTTCGGTCGGTGATCGAGCATGCGGTGGCCCACGCAGGCCCCGACAGCATCGGACTGGAGGCACTCCCAGAGTGGATCCAAGGCGAGGCCGCGTTCGAAACGCCGTGGGAAACGCTGACCTGGTCAGACGCCCTGGCGCGCGGACGCGCGGACGTGGCGCGCCGGTATCTCATCGCCCTGCTCGAGCGTTTCGGGGGCGACGTCGTGGCCGCCGCTGCGCAAGCTTCGGTGGAGAGGGAGAGCTTTTATCGCCTCTTGCGCCGACATGGCATCCAGCCCGAGGGCTTCCGGAGCGCGGACCAGGACGAGGAGTAACCTCCCCGGTCTCACTGTCTTGGGAGGGCCCGCAGATGTTTCAGCCCGCGGATCGGGTGTCGCTGGCATGCATGTCTCGTGGCGAGTCTTCCCACGGTGTTGCGCCGACCGCTCGTGGTCGTTCTAGCCACCTCTGGAGTCCCGTACGTCGGACTTGTGGGCTTCTTGCTCTTCGAGCACTGGACCGTCGAGGCCATCACCCGTCCCGAGGGGGGGTTCTTTTCCATCCTGGCGGTCGTCGGAGGTCTCGTTCCTCTAACGGCGCTGGTGATCGTGTTTCTCCGACTGGTGCGCGACACCTCCCGCTTCAGAGTCAGCGTCCTTCTCGAGTTGTATGCAGGGATGCTCGTGGTGTTCGCGAGCTTGGACTCACTCCTTCAATGTGCCGCCACCAAAGCCGCGTTCGCAGGCGCACCCATGCTCTGGGACGGGACGGCGCACTCACTCGCCGACCATATCGAACGGACCCATGCCGTGTTCGGCACCATGCTCTACTTCAGCGTCGTCACCATGACGACGTTGGGGTTTGGCGACATCACGCCGGTCTCGGCTTCCGCCCGCGTTCTGACCGCTGCACAAGCCCTCTGCGGGGTGTCGTTCGTGAGCGTTTCGGTGGGTTACTACTTCGCGGTCTGCTCCTCCCGCCGATGCTGAAGGCTCGCAACACGAGCTGCGGTAACTCGCGGGACGAGGCCGAAACTGAGCCAGTGGTCGACTGGGTCACCCTGCGCGCGGACGTAGCCGCAGGTTCTGCGCGCAGGCCGAAAGACGTTCTCGGACGAACCGTTCGCCGCTTCACATCGTATCGTTCGCGTATGGCTCGCCCCTGCCTGATCTTCCTCGCTCTGGCCATCGGTTGTTCGGCGGAGGTCGAGTTGCGGGTGTTCGGTGAGGCGTATGCCGAGCAGGGCATCGAACCGGACGAGGTTGTCGGCGGATGGGCCCTCGAGTTTTCTGAACTCGTCGTCTCGCTCGACGACGTGCGATTGTCCCCGCAGGGGGAGGTTGGCGATGGAGGCTATGTCTTCGATCTGGCAGCCGATTCATCACGTCGCGGGCACTTGCTTGCCACAACGGACGCGGGGCTCGGATCGGTGAACATGGCCCATTTCAGAGTGGCGATGCCCACACAGGTCGTGGGCGGCAATGCGACTGCACAGCAGATTGAGCGGATGCGCTTAGAGAAACTCGCGTTTTGGGTCAGCGGCAGGGCGTCTCGTATGGGCGAGGACGTCTTGTTTGCATGGGGGATCCCGGCCGATATTTCCTACGACTGCCCCCTGAGCACCGACGTCGCAGCGGGTGATGTGGCGAGGGTCGAGCTCACGATGCACGCTGACCACCTCTTCGTTGATGATCTCGAAGTGGGCGCTGAAGTGGCGTTCGATGCGATCGCAGGTGCAGACTCGAACAGTGACGGCTCGGTCTCGGCTGCCGAACTCGGGCAGGTGTCGCTGGCCGGGCTCGCTCGTTATCAAACCGGAGGACGCCGCGACATCGACACCCTGTGGAAGTTCATCGGGGCCGCTTCGCTGACGATGGCGCATGTGGACGGCGAGGGGACCTGCACGCCGAGGCTCGTCCCGGACGCGTTTGCGGATCCCACGCCTGCGCCAACCGACCCGCCTCGGGCGATGGCGCTGTACGCCGAGCACTGTGCGTCATGCCACGGCGACGAAGGCCGCGGCGATGGTCCCGGCGCCGCCGGGGTCCTGCCGGCAGCGACGGACCTCACCGCGCTCCGGGGCGAAGCGTCGACGCTGCCCTACATTGCGTTCCGGATTGCGGTCGGTGGCGCGATGTTCCCGTACGCGTCGAGCATGCCGGGGTACGCCGATTCGCTCGACGCGACGGACCGAGGGTTGCTCGCGGACTACGTCGCGGGGCTAAGCGGTCCTTGACAAGGCATCCGGGGTGCGACAAGTTGTCGCATGATGGATGCGGCACCCCTACGACTCCAGCGCTGGCCAATGTTGGTCGCCGCGCTGATGGCCGTGGTGCTGCTCCTGAGCGCGGGTTGGGCAGGGTCGTGGGCCTGTGAGATGGGCGGCTCGAGCGGGTGTGCGTGTCCGTGCGGGAGCGAGGCGCCCGAGGCGATGCCTCGAGACGCCGCCCAGCGCCCGCGCTGTTGCGCATCCGAGGACTCCACAGACGTGGTGGTCGCCGGGGTGGTTGGCGAATCGTTTGAGCCGTGGGTGCCGGATGCACGCGTCTCCCCAACACCGCGGAGGTTTGTTTCGGTGCTGCGCTCCGGTTTGCCGAGGCCGGGGGCGAGCCGAGCTCCGCCGCGGAAGACGTCGGTGTTCCTGAGTCATCAGGCGCTGCTGCTCTGAGGGACGTCGTCGCCGAATGTCGCGACCGCGGTGACCTCTGGTCGTCCGCGCCTTCACGTTTTCTCGTGTCTCCAAGGACTCTCCATGACCTTCTTTGGCCGCTGCCGTGGCCTATACATTCTCGGATCGCTCTCCGCGGCTCTGCCCGGGTGCGGGTCCACATCGCCGCAACTCGCTCGAGAGCTTCACGCCGTCGAAACGACGCTCGCCGAGCCCGTGTCCCAAGAGGACACTAAGGCTGCCTCCGGGGAATTCGACGGCACCCTCGGCGGGTACTTGGCGTACGCCTATGCCCACAGCCCTGCGCTGCGGGCGAGCTTTGAGACCTGGCGCGCGGCGACGTTCCGCCCCGATCAAGAGCGCCGCCTGCCCGAGCCCACGATCTCCTATGCGGTCTTTTTGCGGAGCGTGGAGACGCGCTGTCTCTTATACACATCTGACGCTGCCGACGAGCGATCTAGTGTAGATCT
>CAJXVA010000046.1 GCA_913061055.1 uncultured Pseudomonadota bacterium
CCAGCAGCAGCACCTCGGGACGCGTCGACAGCACGCTGACCAATCCGAGCTTGCCCCGTTGGCCGCGCGACATGGTCTTGACCTTCTGCGACAAGTCGATCCGGAACGCGTCCGTGAGCCGATCGCACTCGACCTCGTCCCATCGCGGGAAGGTGTCGCGCTGAAACGCGAGCACTTGATGACCGGTCCACGCGTCGGGAAGCGGAGACCCTTCGGCGAGGAAGCCGACGCGGCCCAGGACGTCGCGCTGCGCATGCGGATCCTTGCCGAACACGCGGACCCGCCCGCGCTGGGGCGCGAGTAGACCTGCGGCAAGCCATAGCGCCGTGCTTTTTCCCGTGCCGTTGGGCGCCGCGAGGATGGTGATCTCGCCGGGCTTGACGCAGAAGTCGAACCCGTCGAGGACCGGACGCTTGCGTTGATACGAGAACCCGACGTCTTCGAAACTCAGTGCAGCGGACATCACAAGCTCACGCGACCTTGCCGGACTTGCCGGACTTGCCGGGTTTGCTGGACTTGCGCCAAGCCGACTTCACTGCCGAGAGCGCCTGCTCCTTGGTCAACCCGAGCTCCTTGGCCTCGTTGACGAGCTGGGCGGCTCGCTCGGCGAGCAGGACCTCCGGCTGCATTTGCTCCCCGGCGTCCTGGGTGACGAACGTCCCCTCACCGTGGCGCGTTTCGACCAATCCGCTGAACTCGAGCTCGCGATAGGCCCGGACCACGGTGTTCGGGTTGACGCGCAGCTGCTTCGCCAGGGCCCGCACCGAAGGCAACGCGTCGCCGGCGGCCAGGGTGCCGGAGGCGATCCTACGCTCGAGTTGCGCCTGAATCTGTAGATAAACGGGGTTGCCCCGATCACGGTTGAGCTCGAACATCGCAGAATCTCCGTTCGCGGCACACTGTATTAGTTGACTAGTACAGTGTCAAGTCGAGGGCGTGACGTGGAGCCGGCCCTTGGGCTGTCGCGGGACGAGCGATGCCCAAGACCGAGGTCGTGGCGCCTTGGAAAACTCAGCTGCCGCGTTCGCTCAAGAACGTCTGAGCTTCGGCGTAGGCGTCGTCATGCAGACGCGTGGTGCGGCGGAAATCCACCGGGAGCACGTCGGCCTCGCATGGAGCCGGGAGAACCACCAACTCAGCCACCTCGTCGTAGTGCTCGAGTTCTGCCAGCAGCCGCTGCATCACGAGCAGCGAGAACGCGTGCATCAGCACGGCCAGTGGACTGCGAGGTGCGCGTCGCAGCGGGCAGGCGGTGCCCGTCGGCAGCACGAAGATCTGGGTGGCCCCCAGTCGGGTCGCTTGCGAGATCGGGGTGTTGTTGGACACCCCACCGTCGACGAGGACCTTGTTGTCGCGCCGGACCGGCGGATAGATCCCCGGGATCGCTGCGCTCGCCAGGACCGCCGACACAACGTCTCCGGAGGACAGCAGCTGCTCGCTGCCCGAGAGGAGATCGGTCGCGACCATGTGAAGTTCGGTGCTCGCGTCCTCGATCCGCGTGATGGTGGCGTGGTCCTCGATGAGAGTCCGCAGGTTCTGTGGGTCGACCAGACCCCTCCGGCGACCGGTGAGTCCCAGCACGGCTCGCGACACGCTCAGCGGAAAGAAGTCTTCACGTTCGAGGGTTTGCCAGAGCGCGAGCAGCTCGTCGATCGAATCGATCGTTTGCGGACGCGCTGCGATGAAGGTGCCGTTGAGCGCTCCCGCGGAGGTCCCGACGATGACGTCGGGCACGATGCCGCGCTCGTACAGGGCCCGCAGCATGCCCACCTGGATAGCGCCTAGGCTGCCGCCGCCGGACAGTACGAATGCGATCCGCTCGCTCATCCGCGAGAGTGTGAGCCCCCGCGCCCCGGTCTCGCAACTCGCGTGGAGCTGCGGAGTCTGGTCGTACCTCTATCCCCAACCGGGTGTTCGCATGCCAAAGGCGCCGCCACCTCGGGTCCCGAGTCCTTCATAGAGCGTCTCCGAGAACGGGGTCGCCCTGCCGGGGCTGCACTGCGTCGGACCGCACATGTACGCCGTTCCCTCCACACCCGGGGAGAGGTTGATGTACTGGATCTCCTCGAACGCCTGCACTCGAACACTCAGGAGTCGAGCCACGGCTTTGGCCAACTCGCGTCCCTCTCGATTGCCCGCCACTTCGCAGCCGCCAAGGGTGAGGATCGAGTCGCCATCGATAAAGGGTGCGAGCCGCCGCAATGCCGTGGCGACGGGACCGGATTGCACGCTCTGCACCGTGAAGACATCTCGCCCGAACGTCATATAGCCGGGCGTGCCGTGGTCGATGAAGACGATTTCATCGATCTTCGCACGGTTGTGTGAGAGCACCCCGACGGCATTCTGTACCGCCGCGCCAACGTCCGTTGCGGCACCCACGAACGTGTTGTCGCTGATGGGTGGGATGACGACCCAGCCCTCGCGCAGCTCTTTGACGATCTCGTTGGGGTTGGCTCGCGTGAGGGACTTCTCCCGAGCGAGATTGTGAATGGGCACCAGGTTGGGGGCATTCAATCGCTCGGCCCGGGTCATCGCCCACTCCTGTTCCCCTCGTTCCGCATACCCTCCAAGGTTGTTGACCGCGATCACGTACGCGAGCGCGATCTCTGGGTCCATCCTCGCCCCGGTGAGCCGAGGGCCTGGATCGGGTCCGCCGTAGAACGCAAGGAACGCTCGGTTTTCAGCCATCGCCGCTTGAGAGTGCAACCTTCGTGCGGCGAAAAAGACCTTGGATTCCGGGGCGCGGCCGTCGAGGGGTTGCCCTGGTTGAGCAGCCACGGCGGCCGGATACCCAAGGTGTGCAGCGTTCGGTGCGGCTTTGGGAGTGGGGTCAATGTCGGTGCAATCCGATCGAACCCGCGCGCCGTACTCCGGCTGCAGCCATGACGAAGCGAACGAATTGGGTGGTGATGAGTGTTCTTGCGGTGCTTGGCGGGTGTCAGGCCCCGGCCGAGACCCCCCAGGCGGTCCCGACAAAGGTCGCGGCTACTCCGGACGAGGCGCCACAGCGACTTCCAGAGCTCGCGCTGGGCTTCGATGCCGCGAGCGCTCCGGAGATCTCGGCCGCCCAGGAGCAGTTGAGGAGCCAGCCCGATGCGCAGGAGTCGTATCTCGCCTTGGCCACCGCGTTCCTGCGGGCCGCCCGATCCGAGGGCGCGGCGCATCGAGCCTACGCCCGCGACGTGATCGAGGTTGGCTTGGCACGCACCGGGGACGCCCCCCGACTTCGCCTTCTCTCCGCGATGCTGCTGCTGGATGACCACCGCTTCGAGCAGGTCATTGCGGCCGCCACCGAACTCACCGGAGCGCTTCCCTACGACCCCACACCCCACCTGCTGATCGGCGACGCTTCGCTGGAGTTGGGGCGCTACGACGACGCAGAGGCCTCCTTCGAGGCTGCGATCGACCTGCGCCCGGACCTGCGTAGCTACAACCGTGTGGGCTACATGCGGTGGCTTTACGGCGACTTCGAAGGGGCCGTCGGCGCGCTGGAGTTGGCGCTGGATTCTGGCAGCGCACGCGATCCCGAGTCGATGGCGTGGTGTTTCGCGGACCTGGGCGCGATGTACCTGCGCCGGGGCGAGGTGGGGCCGGCTCGGAAAGCTGGCGAGCGAGCGCTGCAGCTGGTGCCCGCGTACAGCCCCGCGCTGTCGCTCCAGGGGCGAACGTTGCGCGAGTCAGGCGACCTCGAAGGAGCACGCGAGGTGTTGGCGCAGGCCGCCGAGCAGTCGCCGAGTGCCGAGTCGATCCTGTGGGTCGTCGAGCTCGACCGCGAGCTGGGGCGGGATGCCGAGGCTGCATCGGGGTTGAGTGACGCGCTCGCCATGGCCGAACATGATCCGCGTCCGGTCGCGCACTTCCTCGCCCGGCATGGGGAGCAGCCTTTGAGAGCGCTGGCCCTGGCCGAGCAAGAGCTCGAAGCGCGACAGAACATCTGGTCTTGGGACACGCTGGCCATCGCGGCGGCACGCGCCGGCGAGACTGCGCGGGCGGCAGAGGCACTGGCGAAGGCCCAAGCGCTCAAGACCGACGACGCTGAAATGGCGCTCCATGGGGCGCTGGTGCACCTTCTCGCCGGAAACACGGAAGCGGCACAGCAGGGTCTGGAGGCCGCACTCGCCGCGCGTCCCGGCGTCGACCCCGTGCTGGTCGCGGAGCTTCGCGGCCGCCTGGGAGCGTCCTGATGCGACGGCTAGCACTCTGTGTGGGCGCCGCGTTGCTCGCCGCTTGTACGGCCCACGCCGACGTCGAAGTCGCGGTGGAGGTCGAGGAAGAGCAGGCGCCCGAACCCAACAAGAAGCGCACCCAAGCGACACCTCGCGTCCAGAAGGCAGCCGCGGAGCGTGACGAGCGATCGTCGTACGCGCTCGCTGCCGATGTTGCCGCCGCCCTGTCGGAGCCGTCGCTGACCCGGGCGCAGGCGCTGGAGACGGTACGCACGGACTGGCAGGGCAAGCGGTATCGGTGGGAGGTCGGCGTGTCCGCTCCTCTGTGCCGGTTGGGCGCCTGCAATGTGTTTCCGTTCGACCACGCCAGCGTAGGCGACCGCATCGTGGCCGGCTGGCTCCCGAGGCTGGCGCTCTCCGCCGAGGTCCACGCTGATCTCCTCGAGCGCTGCGGCCCAGGGCTGTGCGTCGCCACGGTCGAGGGAACCCTAAAAACGTTCGTCTTTTCCGCCGAAGAGCCCACCTCACTGACGTTCTCGGACGTCGCGGTGCTGGATGTACGGCCGCGTCGGGAAAAAGAGTCGTGGGTGCGAAGAAAAGCCGATCCACGGGTCGCGAAGCTCCGTACCGCAGATGCAGGACGATGATGACTCGGGGCAAACTCTTCGCGACCACGGCACTGTTGGCCACCCTCGGCCTTCCCTCGGTCGCTGAGGCCCACATGGGCAGCACCAAAGCGCTGCATGTGACCCCGACCTCGGACGGCGCTCGCGTGGAGGCTCGCATCGAGGCCACGGACGCCGCGCTTGCCCTGGGGCTGGGCCGGTCTCTGGATGCCTCCGAAGTTGCCCAGCACGCCGCGCTGCTCAAGGGCTGGCTGACGCGCGGCATCACGATGCGCAGCGACGCCGGTCCCTGCGAGGGGCAGACCGGTGGCGTCGCGCTCGAGACTGGCGACAAGGACCGACTGGTCGCAACGCTCGATGTGCAGTGCCCCTCGAACATCAGCCTCTCGCTTCGCGACGACACGCTGTTCGACGACGACCCAGACCACGAGGTCTTCGTGACGGTGCACGCGGAGCAGGGCGTCTCTTCACATGTGTTGCGTGCCGACACCCGCTCTGTGGTCATCGACACGACCCCGGGCGCAGCGACCACGGCGAAGTCGTTCGTGCGTGAGGGCGTTGTGCACCTGCTCACCGGCTACGACCACCTCTTGTTCCTGCTCTCGCTGATCCTCATCGCGGGGCTGACCGCCAAGCGCGACGGCATGCGCTCGGCGGTCAAGGACATCGGTTGGCTGGTCACCGCGTTCACGCTCGGACACAGCATCAGCCTGTGCGCAGCGGCGCTGGGTTGGGTGTCACTTCCCATCGGTTGGGTCGAAGCGGCGATCGCCGCCAGCATCGTGCTCGTCGCCGGCCTCAACCTCGCCCGCCCCGAGGCGCCCTCGGAGAAGACGCTCCGCGGCCGCAACCTCCTCGCAGCGAGCTTCGGCTTGATTCACGGCTTCGGGTTCTCTTCGGTTCTCGCCGAGGTGGGCCTCCCCGAGACCCACCGCGTCCTCGCTCTGCTGTCGTTCAACGTCGGCATCGAGCTCGGACAAATGGCCTGCGTCCTCGCCCTGCTTGTGCCGCTCGCCGCTTGGGCGCGCCACCCCAGCTACACCCGCTACGGCGTCCAAGCCGGCTCGCTTGTCATCGCCGTGTGCGGATGCACCTGGCTGGCCGAGCGAACGCTTGCTCTGTAGCAGCCACTTCCTTCCAACCCCAACGAAACGAATCATCTGCGCCCTTGCGGGGCGGAGAACCAGGAGAACTATGCAAAGAACAATCATTCTCGCGGCTGGCCTCGGCCTCGCCCTCACGAGCCTGGGCTGCTCAAACGGCCCCGCTTCCGCAGGCTCCGATACCGACGACCCATCGGATACCTCCCCTCCCACCAGCGACTCGGACACGGACTCCGGGCCCGGTACAGACTCGGACTCGGACTCGGACTCGGACGACGAATCCGGAAGCACGGGAGATGTTCCGGACGGGCTCCCCGACACGGCTCCGACCGTGATCGAGCTCCTGGCCGATTCGGGCTTTACCGACGCCAGTGCCATCGCAGCGGCCCCGGACGGATCTGAGTTCTACTTTGCTGCCTACGACGAAGCTGGCTTGCCGGGCATCTTCAAGGTCGACTTGGCAGGCACGGTCGAGGCGCTGCACGTCGGTGCGCCGCTGGCCTACCCCTCGGATATCACCGTGACGTGCGACGGGAGCACGCTGCTGGTCTCCGACGTTGGTGGCGCTTCCACCATCGACCCCACGCAGGACTTCGAAGAGACCCCGGATGAAATCCTCGGCGGAATCTTCAGCCTGTCCCCCGACGGCGGAGCGCCGACAGCATTCGCCGCAGACGGCGTGGGTCGGGCCGCCGGCGTCATCGTCTCGGTCGACTGTGACGATGTCTATATCTCCGGTTACACCATGGAAGGCGTCGCAGCGGTGTTCCGCGCGCCTGTCGAGGGTGGGGCGGCAACTTCGATTCACGAAGGTGCACCTTTGGTCGCTCCCACGGGAATCCATGTGGACGCGAGCAACGTAGCGTGGGTGATGGATCACTACGCACGGTCGGGGTCAGGCGCAGAGGGATTGCTCTTTGCCATCGACGACGCTGGCAATGTGGAAGAGGTCGTCGCCGGTCTGGGAATGGGACGCCACGGTGGTGTCTCGCTCGCCCCAGGCGGCGTCACAGCAATCATCCCGGTCAGTGACGACCTCGGCGGGTCTCGCCTCGTCACGGCCAACACTGAAGACGGCGGATTGGAGAACGTTCCGACCGCAGAGATCCTCGAGCCTTCGGGGGTCGCCGCAGCACGCAACGCGCCGGTGATGGGAATCGCCGCCGAATCCGCCATCTACCTCGCCACCTACGAATGATCTCCGGAGTGAACAACGCCATGAACGTTTCCAGCAAGTTTCTCGCCCTCGCGGCCCTCGTCGGCGCCGCGGTAAGCCTTCCCCAAACCGCCGCCGCTTCGAGCCACCGTGAAGCGCCGGCCATCGCAGAAGACCAGTTCGTCGACAACACCGACGTCTACACCTTCATCAGCCCTCTGAACCCCGACAACCTCGTCATCGTCGCGAACTACGTCCCGCTGCTGCTTCCGAGTGCTGGCCCCAACTTCTACCGGTTCTCCGACCAGGCGCTGTACGCCATCGCAATCGACAACGACGGCGATGCGGTTCCCGACCTGAAGTACGTGTTCGACTTCGACACCGTCACCCAAAACGGAGGCACGTTCCTCTACAACACGGGTCCGGTCGCCTCGATCGACGACGCCAACCTCAACGTCCAGCAGACCATGCGAGTCTTCCGCGTCGACCGCGACGACGACGGCAGCAGCTCCTACGACACCCTCGGCAACAATATCCCCGTTGCACCGTGGAACGTCGGTGACCGCTCGTTCCCGGACGGAAGCTACGAGGACGTTGCTCAGGAAGGCATCGCCCTGCTCGACGACGGGTCCAGCGTCTTCGCGGGTCCTCGCGACGAGCCCTTCTTCGTCGACCTTCATGTCTTCGACTTGCTCGGGGTTGCCGGCACGCCCACGACCGACGGCGTCAACGTGATGTCCATCGTTCTCGAGGTGCCCATCTCCGAGATCGTCGCCGACGGCGAGCGCCCCGCTGCAGGGGAAGACGGGCTGAACTCGGTGGTGGGTGTCTACGCCAAGGCTCTGCGCCCTCGCGTCACCATTCGCCGCCGGAACCGCGACGCGCTTACCGGTGGTGGCTGGGTTCAGGTCTCGCGTCTGGGCTGGCCGCTGGTCAACGAGGTCATCGTGCCTCTGCAAGACAAGGACAAGTACAACCGCAGCAACCCCGTCGACGATGTCGCCAACTTCGGTGCGTACATCCTCGACCCCGAGGTGACCGGTTTGCTTGCCGCTGTGCTCGGCTTGCCCTGTCCGCCCACGCCTGACGACGGTCGTCTCGACATCGTCGGACTGCTCGGCCCCAACGGGACCGCTCCCGCCGACCTGCTGCGCATCAACATCACCGATGGGCAGACCTTCAGCGACAGCGGCTTCCCCAACGGTCGGACCCTCACCGACGACGTCACGGACACGCTCCTGACCGTCGCCTGCAACGGTGGCATCGCAGTCGGCGATGGAGTGGATGGCAACGACCTCGCCTTCTACGACCAGATGCCCTACCTCGCGACGCCCCACAGCGGCAACCCGCTGTAGCGCTGCGTTTCATTCGGTCGCTCGTAGAAAGGGGGGACGGTGCGTGGAGGCACCGTCCCCCCGCATTTGTTGGTTCGGGATCCCGCAGACGTGAGCGAGGTGGAAGCAATAGTTCCCAGAGGGCTTGTTCACCGGCCAGGTGTTTCTCCGCGCGTCGCCTCGGCCGTTCGGTCGTGAGCCGCGCCGACGCGCGATGTCTCCCCGTGTTGGGGCAGCGGCGTCAGTTCTTCGGAACGCCGGCGCGGAAGTTCCAGTGGTCGTGACCGGTGGTGTTGCCACCGAAGATGTTGATGGCGGAGGGGTCGGGGTCCTTGCGGTACTGGTGGCATAGAAACTCGAGTTTTCCGTGGGGGGCGACCCCAACGGAGGCCGCCGAGCGCATGTGGCAGCTCTGGGCCCTTTGCCTCACCTCGAACACATCGACCGGGTCCAGCTGCGGGAGCCCGTCTCGTCGAACGAGCTGGGATAGGCGCCAGTAACCTTTGCCCTCGAGGCCGTCGAGCCCATCTCCGTCGCCGCTGGAGTGCATGGCGTAGATGTCTCCGGTGGTGCACTCGGTCACCACGGACAGGTTCTCCGAGAACTCGTACTTCTGCGGAACGGCGCGCGTGGGGGTGAAGCGTTGCTCGGCCAAGAACCGCATCGTGAGGTCGGACGGGTCGGAAAGGTCGCCCTTCATGTTGTAGAACTGGTGCACGCGGTGCAGCCGGCTACCGTCACTGGCTTGCGTCTTGCGGTCGCCGGGAACGGTGGAGATGAGCAGGTAGCTTCCGTCGCTCAGCTTCGCGCTGCCCAAGCCTCCGCCGAACTGCTTCATCGCTCGCGACGCTCCAGTCGCCTCGGGAATCAGGTGGGTGATGTCCTGCCGCGTCGTCCGCCGGCGAAGGTCGATCACCCGGAGTTCGTCGGGGTTGCGGCTGTTGGGACGTTCGGCGAATAGCAAGAAGCGGCCCAGCACGTGCAGTCCGTTGGGGTGCTGGGTCTTGGTTCGGTGCAGGGCGACCAGGCGCTTTTTTCCGTTCCGCTCCTGATCGATGATGAAGACGGTTCCGGGACGGCCAGCCTCTTTTTGGCTGTGGGTCCCGGCGTACCAGGCGGGCCCTTCGTTGGTCCGCACGAACGACTGCGGATGGGCGCTGGAGAGCCCAACCGCGTTGGCAAGGTGGGTGTCCTCGTCAAACGCTTCGTACGGGCGAATCGAATCAGGGAGGTAGCGCTTGCCCCACTCGAACCGCCACGGCTTGCGCTTCCACTTCGACTCGCCCCGCCGCATCTTCGCGAACTGTCCGCGAACGTCGGGGGTGCAGGGGTTGCAGTCAACGTCGCCGCGCCGGCAGGACAGGTCACCGGTGACCGGGACCGGCCGACGATAGATCTTCGAGCGATCGATTCTGGGGGCGCTCGGCTGAGGCCGTTGCGGCCGAACGTCGGGGTTGAACGTCGGCTTGGGCTTGGGCTTCGTCGGGTGCGTGGGCAGCCTCGGCTGGTGGGACTGCGGGTTCTTCGCTTGAGGCAACAGCGGGCTGGGTTTCTTCGGTGCGGCCTGTCCCGGGATCGGCAGAAGGAGGGACAGGGCCACCGCGGCGAGGATGGGGGAGCGCATCGCCGGTGGTGGTACCGCCCGGGCGAAGATCGTTCCCTCGCCGGCGCGCCCCGACTCCAACCGCCCGAAACTCACTCGACTTCTTTGTCGATGTACAGCCCCGCAGCACCGTTCATGCCGTTTTCGTCGCCCGCTCCAGAGCGCTCAAATGTGGAGAAGACGCCGTCGCCGTCGAGATCTCCAAACGCCTGGGCGGTGAACTGACAACTGCCATACCCCGACGCATCGTTCGTCCAGATGAAGTTGTAGTGGAAGTGGTGGCCTTCCTCCTGCTGGAAGTTCAAGCCGTTCCACACGTCGTTGTCGGTCCACAAGCTCATGTCGTAGTGCCCCGGGCCGCCCTTGCCTCCCGCCGAGGGCACACAGCGACCTCCAGGCCCAGCGTTGCAGTCCACCGACAGTGGCGGGGTGACGCCTGACTCGCCACTGAGCTTGCCGTTGTTGGGACATCGGTGAGGCGCGCGCGCGGCCAGTTCTTCGGCGGCGAGAGTGTCCGTCGCGGGTCCTCGGTCCACATGTTCTTCATTAAAATACGCCGAAGCCGCGTCGAACATCTTGGCGATTTGGACCCGGGCCTCCGCTGTCTTGGAGCGCCGCGTGTACTTGACGAATGCAGGAACCGCGATGGCGGCTCCGATGCCCGCGACCGCGGCGAGGATCGCTGGATCGCCGGCCTTGATCGGGACCTCGATCGTGAGCGTGCCGCCGTCGACCGTGGGCGTCAGCATCTTCTTGGCCGAACGCATGTAGTGAGCGCCCAGGATGATCGCCGCACCCTCCGCGACATCATCCGGGTCTTTGAGGACCCGCTCCCGCTGCTTCTCGGCTTCCCCGGCCGCCATCGCCAGTCCCGAGTTTACGACGCCTGCCAACGCGTCGATCTTGTCCGTTTCGCCTTCGGCACGGAGCTTCAGTCCCTCGAAACCGAACGTGAGCAGCCCGCGGTCGACCATGACGGTGGGCGGAATCTCCCGTGTGAACTCGGCGGGAAGCTTGGTGAGGTCGGCGGCGATGGCCATCGCGGCGCCGTCACTCTGCTCGGCGATGAACTTCGCCAACTCTCCACCCTTTGCGGACTTCGAGGCGTCTGCGCTTGCGTCGATGGATGCCTTGACCGCTGTCTCGGTCCCGAGGATGAGCATGTCGCCCTGCTGGGCCAAACGAATCGGGCTGTCTCCGTCGCTGTAGATCGCGACGCCGCCGTGCTCTCCCGTCTTCTTGGCTTTGATCCCCCCGCCGACTCCGCTGAGGATGATGCCGAAGTCCTTTTCGCCTCGGGCGAAGCCCGTGATGGCGGTCGCATCGAGGACCTGAATCCCGACCGTCTTGCCGAAGAACTCGTCCAGCTCCTTCTTGAGGTCGTCCATGCCCTCGGTGGCAAGACCCATCGGGTCGGCACTCAACATGGACGTGAACATCGAGGACGGCACCCGCACCGAGAAGATCGCGATCGCATCCGATGGGACCGCGGCGGGAATCTCGATTGCACCCTGGAGTCGTTGCACCGGAGGAGAGCCCGGATCGGCCGCCGGCGTTTCGGGATCAGCCGTCGCGGCCGGGGACTCGGAGCTTCCCTTGTCGCATGCGGTAGAAAGCGCGAGCATGGCGGACAGCGATACGAGGGGCAGGGAGCGCATGCCGAAGCAGTACCGCGCCCCGAGCCCCGTCACAACGGTCCGCTCAGCCGGCCGTCGTCGCGGTGCGATTCATTCGAGCTCTCGGTCGACGTACAGCCCCGGCGCATGTTTGACGCCGTCTGCGTCCAAGGAGCCATAGCGCTCATAGGTGGAGAAAACGCCGTCCCCGTCCAGGTCACCAAAGGCCTGCGCGGTGAACTGGCAGGCTCCGAATCCCGACTCGGCATTCTTCCAGATGAAGTTGTAGTGGAAGAAGTGGCCTTGTTCCTGTTGAAAATTCAGCCCACTCCACACGTCACCGAACCACAGCGCCAGTGGGTAGTATCCCGGGAGCTTTGCTGTGTCGGCGGCGGGCAGGCATCGCCCCGCGGGTCCTGCACTGCAGTCGATGTCGAGCGGGGGGGCGATGCCTGACTCACCCGCGAGGTTCCCGTCGTTCGGGCACCGATGCGCGGCGGAGCCTGCATTCTTCCCCGCGTTGGTCACTCCCCCGTTGAAGTATGAGCTTGCAGCATCAGCGATCCTCGTGAGGTGGAGTGGAGCCTCCGCGGCTCGAGCCCGACGCATGTACTTGCCCACCGCGGGTAGCACGGTCGCAACGAGGCGAGGCGACTCCTCGGCACTCATCGGGGCCTCCAGTCTGAGGGTGTTGCCGTCGAGCACCGAAGCGAGGAACGCATCGTCGTCCACAGGCTCGGCTCCGGGGACCCTCTGTGCTCCTGCGGCCGCGTTCCGGAGGTTGTTGAGGGAGAGCGCCAATGCCTTGAGCTCGGCGTGCGCCCCTTTGACGTGGAGGGTGACGCTCTGAGGACCGAAAGTGAGCAAGGCGTGCTCGACTCCGTTGATCGGAGGCAGGTCTCGTTTCAGAGACGGGTGGAGGCTTTGCGGGTTGACCGCGATGACCATTGTGGCGCCGTGCGTCGTCTCCTCGAACAACTTCGCAAGCTCACCGTTACGCGCCGACTGCCGTTCGTCCCTCGTTGCATCGATGGCCGCCTTCACGGCGCGGTCGGTGCCGACGACCAAGAGACTGCCAAGCTGCGTCAATCGGATTCGTCCGCCGCGTCGGCCGAACAGCGGGACACCGACGTGTTTGCCGACCTGCTTCAAGTCGACGCGGCTGTCGACCCCAGGGAACATGATAGCGAAGTCCCGGTCTCCGATCGCAAAGCCGGAGATCGTCGTCGCGTCTAGGAGGCTGATGCCGACCGCGGCCGAGAGCAGCAGGTCGAGTTCCTTCCTCAGCTCCGGCGGGGTGCCGGCGGGGAACCTCAGCGGGTCCGCATCGAGGATCGCAGCAAAGATTGGGGACGGGAGTCGGGCCGAGAAAACGGCCCCTGCGGAGGAAGGCACTGCCGCGGGGAGCTCGAGTCGGTTGCTGGGGACCTTGGGGGGCGCCTCGGGCTGTTGCGCGGGCTCGGTGGATTCGGGCGCTGGTCTCGACTGGCCCTTGTCGCAAGAGGCGAAGAACACCAGTACGACAGAGATCAACAGACGGGGCAGGGAGCGCATCCCGAAGCAGTACCGCGCCCCGAGCCCCGTCACAACGGTCCGCTCAGCCGCCCTTGAACGACAACACGGGCCGTAGGCGTCGGGTCGCTCGTGTCAGCGCCCGCTGGGCCTTCATGACCGCGCCGATGTCCTTGTAGGCCTCGGGGGCCTCGTCGAGCAGCCGGCGTGCTCGCCGATGGTCGAACCACACGCCCTTCATCGAGCGATGCAAACGGTCCGGTGAGATGGACTTGCGCGCCTCGGTACGGGACATGCAACGCCCGGCTCCGTGGGAGCTCGAGCACAGGGCAGCCGAGTGTCCTCGCCCGACAACGTGGAAGCTCGCCGAACCCATGGAACCCGGGATGATTCCGGGCTCGTCCGACCGCGCAGAGATGGCCCCTTTGCGGTGAACCCAGAGCTCGCGCCCATCGTGCGTCTCGCGTCTGACGAAGTTGTGATGACACTCCAGCTTGGTCCGCGCGTCCATGTCGACACCCAGCACGTCGCGGATGACTTGGCCCGCGACCGTGGCCATGCGCCACCGGCTTTGCTGCGCGTAGCAGAGGGCCCACCGCACATCGCCGAGGTAGGCCGCTCCGTCGGCCGAGGAAGCATCGAGCGCCCGAAGGCCGGCCCGGTTCTTGGCCCCTCGCTGCTCGTGGAGCTCGCGGATCGCCTGCCCCATGCCCCGCGATCCGCTGTGCACCATGAGCCATAGACGGTCGTCCTCATCCGCCTGCAACTCGAGGAAGTGATTTCCCCGTCCGAGGGTGCCGAACTGCAGCGCAGCGTCACCGGACTTTCTCGTGTCGAGTTCTTCGCAACTCAGAGGTTGATGGTCGAGCTCCGCAGGGAGGGGCCCTGCCGCCGACCGCCGATGACGCATGATGGGAATCGAGCGGACCAGCCCATCAAGCACGGCGGCGGCATCCCGCGCGTTCGCCAGAGCATCGGCTGTGGTGTCGAACGCGACTGCCGCCATGCCACAGCCAATGTCCCCGCCTACAGCGGCCGGAATGAGCGTCCGCCTGGTCGCGAGCGCGACGCCAACGCAAACCTCCTTGGAGAGGTGCACGTCCGGCATGACCGCCACCCGATGAACATCCTCCTCACGGCACAGTCGCTCCAACGCCTGGCGGACGTCGGTCGGTGGTGGGTCGACGACCCACTGCTCGAGCTTAGAAGGCATCGTCCACCTCCTCGTCGGTCAGGGCCGCTTGCGGCAGTACGATGAACTGCAGTTGCGGTGTTCGTTTGCGATGGATGGCACTCGCGACCTCCGATCGAAGGTGCGACCGCGCCGCATCGAGATGTCCGGCGACGTCTCGAATCTGCTCTGTGGCGCGCACGATCACGTGGACAACGAGCGCGCGCCCTCCAGCTTCCGGCGTGACGCTGTGCACCCACAGCCCGTCCAGTGCGGGATCTTCGAGTTCGGCCAGGGCCAGGTCCAGTCGCCGGTGAACCTGGCGACACAGTTGTTGGGTCTTCTTGTCGGGGTGGGCTCTATGGCCCGAATCATCCTTGTCGAAGTAGGTCGTTTCGAGGGACGACGCGTCGGTGCGCCGGGGGCGTGAACGGTGTCCACGCCGGCTACGGTCTGATTTCATCGGATTGTTGCTCTCACTGCGGGCGCGCCGATCCAGGCGCGACCCATGGGTTCCACGACAGGGGAGAGCCGGCTTCCGGCACCAAGAGCCGCGGCCCGAGCACCAACCGCCAAACCCAGAGCGTTCCGGGCTGGCTTGGAATGGCGGAGACAGGCTACGAGCGCGCGGAAGAGAGGCTCGACTTCATTCCGATGGTTACAAAGGGCTGCATGGTCGTCCTCCTTTCCTCGCCGCTCGCTGAACCGTCCAGCCGAGGCGACCGCGTCAAGCTAGTGGGACAGACTCGACTCGTCAAGCGGCGATCGTTCCAGAATCGCGGCGAGGGGCATTCGGAAGCCGCATCCCGGCGCTGTGTGCAGAGCAGCCGGATGGGCACGACTCACTTCGCCTGAATCACGTATGTGAACTCGGCGGTGGTCCAGCGCTTCTTTGGAATCTCGCCCGAGTCGAGTCGGTCGCGAAGCTCCTTGGCGTAGGCGTCGGCTTGCGCTGTGTCGATCGCTCCTGCGGGCGGCTTGAACAACCCGAAGTCGGCTTCTTCCGTGAATCCGTACACGACGAACGTCTCCCGGTCTTCGCTGTGGCCCGGCAAGTTGCTCGGCACGAGCTCGGGGAGGTCCACCGTATCGCCGCTGGCGTGCAGGGCGGGGCGGCCACCTCGGGGAGCGAGCACGCCGTGATGCCCTTCGGCATCTCGATACAGCACCACGAGCCACAGCGGCGCGTTGACGGCAATGGTCGGCTTGAATCGATCGCCCGCGACCAGCGATTCCGGCATCTGAATGTCGATCGCTGCACGTCCCACATTGCCGCTGGTCAGCCCGAACGCCCAGGCCTGCGGACTGTCCCACTGCAGGACCTCCTGTTCGGTGTTGGAGCGTTCACCGGAGACACCTCCACCCCCAGCGAGACCGCCATCGACCTGCACCGAGCCACCGCCCTGCTCGAGCAAGACAATCTCGCGGGATCCGGTCCCGACCTTCACCTCGGCGATCACCTGCTCGCCGCACGCGCCCGAGAGTTCCCCGCGCAGCACGTGGTCGTTGTCGACCCGCAGATGGAGCCGCAGACCGTTCTCGTAGTGCCCCTCGAGTTCGACCATGCGTTGGACGGTCGCTTGGAAACCGGCCACGTTTCTCAGCTCGCTCTCGTAGTCGCGTGCGAACGACGTCTCGACCCGGGTGGTGGCGACGGTGCAGCCCGGCTTCCGTTCGTCGGCGACGACCGTGTGGCCCTGTGCATCCGTGGTGACTTCGCGTCCCAGCAGAGACTCCGGGTCGCCGTCGGGCAGGTACAGCAGCCGCTCGCCGGGGGCGACCTGGGTGCGGTCGACGGTTTGGGTCGCCGAGGACTTGCCGCCGGGCCGTGTGGTGTCACCGTCGGTCTTGCATGCCGTCACCACGGCGAACGCGGCGGCGAGCCAGGTGCTGCGCGACATCAGAACCGACCCTCCAACCCGAGACCCGCGGAGCGCTGGTCGGTGTTGAGGAACGGCGCGAAGCCGTACTCGCCCTTGAGTCCGCGGACCTCCTTGCGGCGTTTCACGCCCACAGAAAGCAATCCAATCCCGGTGGCCGTGGCGATGATTCCGACCGTGCCGACGGCGATGATGGCTCCGATCCCGTCACCACCGCCCTCGCCCTGGGTGGAGACCAGGGCTGAGCCAATGGTCATCCCGGTTCCGAGGACCGCCGTGATCCCACCCCCAATGAGCATCCTGGTGGCGCTTTTCTCTCGTTTCGAGAGGTAGGCGTAGTCGATCCGGCAACCCGAATCTGAGCAAGATGTCCCCTCTGGACAGTCTCGGGCGTCGGTGCACGCCTGGCCTTGGCTGGCGGACGCTGGAGCGGGCAGGGGGTCCGCAGGCCCGCTGTCTACGGGTCCGGGAGCGCCAAGGACGATCGCGGAGAGATCCGGCCCTGCCTCCGCTCCACCACCGAGGACCGTGCTGGCTGGCCCCCCGAGCTCTGGAGTTTGGGAGCGACCCTTGATCGTGGCCCGCATTGCCCCCGACGCATAGCGATTCGCCTCGTCTGCCGTCACGGTCCCGTCGCCGTCCGCATCGCCCCATCCACGCATCGCGCCCAGCAGCAGATACGAGTACGCCGGAACATCCTTTCCCGGCAGCGCGCCCGCGTACTGGTTGGACTTCGCAGCGGTGAGGACCAGAGCGGACTTGGGCGGCTCGAGGTCCGCGATCCGCAGCGGCTGCAACCCCTCCGCGAGTTGCTCACCTTGTTGGCCTCGACCGCTGAAGCACGCGTCGATGACAACGACCGGTTGCCCGTCACCGGTCTCGAGCGTTTGGATGAGCTCGGAGCGCCTCAGGCTTCGCGCCTCGAGGCTGGTCGCAGTTTGCTGGGCATCGGACCCAACAAGGAGGCCGTCGTTTCCATCCTTTGAGGGGGCGCCGTGTCCGATGAACACGAACCAGACGGTGCCGTCCTCGCCGGCAAGGCTCGCTGCGTCCTTGGCGGCCGCGCGCATCTCTTCCAGCGTGGCCTCCTCGTTTCGCAGCAGTCGAACGTTCTGCGCCGGCACGCCGCGCGTCTTGGTGAGGTGGCGGTACCAGGCTTCTGCGTTGTCGTTCGCTCCGGCGATGTCTGGGGCGAACACGTAGTCCTCCACCCCGATGACCACCGCCGCATCGCTGGACCCGCCACCCTGCGCCGCGGCGGGATTGTCGATGTCAGGCCACTCGGACGTGGTCGATGCCGAGGCCACCACTGGCGACATGGCGGTGAGGCAGACGCAGATGGCAGAGGCGGGCAACATACGGGGTCGGGGCATCGGCACCCGGATCCTCGATCGGCGGCGTGGCCGCGCGCAACTATCACGGGTCGAGCGTCCTGGGCGCCGCCGTGTTCGGCGCCCAGGGATCGTTTGTCCTCAGATCCCGAGGTGTTCCGTCACTTCGAAATTACAGCTCAGAACCGAGAATTGTCTCCTCGCGCACTTCCCACACACCCGGATCCACGGCTATCCTCCGCGTCGACCGGTCGCAGGCGCCATGAAGATCACAAGACCCCCGAACAGCATCGTTGGAATCGCCGGATTCGTGGCTTTGGCAGCAGCGTGCCAAGAGCCCCAAACCGAGCCCGACGGAATTGAAGCCCGCGACGGCGACCTGGCGCTGGGAGGCACGGTCGGCCGGTTTGAGACGCGGGCGATGACGATGCTCGATGGGACCGCTCGCATCGTCCACTATCTCATCGAGGGCAACGATGAGTACGAGATCGTTCTCCCAGATGGAATGGAAATCCCGCGCGACGCGGTTGTTCGTGCCTACGGTGATGCGAATGACGACGGCGCGATCGAGGTCGACTCGTTCGACATCATCCAACTTCCGCCCGCGCGACTGATCGATCCCGACCCGTACGCCCCCCGTCGGATCGCGACCATCCTCCTCACCTGGGAAGGAGGCGGTGGGATCGACAACGGCGTCGCCGAGCAGGACATGTACACCGGCGAGCGGTCGACGAACGTCTTTTATGGCGAGAACTCGTACGGCCGAGAGACGATGGCCGGTCGTGTCTTCGGTCCGTACACCATCGATCAGCCCGCCGCCTGCAACTCCACCGGCATCGCCAATGCGGCGCTCCAGGTCTTCGCCGAGAGGGGTCACCGCGAGGATGATTGGGATCAGATCATGTACTACTTCCCCGGCCTCAGTTGCGGCTGGGCCGGACTCGCGAGCGTTGGCTCGGTCGAGTTCCCTGCGAAGAACAGCTGGTACAACGGCTCCTTCGGCTGCGTCGTTCGCAACCAAGAACTCGGCCACAACTACGGCATGGGTCACTCCCACGCGTACAGCTGCCCCGAGGGGGTCGTGCTCGATGCGGAGGAGTGTTCCCACATCGAGTACGGGGATCCCTATGACCCGATGGGCGGTGGCTGTCGACACATCAACGCCGTCCAGAAGGGCTTCATGGGCTGGCTTGAAGGATGCAACTACGTCAACGCGTCTCAGGCTGGCGTCTACAACGTTGCCCCGCTCGAGCTTCCCTGCAACGGCACGCAGGCGTTGCGTTTCCCGACCACGGACGGCCGCTGGTACTACCTCGAGTATCGTCAGCCCATCGGGGAGTTCGACACCTCCCTGTCCGGAGGGGTCATCGCCCACGTCGCGGGCGACATCAACAACTTCGGTCCCTCCCCGTACATCCTCGACTTGGGCCTCGGCGGCCTCATGCAAGAGGGCGACTCGTTCACCGACCCCAACGGCGGCATCACCTTCACGGTCACCGAGGACAACGGCACCCACGCCGTCATCCAGGTCGACTACCCCGAGGGCGCCGAGCAGTCTGCTCCGACGTGCATCGATGGTACCGAGCCTGAGATGGCCGGCGGCGCGGTGGGCAGCCTCGACTGCGCCGACGAGCCGTACCCTGGCGATTCAGAGCCGCCAACGGTCACGATCACCGCGCCTGCGGATGGGGATGTGTTCGCTCCCGGATCCGACTTCCTGATCACGGCCGAGCCTGAGGATGACCGCGCGGTCATCGAGCTCGAGCTGTACATCAACGGCGAACCCCAGTTCAAACTCTACGAGCCACCATGGGAGTGGGACGTCACCAACATCCCCGAGGGCGTCTACGAATTCGGTGTTGTGGCACGTGACAGCCGATTCTGGGCGCCAAGCCAGGCGGTCACGGTGGACGTGGGCATTGTCGAAGATCCGACCGACACGGACTCGGGTGACGAAACCACGGGCAACACGACGGACTCCGGCACCGACGGGCCCTCCGACACGACGGGGGTGCCCGAGCCTGAGGACGACGACACCGACAGTGGCTCCGGTAGCGGTGGTGATACGTCCGCCGCTGCGGATGGCGGTGGCTGCCGCACCGGTGGAACCGGAGCGCCGCTGAGTGCTCTGTTGTTGCTGAGCTTCGGCTGGATTCGCCGTCGTCGCTAGTTCGTACCCGGTCGTCACTCGACCGCGAACGCTTCCACCTCACCGGGTGGGAGCGTTTTTCGTTGCTGCGTGGCGTAGGCCTGCAGCGAGGCTCGGCCGTCGCCGGCATCTCCGTGGGGCAACGACCGCAGCGCCTCGTACAACGCCAGCTGGAGCAGGTTCTCGGCCAGCAGTTCCGCTCGTTTCAGCGTCCGATACAGGGCCTCGGTCTCGGCCGCGTGTTGGGCGTCACGGCGCAGCGGCCGAATCCCCTCGACGCGTTGCTGCGCCGGACGCACCGCCTCGAGGAGCCGCTCGATGTCCTCGCCGGACAACGGTGTGCCGCCCTGCCGCTCGTGCCACAGACACGCCAGCGCCACGTTCACATCGAGTCCGGTGTCGTCTTGGAGGGCCAGGCAGGCCTCTTTGACCCCCGGCTTGGCGTAGTGCCGAACCGAGAACGTCCACAGTGGGGAGACGCGAAAACCGTCGTCGAGCGTCATGCCTCCGTTGAGTACACCACACGGACGTCTCACCGCCGTGTCGGACGGTTGCGCTGGGGCGGCGGGTGTGGCCAGCTTGGTTGTGATGCTGGCGACGAATCGTTGGGGGTGGCTGGTACTCGGGCTTGTCGCGGGTTGCGGCGGCGGCGGTGATTCCAACAGCATGGGCTGGGACCCCTCCGAATCGGGCACGAGCGGGGGAACCTCTGCGTCGTCGCTTGGGTCGGCCGGGGATGACTCGACGAGTCAGGGAAGCGCAGCGGACTCGACCGGGGACACCGTCGACCCGAGCGCGGGCGAGGACTCGAGCTCTGGGGAGCCGCCCGTCGACTGCACGCCGGTGTGGAGCCCCGCATTCGTCGGCTCCCCGTGTTCCGGCGACGGTGACTGCGGGTTCGAGGGCGGGCGTTGCATCACCGACGGCGAGGGATTCCCCTGCGGCACGTGCACCGTCGCCTGCGACGGTCTGTGCCCCGACCAAGACGGCGCCCCCGGGACGTTCTGCGTCGACACGGCGGACATCGAGCTCACCGATGCCGGCGGTACATGTTTGTCGCGTTGCGAGCCGTCGATCGTCGGCGGCAACGGCTGCCGAGATGGCTACGCGTGCGGGGTCTACGATCGTTTCGGCGAACCACCGAGCAGCGCTGGGGTCTGTGTTCCCTCGGACCAAGCCGGAGGCGGCGCCAGTACGGCGTGTCAGGAGACGCTGCTCGAGCTTGGCGCGGTCTTCACTCCAACCGAGCATGCGCCCGATTCACCCGCAGGACATCCCACCCTGATCTGCGACATCGAGGACCCGGTGCTGCTGTATGGCCCGGTTGGTGGCGTGTCGCTCGAGGGGGGAACCGGCAGCGATGCGCCGGTCCTGGTGGGGTGCAACACGGCCGTGTCGATCGTGGGCTCGGCTGCCGTTGCGTCGATGTTGGGTGCGGAGACGATCATCCACTACGGGACCTACAACTGCCGGGTCATTTCTGGAACCAGCACATTGTCCGAGCATGGGCACGCGCGTGCGATCGACATCGCCGGCTTCATCCTCGAAGACGGTACGACCGCTTCGGTGCTTGGCGATTGGGAGGACGGGGTGGCCAACCCGGTCACACCGCTCGGTCAGATGCTGCGGGGCTTCACCGACCAGGTGTGGGCGATGGGTCTGTGGAACATCATCCTCACGCCGGAGTACAACGCGGCGCACGATGACCACTTCCACATCGACCTGACGCCCGGCGGCAACACGTACGACTGACCCAAACGCAACGAGCCGACTGCGAGAGTTCGCAGCCGGCTCGGAAAAGCGAATGTGCGGCTCTAGCTGAAGAGTCCGCCGAGCTTGTCTTTGATGCCTTCAAGGGCGTCGCTGCCGAGCAGCTCGGGGACCTTGTCCGCGTTTTCCTTGAGGAAGTCGATCACCTGCTTGGCTTGCTCCTCGCTGATGCCTACTTTTTCGGCCATTTGCCCAATGAATTCGTCGATCATGTTTGGTTTCTCCGTTGGGGGTCCGGCCGAAATGGCCAGCGAGAACCAGGAGTGCATATCCCGGGCCGGTTCGCAACGGATACCTCGTCTCCTAGGGTTTCGTGGGCCCACGGGGGGTTGCCGCATTCCCGCAGTCCGCGGCTGCGCGCCCCACCGGGGCGTCTGGCCACGCGCAGCCCTTATCATCGTCGCGTGCGCGCGTCCTCCTACAAGACCTCCACGCTGGACGATCGCTACGACGCGATCATCGTCGGCTCCGGCCTGGGTGGCCTGACCTCGGCTCTGCTGTTGGCCCAGACCGGCAAGAAGGTGCTGGTGCTCGAGCGCCACTGGGTGCTCGGCGGATTCACCCACGTGTTCAAGCGCAAGGACTGGGAGTGGGATGTCGGCGTCCACTATATCGGGGAGGTGCATCGTGAGCACAGCGTGTTGCGGCGCTTGTTCGACCATCTCACCGACGGCGAACTCACCTGGGAAGACATGGGTGAGGTCTACGACCGGATCTGGTTCGGGGACACCGAGTACCCGCTTCGCAGTGGGGTCAAAAACTTCAAGGCCGACATGTGCGAACGCTTTCCGGCCGAGAAAGAGGCGATCGCGCGATACCTCGATCTCGTGTTCGAGGTGTCGAAGGCCTCCCGGTCGTTCTATGCTGAGAAGGCTCTGGGCGACGTCACAGCGTTCCTAGGCGGACGCTTGCTGCGACGCAAGTACATGAGCTTTGCCCGTCGCACGACGTACGACGTCCTTCGCGAGCTGACCGAAGACGAGCGGCTGATCGGCGTCCTCACCGGTCAGTACGGCGACTACGGGCTTCCTCCGCGTCAGAGCAGCTTTGCGATGCACGCCACGCTGGTGAAGCACTACTTCGCCGGTGGTGCCTACCCGATCGGCGGCTCCGCTCGGATTGCCGAGACGTTCGTTCCACGGATCGAGGCGTTGGGTGGTCAGCTGGCGACGCGGGCAGAGGTGTCGGAGATCGTCGTCGAACACGGAAAGGCGGCCGGGGTGCGCATGGAAGATGGCCGCGTCATCCGGGCCGACCTCGTGATCAGCAACGCGGGGGTGCTCAATACCTTTGGGCGCCTCCTGGGCGACGTTGGCAAGGCCCGCATCGACGCGGAGGACAAGCTCTCGACGCTGCGTCCTTCGCTGGCCCATGCCAGCCTGTACATCGGGCTCGACGGCACGACGGAAGAACTGAAGCTTCCGCGGGCCAACCACTGGGTCTACCCCGATGACTACGACCACGACCGCACGATGGCGCGCTTCGAGGCCGATGAGAACGCGCCGCTTCCGGTCGCGTACATCTCGTTTCCGTCCGCCAAGGATCCGACCCACGCCGAGCGCCATCCCGGGAAGTCGACGATCGAGATCGTCACGCTGATGCCGTGGTCGCGGGTCTCGAAGTGGGCGGACGAGCCCTGGAAGAGACGCGGCGACGAGTACGAAGCCCTCAAGGCGCGCTGGTCAGACCGGATGCTGGAGAAACTCTATGAGCGCGAGCCTCACCTCAAGGGCAAGATCGCGTTTCACGAGCTGAGCACACCGCTGAGCACGCAGCACTTCACGGCGTACCAGCACGGCGAAATCTACGGGCTCTCGCACGACCCGAATCGGTTCGAGCAGCGGTTCTTGCGGCCGCAAACGCCCGTCGAGGGGCTCTACCTGACCGGCCAAGATGTCTGCACATGCGGGGTGGGCGGAGCGCTTGTCTCGGGCTTCCTCACGGCATCTGCGATCACCCGCAGCAACCTCCTGATGGATGTGCTGCGGGCGAAGTAGCCCGATCAGTGCGTGATGCGAGGCTCCATGTCCTTGCCCTGGTCAATCCAGCCTTGGACGATGGATGGGGCTGGGGCAGCCTTGGTGATTCCCTTTTCGTCTTTGACCTCGGCCATCTTCGCGGCGAGGTTCTCGGCGTTCCGGGTGCGCAACTCCTTGACGGTATCGACGCCCGCGCCATGCAGCAGCTCGGCGAACTGGCCACCCACGCCGTTGATGCGCATCATGTCCGCCATGTTGGCCCAGGTCAGCAGTAGTTTTTCGCTGAGTCCGGTCTGCGACGCGATCGCTTCGCGCCCCTTCTTGGCGCCACACTTCTCGAGCAGGTCCTCGGTCATTTCGATTCCTGCGTCGCGGAGCTTGGCTCCGTATGCTTCGCCAACGCCTTCGATGTCGGTGATCGTGTAGTTCATCGCGCTGATCGAATAGCGCGTTGTGGGCCCCACGCGGCGTAGCGATCGGCCCCAGCGTGGCGGGGCAAGAGGCACCGCCGGGTCAGGGGTCCCGGGTGAGACCGTGACGGGTCAGCTTTCGATAGAGCGTGGCTCGCCCGATGCCGAGCCGCCGCGCAGCCGCGGTGAGGTTCCCGCTGCACGCGTCGAGGGCATCAACGAGGGCTCGACGTTCGGCGTCGGCCATCGTCGTACCCTCGGGCGCCACCTCTGGGGCCGACGGAACAGCGGGTGCTATCGGCGCTATCGGTGGTGGGAGAGATGGTGTGGGGCCGACCGGAGCTGGGGTCCGGAGCCCCAACGTCGCCGCGCTCAACGTTTCGCCACGGTGCGCCACCACGCTGCGGTGCGCGACGTTGGCCAGCTCGCGCACGTTGCCGGGCCATGGGTGTTGCCTCAGCGCATCCCAGACGTCGTCCAAGATCTCCGGCGGCGGACATCCCATCGCCGAGGCGTGATGGCCGACGAAGTGTTCGAACAGTGCCCGGATGTCGTCGGGGTGGAAACGAAGTGCGGGGACTTCGATCGGGTAGATCATCAAGCGGTAGTAGAGGTCTTGCCGGAACTCCTGCGCGGCGACCATTCGCTCGAGGTCGCGGTGGGTGGCGGAGAGCACCCGAACATTGATGGGCACGGGCTCTGCCGCGCCGACCGGCTCGACGGTGCGTTCTTGCAGGACTCGCAGGAGCCGAACCTGAGCGGCGGGCGAGAGCTCGGCAACCTCATCGAGCAACAACGTGCCGCCGTCAGCGAGCTGGAACTTTCCCTTGCGAGCGTGGGTGGCTCCGGTGAATGCCCCCTTCTCGTGCCCGAACAACACGGACTCCTGGAGGGCTTCGGGAATGGCGCCGCAGTTGAGTGCGATGAAGGGGCCGTCGGCGCGGCCGCTGGAGGCGTGAATCGAGCGGGCGACCAACTCCTTGCCGGTGCCGCTCTCCCCGTGGATGAAGACGGTGATGTCGGTGTCCGCGACCTTCCCGATCTCGTTACGGACGGCGTCCATCACGGGGGACTCGCCGATGAACAAAGGTGTTTCGGCGCGGGTTCGGTCTGGGGTGACCACGGCGAGTTGGGGGCGCATCGCGGCTTCCACAACTCTCAGAAAGCCAGCCTTGTGAATGGGCTTGACCACGAAATCGAACGCCCCAAGCTTCATGCACTCCACGGCGGTGTTCACCGCGTCGTCGGCGGTGAACACGACGATGCGGCATGGGACGCCGCGGGCGCGAAGGGCCCGAAGAACCGCGAGTCCATCCGGATCGGGCATGTTGAGGTCGAGGCAGACCAACGCTGGGTGTGGGCCGCCGTGGTCCAGGTACGCCTGTCCGCATCCGAAGCCTTCCACGGCGTAGCCGGCCGAAGCGAGCCAGGCACCCAGCAGGAGACGGATTTCGGTGTCGTCGTCGACGACGTGGATGCGAGGCACGGCTGGAGGCATGCGAACTCCACGAATCCATGCGGCCAAACGACCTCCCGGGCCAGCGCCGGGTCGGGTTGCGCATGTCCCGAGTTGGACCCCCGCTCGGCTCAGGTTCTCGCGCGGTGGGGCGATGACCTCGATCGGATGCCTCGGTCCATGCCACAGCTGCTGCTCGTCGATGATGACGAGTCATCGCGGGTCCTGCTGGTTCAGGTGCTCTCGAGCTGGGGCTACGACCTGACGGAGGCGAGTAGCGGCGCCGAAGCACTCCGGCGACTGCGGGAGAACGATTTCGACGCGGTCCTGACGGACCTGGAGATGCCTGTGATCACGGGGTTTGTGCTCGTGCGGCAGATCCGCGCCCACGAAGAGCGATTGGGGACCCGCCGAACGCCGGTCATGGCGATCTCCGGGCACGCGACGCTCGCCACCCGTCGTGAATGCCTCCGGGTTGGGTTCGATCGGGTGCTGTGCAAGCCCTTCGACTGGGACACCGTTCGGGAAGCCCTCCGCGAGTTCGGGGGCAACAAGGGGGACGCTGCCCTCACTCGGCCCTTGGACGTCTCCTCCGAGGTGCGCTCGCTGCTGCCGTCGTTCTTTGCCGCCCGGCAGGACGACTACTCCAAGATGATGGTGGCGCTGAGGAACCAGGAGTTTGACGAAATCGACCGGCTGGGACATCGGCTCAAGGGTTCCGGAGGCAGTTTTGGGTTTCCCGAGCTCAGCACGATCGGCGAGTTGTTGGAGGTCGCGGCACGGGCACGCGACGCTGGAAGCTGCGCGGAGGCCCTCGAGGCGCTTGGGGCGACGCTTCGCGAGGCAGTCTCGCGAGCAGCCTGAGAGGATCGCTCGGCGTCACTCGCCGCAGGCGGCTTGAATCACCTCGGTCGCTCGCTCGAACGGTCCCTCGAACGATGTCGCACAGATCGACTCTGTGAGGCCGTGTTCGAACTGCCGTGTAAACCGAATCAGGGTATCGGCTTGCGTTGCGTGCCCAGTGCGAGAGCAGGTGTCGTCCTCGGTGTGCGCGATCGAAAGCACCACCACGGACTCCGGGTTGCCCCCCTTGGCGCGGACGATCGTGTCGTAGGTCAGCGTGTCGCTGACGCCGTCTTCATCGGTGAGGATGACGACGACGAGCATCGCGTCGGAGCGAAAAAAACCTTCGTTGCAGACGGCGACGTCGTCGATTCGGGGCTCGAGGGCCCCCCGGATCGCACCGAGGGGTCGCTCGGAGGTGGAACCGGTCGTTCCCACGCGGATTGCACACTCGAGCCCCGACTCGAGATCGTCCTGCTCGGTCATGAACCGCCGCCCCTGCGTGAAGGGACCGCAGGTCTGCTCGGAGCTGTTGTGACCTCCGGTCTGGGTGACGAGCGCGCCGAGGTGCTCGCACCCCGGTGCGTTGTGCTCGTATGCGTCCGTGGTCATCACACCCACGTGGACCGACTCCACAGACTCGAGGACACCCGCAACGCCGTGGATGAAGTCGGTCACGCTCAGCGCAAGCTTGTGCTGGTTGTTGCCCATGCTCGAGGAGTTGTCGACGATGAACAGGTAGTCGACTTTCGAGCATCCATCGACCCAGGGGTCGAACGCGTCTTCGCTGCGCATGTCGGCGGAAAACACATCGATCGGGGTTCGGCCACATCCCACCGCGAGTGAACAAAACAACAACGCCGCTCCTGCTTTGTGTCTCATTCATGGGACCAACGGTCCCAGCCGGTGGTGCTTACGGCGCCGCCGACGTTTTCGTGCCTTCCTGCAGGATCTGGCGTTTGTCGGGTCGATCTCGTGCTGGCGGCGAGGCGGCGCGGTATCATCTGTGGGCGTGTCCGGGGTCGCGATCGTGTCGGTAGCAGCGGTATGTGCCGGATACCTGTGGCTCGAGCGCCACCAGGTCCGTCGCGCAGCGAAGGTCCGAGGGCGGGAGCGACGACAGCTCGGCGTCTTGCGGTGGTCCGAGCCGGACCCAGACTTGGGCCGGCCTGCCTCCAACTTGCTCGAGCGGCGGATCGAAGATGCGGTTCGCTGTGCCGACTTCGCGTGTGCCTACCACCAGCGGCTGTTCCTTCGCGGCGCGGACGGGGAATCTCCGTTCCAGCTTCGGCGGGCCCGGGTCGACGCTGCACAACGCCGATTCGCTCAAGCGTCCGAGCGTCTGGAGCACGAAGCCGCCGCGTGGCTTTCGTCCGCAGAATCGGACCCCGCGATCGACGAGCAGGCGAAGCTCGCAGTTGCCCGCATGCATGGATGGCTTGGCGAGCATCCGGTGTCCGGCCGGTTTCCCATTGGGAACGACCAACCAATCGCTGCCACCGTGGACGTGTTTGAGAACGTCCTGGCCAACCTTCGACAGCGACGCGGGCGAGGGCTGGGCGCTGATCCCTTCCGTCACGCCGTGGACGGGGCTGCGAGACAGGATGTCACGTCCATGTCTGAACCCGTGCCGCCGCGACACGACGCCGCTTCGTCCTGCACCGCGCGTCGCTGAAACCACGGCAGCGCCGCGCTGGCACGTCGCTTGCGATGGGGTGGGGTATGCAGGCGTCCCCCTGGTTCCTCGAAGTGGTCGGCCGTGTGCCTCGGTGGCATCGCACCGCGTGGCTGGTTGGGTTGTTGGCCCTGTCGCTGGGCTTTGGGCTGGTCTTGGCCGTCTGCACAGAGGCTGGGTGCGTGGATCGACGAGATCGGACCGGCCGGGCTCTCATCCATCTGCGGCAGAGCATTCAGATGGCCCGCTTGGGCGCGGGTCCGCATGCCGGCTGCCCCGAAGCGCTGGCTGCGGCGACCCTCGGAGGGGTCCTGGAGCACGCCGTGGACGGCTGGGACCATCCCGTGCAGATCCGTTGCTATGGGGACACGCTCGTCCTCCGATCGGATGCCTACGACCCCGCAGACCCCTTCGACGACGTGGTGCTCGTTGCCCCGATGCTGGCCCAGACCAGCCGAGAGGTGAGCCTCGCCGAAGGGCTGCGCTAGTTGCGCGAAGAAATGCCTTGTGAGTCGGTGCAGGTGTGGGCAGGATGTCGCGCGCCCGAATAGTGTTTTCGGGCCAGCCTGACTATGGGAAACGAGGACGCAATTGAGTTCGACGGTGTGATCAGAGAGGTCCTCAGCGGAGGAACTTTCAAAGTGGATGTGGGCGAAGGCCACACCGTGATCGCAAAGCTTTCAGGACGCATGCGTCGTCACCGGATCCGAGTTGTCCTCGGCGACCGTGTGAAGGTCGAAGTGTCGCCGTACGACCCGACTCGTGGTCGTGTCACCTACCGTCAGCGGTAGGCGCTCGCCGTAGGCATCCGCGCGCCGCACGGACGTCGGCGCGCAAGTCAGCACACGATTGCGTTGTGCGATGAGAAGGCGGGGTATCGCGAGTTCGCGAGCCCCGCCGCTGCTTTGTGCAACACTGCCCGTCCCATGCGAGCCGCCCTAGGCCCTCTCCAGACGCAAGCCCTTCAGACGATGCGCGAAGTCCTTTCGGACGAGTTCCGGACCCTCGAGGTTCGCCGCTATGCCATCGACGAGGACTTCCGGGACGGGCACTGCACGATCCGTTGCGAGGCCGTGGAGAGCCCTGGGGAGCGGGAGATCGAGGTCAATGGCAAGGGCGTCGGCATGCTCGACGCGTTCTTCTCCGGTCTCCGCGAGCGCTACCAGGGCGAGTTCCCCTCGCTCGCCTCGATCCGGTTCTCGAGTTTCTCGGTTCGGGGGCTGATGGGCGACGCGCACGCCGAGCAGGCCACCGACGCGCAGGCCGAGGCGACCGTTGGCGTGACGAACTCATCCAATCGAGAGTTCCACTTCACCACGCTGTCCCCTTCGGTCAGCCACTCGTCGATCGAGGCCGTCTTGGCTGCGGTCGAGTACTTCGTCAACTCCGAGCAGGCGTACGTGCGCATCTACAAGGCGCTGCAACACCATCGCACCAGCGGCCGCCCCGAGATGGTCGCGCGCTACACCAAGCTGCTCGCCGAGATGGTGCGCAACACCTCGTACTCCTCCGCGGTCGAGCGCCTTCAAGCGCAGGAGTAGGGGGGCTCAGCCTTCCTGCGGGAAGCATGGAAATTCGATCGCACCCGAGGCATCGCCCCAGTTGAGATCGACCGCGAGCGCACGCACCCCAAGGGGCTCGAGCAGCCGATTGACGCTGAGCAGGTCCTCGGGCGTCAAGTAGCCGCCGTTTTCTCGGGCGTATTCCGAGCTGACCACGAGGCCGCCGCCGGCGTCGAGGAAGCCAAGGAGCGTGGCGAATTCTTGGTCGCTCGGGGTCTCTCCTTCATCGAGGAATGCGGACTCCTCGTAGTACGCGACGATGTCGAAGTCATCGCGTAGCGCCTGCGGTTCGCCCACGTAGGCTTGTGGCAGGTGAGGCTGGGCCGGGTGGGTTTGTCCGAGGACGTCCATCGGCTCGGCGCGCCCCAGGACCAATAGGCGCGGGGTGTCCTGGGCCTGACCCAGCCACGACACCAGCGGGCAGTCGGTCTCCTCGTTCAGGGGCAGGGAAAAGTCCGCCGCAGCGATGAAGCGCCCGGGCCCGCGGTTCCCCAGCGCGTAGACCGGCTGCCCCTCGAGCGCGGCCGATGCGAACACATTCTCCCCAAAGAGCGCGAGCGTGCCCGACTGCATCGACGACAGCTGCATCGAACACTGCACGCACTGGGTTCCGGGAGTGTCGCCGCCGAGGTCGATACGGGCGCCCGTGCTCGAGTCGCCGCTGTCTTCGCCGGAACTGGAGCTGGAGCTGGAGCCGGACGCCGAGGGATTGGGGCGCCCGTCCATCGCGTCCGAGATCGAACGCGGCTCGGCAGCGCAGGCCGCCAAGATCATCAGGCCAACAAGGGGATCGTAGGGTCGCATGTCAGCCGACCGGGGGCGGGGCGTCGTAGGGGATTTGGCAGACGCCGATCTCCAGGATTAGATACAGAAGCACGAGCTCCTGTGGGGTGAGGCCTACGTACGAGTTGGAGAACTCGGCCATGTGGTAGGTGGTGAAGAGCACCTTGCCGCAGCCGTACTCTCCCGTGACGGTGAGCGGGTGGTTGCCACCGGGGATGATGTTGCTGTCGCCCGGTCCTTCGATCCAGACCTTGTGGCCCACATCGATCTGGCCACCCATGCCGTCGTCGACCATGACGGACGGAGTGGATGCGATACCGGACCAGTTGTCGACGGTCTCGATCGTCGGCGGAGCGTTGACGGAGGGGAACGAAGCGCCGGCGCCGTTGAGCGGGTTGATGTCCTTGAGGCCCGGTGGCAAGGCGTCGAGCCAGGCCGTGAGGTCGTCGTCGAGCACGGTCGCGGTGGAGCTGTAGGGGTCGGGCAGGTCGGCGCTGCCACCGTCGGTGTAGAAGGTCTGGTACTGCCCGAACACGCGGCCGATGAATTCGTTGGACCAATCCGACGCGTAGAACTTGCCCCCATTGTCGACCCAGCGCCGGATGTTCTCGATGACGGCCGGGTCGTTCAGGGCCGAGAGCGCCGTGTCGTCGGAGCAGGGCACGAAGATGATGTGGTACTGCTCCATCAGCGTGTAGCTGCTCAGGAGCTGCGCGAAGGAGCCCAGCGAAGTGGTCTCGGGGCCACCGCCAAAGATGTCGGTGGTGTTGGACCAGACATCGAACTGCTCGGTGCCGGGCACGAAGTCCTGCTGGAAATCTTCGATGATCGTGTCGGCGAGACCGAGCTTGCCCAGCGCGTCCTCGAGGCGATCGTACGAACCCCAAGCCAGGGCGATGCGCGGGATGTACAGCCCCTCACCGGGGATGTTTTCGGCGGGCAGGCTGGTGAGCTCCGGGGCGAACTCGGTGGGGCCGGGCTCGACCGTGAGCTCCGTGACCCTCATGAACTGCCCCTTGCGTACGACGAGGTGGGTGGCGCCGCTGTAGGCCGGGAGTTCGAAGCTTCCGTCAGCCTCGGTCAGGATGAAGGGGATGTCGCACGGAAGCTCGACGCATTCGGCACAGTAGACCGTCTGAGGAATGCCGTCGGGGGGGTCGTCGGTGAGGTAGACCAACGCACCGCTGACAGGGATCTCCTGGTTCGGTGCGTACACGATGCCAGTGAGCATCGCGTCCGTACCGGGCAGCGGCGGACATGAGCCGTCCGGCCCGTCCGGATCCGCCCCGGTCTCCGGGGCACCCACGTCGAGCTTGACGTCGCCACCGGTCTCGACCTCGCCGCCACCGGTCGTGTCGTCGACGGGGTCCGTGTCCTGACCCGCAGAGATCGTGGTCGGCAGGTCACCGCTCCCGATACCGTCCTCTTCGCGCGGCGCATCGTTGCATGCAGCCGTCAACCCAAACCCCAACACCAGTGCCCAAACTCTTTGCATCGCCCGATCCAATCCTGGCCCGCACTGTACCCCGCGCAGCGGTGCTAGGCCGGCGGGCAGGGCGGGCGACCGCAGTCGCGTCGAATCTCGATGTCGGAGCGCTCGTGGTCGAAGATCATCAGCTCGTCGACGGCACCGTCATACGCGCGGTCGGGCCGGGATGCGGGGTGTCCAATTCGCCCCTGGGTCCACTGCGGGCTTGGTGTGCTTCCTTCGGCGCTGTCGACGGATACGCCATCGATGAGCAGTGCACAGCTCGTAGCGGTCCAGCGGAACGCGACGTGGGTCCAGCGGTCGGACTCGACGTCGGAGCCGACCAAGCTGCAGTTCACCCCGCCGGCAAAAACGCCGTCGACAAACGCTCTCCATTGGTACGGGTCTCCCGCCGCGGCGTGACCCACGTGTATGTGGAGGTCGGGTGTGTTGTTGCCAAACCCATCGCCCTGATCGTCGCTGATGTGGACGATGAACTTCGTGCAGTTTTCGGCACACGCCTCGTCGAGGACGTCGGGTTGGGCCCAGAACTCGATGGTGCCTTCGGACGCCGGAGCGCCATCGAGCGCAAGACGGGCGATGGTCTCGGCGATGTCGATCGTGTCTGGATGTCCGGCGTATTGCACCGCCGTCCCGAACGCCCCTTCGATGCCAAACGTGGGATCTCCGACGAGCGTTGCGACGGAGCCGGCGGCCTCATCGAGGGCGAACTCGGTGTCGCTTGCCTCGTCGAGACGGTACCAGGCGACGAGGCCTGGATTGTCCTCGCACTGAAGGTGGTCGGGCCGAACCCGGGGATCGCTGTCGTCGCAGTCGTCCGCGTTTTCAACGCTGCTCGGTGGAGCGTCGCACGCGATGACTGCGGTGGCATCTGCGTCCCCGAAACCGTCGGCATCGGCGTCGGGAAACCACTCGAGGCTGGCGCACGTGTCGGTGCTGCTGAGTCCGCCCGTGCTCGAACTCGTGTCGGTGGTCAGGACGGGGCCCGTGCTGCTGGTGTCCGCCGAGGTTGTTGCGCTGCCGGTGTCCTCGACGCAACTCGCTGGGTTTGACCGCGCGTTGGGAGAGCGTCGAAGTCCGGAGGGGCAGGTGTCGTCTGGATAGGCGCAGACGCCGTCGGCAAGGCAGACCGCGGTGCCGCCCTCCCAATCACACTGGGCCGCGTCGCTGCACGCGAACGGATCGATGGTGCATCCACCGGCACTGGCGGCAACAAACGCCACACCGAGTCGCAGCGCTGCGAATCTCAGAAGTGCCACGTCAGTCCTCCGTCGCTGATGCGGCCGGTTCGGCCCCGGCGCGCGAGCACGCTGTAGCGGACGATGCCGCCGACCAGGAGCGCCGCACCGGCGCCGAGCAGGACAAATCCTGCGGTCGAGGTGTTGCGGACATCGGCTTCGCGACGGGCATGCGCGCGCTCGGTCTCCGCCTCCGGCGCATCGGTTGAGCCATTGGACACGAGCAGCAGACCCCCGCCGGTGATCGCTGCCACGCCCCCCACCGCAACCAGGACGCCTCCCCAGGGATCACGCGCCCACGAAACCCGACCGGAGCCGTCGTCCGCAGCGGCGGTGGGTGCAGGCGCCGCGGGCACAGGCGCGGCTGTCTCTTATACACATCTC